>JBILKO010000059.1:0-14991 GCA_044376615.1 Caulobacteraceae bacterium
CCTGTCGGCCAGCCAAAAGACGGCGATCGGCTGTAGCGCAGCTATGATTGCTTCGGGTGCTACGACGGATCTGACCATCCTGCGCCGTAACGTCGAAGGCGGCGGCCGTCAAGACGATCGCCGGTTCCAGTCCTACCGCGCCGTTATTGGCGCTCGGGGTGAAATTGGCCAGGGCTGGAGCTATGACACCTATGCCGAATACAGCCGGGTGCAATTGTCTCAGGTCTATCGCAATGACTTCTCGGTCTCGCGTCTGACCAAGGCCCTGGACGTCGTCAGCGTTGGCGGTGTTCCGACCTGTCGCTCGGTTGTCGATGGCACTGATCCGGCTTGCGTCCCTTACAATATCTTCAAGATTGGTGGCGTGACGCCTGCAGCCCTTGCCTATGTCCAGATCCCTCTGATCCGCACCGGCTACACCACCTTGCAAGTGGTTAGCGGCTCGGTGTCGGGCGATCTTGGCCAGTATGGGTTTAAGAGCCCCCTCGCCGATACCGGCGTTAGCCTTGTGCTCGGTGCCGAAATTCGCCGCGATACCTTGGGCAGTGAAGTTGACACCGCATTTGCGACCGGCGACGGCGCGGGCCAAGGTGGACCTACCAGGGGCTTGAGCGGCTCGACCTCGGTGTATGAACTGTTTACCGAAAGCAAGATCCCGCTTGTCAGCGACAAGCCTTTGGCCAAGGCTATCTCGGTTGACGTCGCCTATCGCCGGTCCAGCTATTCCGGCAGCATCGACACCGATACCTATAAGATCGGCGGAGATTGGGCACCCACAAGCGATATCCGCTTCCGCGCTAGCTATCAGCAAGCCATCCGCGCGCCGAATGTGATTGAGTCCTACTTGCCACAAGGTGAAGGCCTGTTCGATCTGGTGGCTGATCCTTGCGGCACGGCAAAGACCGCCACCTTGGCTCAGTGCCTGGCAACCGGCGTCCCCGCCGCGCGTTATGGCTCTCAAGCCCTGGACAATAGTGCCAACCAGTACACACTGCTGCAGGGTGGTAACACCAATCTGTCGCCGGAAGAGTCCAAGACTAAGACTTTTGGCGTGGTTCTGACACCAAGCCTTATTCCGAACTTTGACCTGACCATCGATTATTTTGATATTGCGGTTGATAACACGATCTCCACCTTCGGTGCGGAAAACGCGATCAACGCTTGCTACGTGCAGAACCTCGCTATTGGCTGTTCGAAAATAAAGCGTAATGCCGGTGGTCAACTTTGGACGGCAGGCGGTTATGTTGAAGACACTAATACCAATATTGGCGGTATTAAGACGACCGGCTTTGACGTTAATGCCAATTACCGGTTAAATCTCGAAGACCAGCCGATCAAAGTTATCCAATCTCTCGGCAGCCTGAACTTTAACCTGACGGGTACCAAGCTGCAGAAGCTGGAAACTGAGCCAAACCCAGTTATCGCCAAGTTTGACTGTGCGGGCTATTTCGGGAGCATCTGCTCCTCATCGAATAGCATCACGACCGCGCCGAGCCCCAAGTGGCGTCACCGCTTCCGCGCAAACTGGCAGACCCCTTGGAATGCGGATCTGTCCGTGACCTGGCGGTATTATGGTAAGGTCGATCTCTATACCGGCGGCGAAGCGTCCACACGCATTGACCGTCAGTTCGATGCCCAGAACTATATCGACCTGTCTGGCAACTGGAAGGTGAACGATACGGCCTCGTTCCGCGCCGGTGTGAACAATGTTCTCGATCGTGACCCGCCGTTGAACTATTCGGTTGGTACGACCGGAAACGGCAATACCTACCCACAAACCTATGACGCCCTTGGCCGTTATGTGTTTGTTGGCGTGACTTTAGACTTCTAATCTCATCAGATTAGGCAAGATTGGGGCGGCAGACCTTCGGGTTTGCCGCCTCTTTTTTGTTTGTTGCCTGGGCTGCTGTTAGGATGAGCACGGTCCCTTGATCCAGGAAACCTTATGACCAGTCAGGCACAGCTAAACGACCTCTTGGCCCCCGCATTGGACGCCTTAAAACGCGGTGATCCCGGATCGGCGCTCAAGGTCTTGGTGGACACCGAGGCGGCCTTGGGTCCTCAGCTTGATATCAAACTGAACATGGCCCTGGCGCATCGAATGATGGGCAATTTCGCCCAGGCGCTTGAGGCTTTGGATGCAGCGCTACAATTGGACCCCTATCAGTTCATGGCCCTTCTATCCAAGGGCGCGATCTTGGAGCGGATGGGCAAGACCCACGAGGCCGCAAAGACCTATAAGAACGCGCTAAAGCTGGCGCCGCCTGACGATCAGACCCCGCCTGCGCTTGTGGCACCTATAGCGCATGCCAAGGCGGTAGTTGCGGCCGATAGTGATGCCCTAGGCCAATATTTGAGCACACAATTGGCATCCAAACGCGCCCAATATGATCCAGAGGCTTTGGAGCGGTTTGACCAGTGCCTGGACGTCTTTGCCGAACGCAAGCGCATCTATGTGCAAGAGCCCCTGCTCATGCATTTTCCCGGCCTGCCCGCGACCCAGTTTTATGACCGCAAGCTGTTTCCCTGGCTAGCTGAGCTTGAGGCCGCAACGGACATTATTCGCGAAGAGCTAATCGCCTTGCGGGCCAAGAACCTGTCCAGCTTTGCGCCCTATATCGCCTTTCCGCCTGGCGCGCCGGTCAATCAGTGGGGTGAGCTGAACCATTCCGCCGATTGGAGCTCGTTCTGGCTGTGGAAGGACGGGCAAAAACAGGCCGCCGCCTGTGCGCTGTGCCCCAAGACGGCCGCTGTGCTCGAGCGCCTGCCCATGGCCGATCAGCCCGGCTTTGCGCCGACAGCGGTGTTTTCATCGCTCAAGGCCAGGACGCATATTCCGGCCCATACGGGCTCGACCAATGCTAGGCTCTTGGTGCATCTGCCCCTGGTCTTGCCGGGACCGGCCCGGTTTCGCGTCGGCAATGACGAGCGCAGCTGGCAGATGGGTCAGGCCTGGGTGTTTGATGATACGATCGAGCATGAGGCCTGGAATGATGCCGACGAGACCCGCACCATCCTGATCTTCGACATCTGGAACCCGCACCTGACCTTGGCCGAGCGCGACATGGTCAGCGCCATGATGGTGGCCAAGACCCAGTATCAGGCCCTTTGAAGTCTTAGGCCCTAGTTCACTGGAGTCGGCGCTAGGACCGTGGCATGGGCCTGGTCGCGCAGACGGGCCTGCATCATGGTGTCCATCACCCCTTGTGCCCTAGGATCGCCGAGCAGCCAGGCCGCGGCGGCTGTCGTGCGCATGGCCGTGCTGCTAACGCCCAAGGCTCGCTCAAACGCCTGGAAGGGCGATTGTTGAGTGGGCAGGAAGGTCAGGCGGATCTTGGACTTGGACAGGCCGGCCAGGCTCTTGGCCTTATCGACGGCGTCATAAAACCCGCCGAGCTGATCGACAAGGCCGAGCTGCAGGGCCTGTTCGCCGGTCCAGACCCGGCCCTTGGCGATTTCGCGCACCCGGGCAGGGCTGAGCTTACGCCCCTCAGCGACGCGGGCAATAAAGCCGTCATAGACCGCGTCAATCGACTTGGCGAAACCGGCCCTTTGCTTGGCGCTAAAGCCATCACCCATGCCATAGATGCCGGCAAATTCACCGCCGACCGTGGTGTGGCGCACATCAATCCCAACCCGGCCAAGGCCATCGCCGAGGGCAAATTTGCCGCCGAATACGCCGATCGAGCCGGTCAAGGTGGTGGGCTGGGCAACAATCGCGCTGGCCTGGGACGAGATCCAATAGCCGCCCGAGGCCGCATAGGTGCCCATAGAGACGACGACCGGCTTGCCCGCCGCCTTGGCTGCGCGCACGGCGGCCAGGATCTGTTCCGAGGCCGTGTCCGATCCGCCAGGCGAGGAGACGCGCATGACGATGGCCTTAACGTCCTTGTCCTCGATCGCCTGGTAAATGGCGTCCGAGATCTCATCAGAATAGATGATTTGTTCATTGGAAAACGCGCTATCAGAGCCGCCGTGGCCGGTAATGATCGGCCCCTCGGCGGTGATAACGGCAATCGCAGGATTGGTGCCGTCCAGGGCATTGGGGGTGCGGACACTGCGCAGGACGCCGGACTGATAATCCTCAAAATCGACCAGCTCGGAATCTGCGCCCGCCTGTTTCAGCATATATTGCTCGGCCTCTTTCACCTGACCCAGCTTATCGATTAGGCCCTTGTCCAGCGCCTCCTTGGCCGAATAGGGCCCGGCCTCAATCAGGCTGTGCAGCGACTTGCCATTCGCCTTACGATCCAGCGCCGCCGTATTGAGGGCGCGGTCATAGATGGAGGTCATCCAGGACAGGGTCGATTGCTTATGCGCGGCCGTATAGTCGCTGTAGAGGTAAGGGTTAACCGCATTCTTGTATTCATAGCGCTGCTCATACTCGGCCTTGACGCCATATTTGTCGAACAGACGCTTGAAAAAAATGTCCTCAAGGCTCAGGCCCGTAACCTCGAACGACGATCCAGGCTGCATCCAGACACTATTGCTGGCCGCGCCGAGCATATAGGTCGAGGTAACAACCCCCGACGGATAAAGCCCCTGGCTATAGGACAAGATCGGCTTGCCCTTGGCCCGGAAGGCGCGAAAGGCCTGGCGCAGCTCATCGGCCGCGGCCGGGGCCATGCCGACATCGGGCAGGCGCACCAATAGGCCCTTAACCTTATCGTCGGTTTCGGCATGGCGCAGGGTCTGGACAATGCCCATGACCGACAGGCCGCCGCCGCTAAAGGCCGCAAACGGGCTTTGCGCCGTCTGATCGGTGAGGGACTGGCGCAGGTCCAACTTAAGGACGCTATGGGCCGGGGTTGCCGCCGGCTTGGCCGCGCCAGCCGCCATCGTGATCAGCACGAAGGGCAGGCCGACAAAAAACAGCATCAGGCCGACAAACACGCCCGCCACCGTAATCATGAACTGTTTCACGCAAATTTCCCCATTAGCCCACTGGCAACCAGCCTAGTCTTCCATAAACCCTTAGGCCGGGCATGGCGAGGTGCGAGATCAAGGCTAGGCGGGAAATTTGGTCGGAGTGAGAGGATTCGAACCTCCGACCCCCGCCTCCCGAAGACGGTGCTCTACCAGGCTGAGCTACACTCCGACGCAAGGCGGTTCTTATAAGTCAGGGCATTTCGGCTCGCAAGCTTGGGCGCGCAGGGTTTTTTTATGGGTTTGCCGCTCAGCGCCGCAAGCACAGTTGCAATGGCGCGGGCCTTGGGCTAAATCGCTCTCCTCGCAAAGCCCGGCCAAGACCAAGCTCTTGAAATCGCCAGGCCCGCGGCCCCTGCTGGGGAATGGTGTAATGGTAACACAGCGGTTTTTGGTACCGTCGTTCTAGGTTCGAGTCCTAGTTCCCCAGCCACGGATTTTTGTCTTAAAGATTTTAGAGATGACACGCGCGCTTCTGAATCTACCTCCGCGCGGCGGTTGCGAGACGGCGGAAGGCCGGAGACTCGACGAGATCCGGTGCAACGGATTTAATCTGGTCCAAAGCGTCGGTGAGGCCATTCGGAACAACAGCGCCCTCCGACGAACCAACTGTCAGTTCGAGTAGCTTCAACAGGGCCTTGGCTTTTGCCTGATCATCGATAATCGCTAACTTGTTTGTTCCGCCTACATCGCCATAGAGGCCGTAGTTGATCATTGACCAGCAATCAAACGGCACAAGGAAGCGCTCAATGGTAGCCACGGCTTCGGCGAACGCTTCGCCCGAGGTCGCGGGAAGATCAGCTAGCGCCCGGCTAACCCCAGGTGTGGCTAATGAACGTTCTTTTGGCCAGACCTTGCTAAGAAACTGTAATGCAGCACTGCTGAAGAGTTCCTCCGGCGTCTTGCTTAACTGGTCGGCGGGCGGCTTCGCTGAAAGATCGCGAACAAATATTTGGATCGCGTTTGCTGCCGATGCACGCACCTCATCATCAACTGTTCTGAGCATTTGCTGAATGCGCTCACAGGGGACAGCAGGCTCGCGATTTTCGCGAAAGGCATGCAGGCATTCAATGACCAAACTAAACACAAGGCGACGGCGCGTTTCCCGGCCCAGTCGTCGATCACTGGCCAGCTCAGACATACGCCCGCCGATGATTTCCAATACCTTGGTGAAATGAGTGCGCCTTGCAACCGCTCTCCAAAGTGCAATGGCCGCACCATCTTCCTTTTCTAATGGAGCTATAAGGTGTTTCTGGGTCCAGTCATGATCAGCTTTAAGAAAGTAGGGTAGTTCCTCGATCATTCGGTGTTTTGCGATCAATCCGCTACGACCAACTGCATTAATGACTGTGTCCCGCATCTGCCTTTCTATTGAGGCGGCAGAAAAAGCTTGTACACCTTCCTCGAGCCTGGGACGTGCCCTTAGAAAGACACCGACCAATTTTCCAGCTGGCGTATTAAGCGTGTCGAGGTCCATCGGCTCGCGCTCATCATCTGTTGAGCGCGCGGTAACATTAAGGTCTTCAGCGTCCAAATTCTCGGGCGTCTGGTTTGTGACCGCCACCGCAATTGGCCACAGACGAAGCCAAATCGCTAAGACCGAGGGTAGTTCAACGACCTGTTGGTCCCAAGCGTCTAGCCAGGCACATATACCCTCAATCGCACTCAAAAGCGTTGGGTCGGTTAGCTGGTCAAGCAACCCTATAACCCGCTTAGTCGACCCTGATAGCGCCTCCTTTGACGCGTCATCACCTTCTTGCTGGATTGGTCTATGCGCCCAACCAAAGCGGTTCCAGACCTCCGGGAACTGGTCGCCTCCGTTTTCGACGGCCTCGAGATCGGCAAGCAACTTTTCGGCATTACCCTGTTGATTGATCCAGTCATTAGCGCGTTCAGCAGGTCCGTCGGGCCAGCTACGACGGCCGGTTGCCAGTGCTGTTTCGAGCGTGCTAAGGCGTGCATCACCGTGCAGACTGTCAAACCGGCTATCGGGATTGGGAAGGACTAGATGGCCGGTAGCGCCTTTAGCGAAGTCCGTGTCGATCTCCATCAGTGTCAATACTGCAAACCGGGGTAGCTGTAATTTCAGCCATTTTTCTGTCCGGCTTGGTAGTTCACCGCCTGCAACTTCAATACGTCGAAGCTCGCGAACCGTCGAGTAAAGTCGCGCTTCGGCCATATCCACCCCGACCATTTTTTTGGGCCAGTGTTTGCGCGGCCGCTGCTTTCGGAGGCGAGCAGCTATTCGGATTTGTGAGGCACGATCCAGCTCTTTGAAGCGAATGGCGCGAAGTTCGGCAATCTCTGGAAACAACTGTATGTCCCAGAACTTTCGGTCATCAACTGACGTGAGAAATGATGCGACGTGGTCAGCTGTAACAAGCTTACTGCTGCGGGCCATTGCGGACCAAAGCCGGACAAAGACAGACGACGCTTCTAACTGCCAACGTATAATGAACGACTGGGCGGCATCCGGTTGGATCTCGGCAATCCGCGCCACGACGGCATGCAGCAGTTTCACGGATGGTGCAATACCTCCACGGTATGCATCTGGATCACCATCTTCGTCCGCGCCTGGGGCATTAGTCACATAATAGACACGCCCTAGACTACCGAGTTTCCCTGGCTGCTTTTGGTCGTCCCATCCGAGCCGTGCTGCGATATTCAGGCCGTTCTTGACGGCCACTTCTAACGCATTGGCCAGTGATTTTAGGAAAGCGATATCATTATCATTAAGCGCCGGGAGTCCGAGCATGGTCAAGTCAGCCAGATCTCCGCTCGTTAGGTTGGCTGAAAGAATTTGCTCAACCCTCTTCGGCTTGGGTGGCTTCTTGATGTAGTTCCATCGCCACGTTTCGAGTGCTTCTACCCCGAGCCGTGGTGCGACGAGTTCAACGATCGACGCCACCAGTGCCCCGGACCGATCGCCGTCTTGCAACCGGTTCTGAATTCCTATTGGGCCAAACCAATCTGGCTCTTCAAGTTGCAGCTTTGACCAGCTTTCTTCGACCAGCCGCCAGGCCGAGGCCCATGGCTCCGCAAGAACGCGCGCGCCGGGGCCAGTCAACAGGTCCTGAACCGCCAAGCGCTCGATCCGTTGCCAGGGCTTGAGCGAAAGTGCCCAGTCGATTGTTCCTTGCTCCGCAAGGCGATTGCGTAGAAAAGCTAGGATGGTTTTGAACGCATCGACGTCTCGCTTATCAAGATGGGCTGAGTGTCGGATCATATCTACTGATCCTGCTCATCTTCCCGGCATACATCGGCAATAGCAATTAGCCAGGATATGTCGGCCTTTAGTTCCGAAACGAATGCGGCCAATTCTGCGCGCTTGCCACGGTCTCGGCGAAATAGATGGTCGAAGAGATCTCGGTCAGAAAACTCAGTCATTGAATGCGGCTTCTTTACAATTCGCCGGAGTTCCGCCTTGACCTGAAAAGGTTGTTTGTTATGCGCTGACAACTTCGCCCACCGCTCTAGTGTGGCACGAAGTGCGTCGTGACGATTGTCAGGGTTATCATACTCGATCGGCAGTATGCCGCGTGCTTTCCAATCTTCGAGCGCGACGGGGTCGGTAGCGCTGGCAGGCGTGAAAACGAATCGCTTTTTTATGTCAGGGAATCTGTTTTCGTCACTCGCTATTGCATTCAACAGATACCTCATCGGAGGGTCGTTGGCGCTGTAGCCAACAAGTACGAGGTGAAAAAGGCGGGTTAAATCATAAATGAAATCAGGTACATTGCGCTGGCGAAGGTATGCATCTCCGAAATCCTGATCTGTAATTATCAGGTCGGATATTTTACGATACTTTGGCCCTAGTGCGCCGTGAATGTGAAATACACCAGCAAACGCTAAATTCCGAGTCGGTCTAGGAATTGAATTGAGCGAATAAGTTTGAAGTGGTGTACGCCGTTGTTTTGCAGCTCCCTCGAGGAGTAAGTCAAAATTTGTGGTTACAATGGCGGAGGCACCACCCCTATCGGAAAGCCGAACAATAGATTGGTGAATTGGCGTGACGGCGAGTTTACCGTCTTTATCAGTTTGCCTTGATCTAATTCGGTCAATTACTGCATTTCGAACCACGCTATTCAAATCAGTTCTACCTTCCATGCGTCGCTCAAGCATACCGAGTACGACGTCGAAGTCAGATTTTATAAAACGCTTTACCTCCGCCTTCTGCTTATCATTAAGTTTATCATTTTTTATTTCCCAATTGTAAGTTGTATCATCAGGGATTTTCGAGATTTCGTCGTGAACTACTGGGTCGACTGTCTTGTAAATGTCTTTTACAAGTTCGCGAAAACCGGGAAGCGCTGGCTGGGATATACCCGCCCCACAAATGAACAGTACTTCCCCCCGCGCGTGGGCAAGAAGGAGCCGTTCTGGGATCGCGGCAAGGCCCTCACCCATTGATATGACCCGATCGTCAATGCTCATTGGGAAGCCTAATGTCTCGAACAGGCGGCGAGGCTGTTGGTGATCGTTTCACATCACCACCCAATGCACCGTTCAACCTGTCGCTCAATGGCCAGGCCTTATCCCTGCGATGGAAGGTAGATTCGCTCACCCGATGACTTTATGCGGGAAATTAGATGATTGGGAAGGGAAACGCTTTTGGCACCCATTTTCAGCGGGGCAGGGCCAGCTTGACTAACTCCCAACGCAAACCAAAGGATTTTGCCCGGCCTCGCTATCCATAATCATCAGCTAGCGCCCAAGGATTTGCCTAGGACACCCGCCAGGGCGCATAGTGCGCGGGTCATGACCCGTTTTGATCGGAAAATGCGTTTGTTCGCGGCCTGTTTGTCGGCTGTGGCGGGCTATGTCGATGCGATTGGCTTTATGGAATCGCGCGGCTTTTTTGTTTCATTCATGAGCGGCAATTCAACCCGGGTCGGGGTGGGGTGGGTGCAGGGCTCAAGCAGTGGTCTGATTGCGGCAGGCTTGATCCTTTGCTTTTTGACCGGTGTGGTCGGCGGGTCGGTCGCAGGCCATTGGGCCAGACGACTACGGCGCTCTGCGGTTTTAGGGCTGGTGGCGGTACTTCTGGCGGTCGCAGCCAGTCTTAATGCGCGCGGTATCCAAATCCCGGCTGTGGCCCTTATGGCGGTTGCTATGGGGGCTGAGAATGCAGTCTTTACCGAGGATGGCGAGGTCAGGATCGGTTTGACCTATATGACCGGAACCTTGGTAAGGCTCGGGCAAAACATTTCTCTGGCCCTATTTGGCGGTCCGGCCTGGGCCTGGATTCCTTATTTCTGGCTCTGGTTTGGCCTGCTGATTGGGGCCTGTATTGGGGCTAGTGCCTATCACGCCCTTGGTCTAGCAGCCCTTTGGTGGGCGGCCTTGCTTGTCGGCCTTATGGCAGTTGTAGCGCCAAAAATCGTACCGGCCGGGACCGAGGACTAGGGTCGCCGTGTTTGCGGCTGCGAAAGACTTAGACTGCGCTATAAAAGGCAAACCGCGTTAGAAGGACCACCGACTTGCACGAAACGCCCTTGATCGCGACCATTACGGTGGGGCTTGGCATAGCGTTTGTGTTGGGTTTGCTGGCGCAGCGTATTCGGCTGTCGCCCCTGGTTGGATATTTGTTGGCGGGCGTGGTTGTTGGCCCGTTTACGCCGGGATGGGTAGCGGATTCTAAGCTGGCCAATGAACTGGCCGAGATGGGCATCATCCTATTGATGTTCGGGGTCGGGCTGCATTTTTCGCTGAAAG
Source organism: Caulobacteraceae bacterium (assembly GCA_044376615.1). Taxonomy (GTDB): domain Bacteria; phylum Pseudomonadota; class Alphaproteobacteria; order Caulobacterales; family Caulobacteraceae; genus CAISGS01. Next base: position 10,642 of record JBILKO010000059.1, read on the forward strand.
ACCTCTTATCGGTACGCAAGGTCGCCATTCCCGGTGCCCTCGGGCAGATAGCAATTACAACCGCCATTGGATTTGGGCTTAGCCGGACCTTTGGTTGGTCCATCGCCGCCGGATTAGTGTTTGGCCTGTCCTTGTCGGTCGCCAGTACCGTAGTGCTGCTGCGGACCCTGCAAGGCCGCCGCATTGTTCAGACTGAGCGCGGCCGGATCGCCATGGGCTGGCTGATCGTTGAAGACCTGGCCATGATCATGGCCCTGGTGCTTTTGCCAGTCCTGGCCCAGGCCCTGAGCAAGCCCGATCAGAGCTATGTCCAGGTTTGGATCTCGCTGGCCCAGACCCTGGGCAAGGTTGGCGGCTTTATCGCGGTCATGTTGATTGTTGGAAAGCAGCTGATCCCACGCGTCTTGCACTATGTCGCCAATACCGGGTCGCGTGAATTGTTTCGCCTTGCCGTGCTGGCCATTGCCATGGGCGTGGCCTTTGGCGCGGCCGCCTTGTTCGGGGTCTCGTTTGCCTTGGGCGCGTTCTTTGCCGGCATGATCTTGAGCGAATCTGAGCTTAGCCAGCGCGCGGCCGAGGAGACTCTGCCCTTGCGCGATGCGTTTGCGGTCTTGTTTTTCGTTTCGGTTGGAATGTTGTTCAATCCAAGCGTGGTGGTTACCCACCCTTGGCCGCTACTGGCGACTGTAGCGATCATTCTGGTCGGCAAATTCAGTGTCTCGCTCGCCCTCTTGCATCTGGCACGGCGCAAAGGGGAGACGGCGTTTACGGTTGCGGCCAGCCTGGCGCAGATTGGCGAGTTTTCGTTCATTCTCTCGGGCCTGGGTGTTGCCCTCGGTGTCCTTCCGCAACAAGGGCGGGACCTGATCTTGGCCGCCGCGATTGTGTCGATCGTGGTCAATCCATTGCTGGTCAATTTTGCCATCCGGTTTGCCAAGGCAAAAGAGGGCCCCAAAACCAGCCTGGCGGTGGTCACAGCAGAAAATGCGATTTCAAACCTGACGGGACACGCCGTCCTGGTCGGGTTTGGCCGGGTCGGGGCGACGGTTGCCGATGGCCTGGCTAAGGCCGGCGTATCGGTCCTGGTAATTGATCACAGTGATGACGCGATTGGCCAGGCGCAAAAGGCTGGCTTTGCGACCATAGCCGGTAATGCCGCTGACCCAGCGGTTTTGCGCCGCGCCAATCTGGTCCAGGCGACCAGCCTGGTGGTTGCTATTCCCAATGCCTTTGAGGCTGGGCAGATTGTCGAACAGGCCCATCGCACCAAGCCCGCCTTGTCGGTCTTGGCCCGCGCCCATACCGACAAGGAGGTTGAGCATCTGACCGCTCTTGGCGCCGATATTGCGATCCTCGGCGAATACGAGCTGGCCCGTGGCCTGCTTGAGCGCCTGACCAGGCCATCAGCGCCCAAATCCTAGGCCCATCGAATTTTGGCATGACCCCTAATTGCTAATTGTCAGTTTGGGCGTGACGTTGGACACAGTTGGCCTAGTTTAGGGCATTGGGGGCTGGCGGGGGTGCTGGTCTCGTCGAGGGTTTGGCATTGGACTTTGATGCGGCGGTCGCCGAACAGATTATTGCCGAGCATTTGGCGCTGGAGGGCCCGGCCCTGCCGATCCTGCATGCCTTGCAGGCCAGGTTTGGCCATGTGCCCAAGGCCGCCATTCCCCTGATCGCCAAGGCCTTAAACCGCAGCCGGGCCGAGATCCATGGCGTGGTCAGTTTCTATCATGATTTTCGCGCGGTCCCGGCGGGCAAGACCGTGGTCAAGGTCTGCCGGGCTGAGGCCTGCCAGGCCATGGGCGGGCGTGAGGCGGCCAATTTCTTGCTGGCCTCGCTCGGCACTGACTGGGGCGAGACGACCAAGGATGGCCAGGTGACGGTCGAGGCGATTTATTGCCTGGGCCTGTGTGCCACGGCCCCGGCGGCGCTTGTGAATGATAAGCCGTTTGGTCGGCTGGACGGTATGGCCCTGATTGAGGCCGTGGCCCAGGAGGCGGGGGCATGATCCGCCTCTTTGTGCCCAAGGATGTTTCGGCCCTGGCGGTTGGGGCCGATGCGGTGGCCGCGGCTCTGGCGGCTCAGGCCGGGTCAGGGGTCCAGATCATCCGCACCGGCTCGCGCGGCATGGCCTGGCTTGAGCCCTTGATCGAGATTGAGACGCCTAAGGGCCGGATCGGCTATGGCCCAGTTTCGGTGCGCGATGTGCCTGGCCTCTTGGCAGCAGGTCTTTTGAGCGGCGGTGATCACGCCCTGCGCATTGGTCGGCCTGAAGACCATCCCTTTATGGCGCGCCAGACCCGCCTGACCTTTGCCCGCTGCGGCCTTGTCGATCCGCAATCGCTAGACGACTACCGCGCTCATGGCGGGCTGGAGGGGCTGAAACGGGCCCTGGCCATGGAGGGTATGGCGATTGTCGACGAGGTCACGGCCTCTGGCCTGCGCGGCCGGGGCGGGGCGGGCTTTCCGACGGGCATTAAGTGGAAGACCGTGGCTGAGGCTAAGGGTGACCGCAAATACATTGTCTGCAATGCCGACGAGGGCGATAGCGGCACCTTTGCCGACCGTATGATCCTAGAGGGCGACCCGTTTTGCCTGATTGAGGGCATGATTATTGCCGGGCTGGCGGTCGGGGCGACCAAGGGCTTTGTCTATTCGCGCTCTGAATATCCCCATGCCAATGCCAGCTTTGCCGCGGCAATCAAGACAGCGCAGGCGGCGGGCCTGTTGGGCGATAGCGTGCTCGGCTCAGGCCGCAGCTTTGATCTGGAATTGCGGATCGGGGCCGGGGCCTATGTCTGCGGCGAGGAAACCGCCCTGCTTGAAAGCCTAGAAGGTAAGCGCGGCATGGTCCGGGCCAAGCCGCCTCTGCCCGCGCATAAGGGCTTGTTTGGCCAGCCGACCGTGATCAATAATCTGGTGTCCCTGGCCAGCGTGCCGGTCATCATGGCCAAGGGGGCCAAGGCCTATGCCGATTTTGGCCTCGGCCGCTCGCGCGGCACAATGCCGATCCAGATTGCGGGCAATGCCAAGCATACGGGCCTGTTTGAGGCCGCCTTTGGCATTACGCTGGGTGAGATTATTGAGACGGTGGCGGGCGGCACGGCCTCAGGTCGCCCGGTCAAGGCGGTGCAGTGCGGCGGGCCCCTGGGGGCCTATTTCCCGCCCAGCCTGTTTGATACGCCCTATGACTATGAGGCCTTTACCGCGCGCGATGGCCTGATCGGGCATGGCGGTATTGTCGTGTTTGATGACACGGTCGAGATGGGGGCCCAGGCCCGCTTTGCCATGGAATTTTGCGCCATTGAAAGCTGCGGCAAGTGCACGCCCTGCCGGATCGGCTCAACGCGCGGGGTTGAGGTCCTGGGCAAGATCATGGCGGGCGATAAGCCTGAGGCCAATATGGTCCTGCTCGAAGACCTGTGTCAGACCTTAAAATTCGGATCGCTCTGCGCCTTGGGCGGGTTTACGCCATATCCTGTGATGAGCGCAGTTAAGCATTTTCCGCTAGACTTTATCCCTAGGCCAGAACCAGTAACTAAGGCTGCGGAATAGGACATGACCAGCATGCACCTGATCAAGGAAACCGATTACGGCACGCCCGCCTCGAAGGCCGAGCGCGAGGTCAGTCTGACCATTGACGGGTTTGAAGTGACCGTGCCCGAGGGCACATCGGTCATGCGCGCGGCCATGGATCTGGGCGTCAAGGTGCCCAAGCTGTGCGCGACCGATAGCCTCGAGGCCTTTGGCTCTTGCCGCATGTGCCTGGTCGAGATTGAGGGCCGCAATGGCACGCCCGCCTCCTGCACCACGCCGGCGACGCCGGGCATGGTGGTCAAGACCCAGACCCCGCTCTTGCGGACCCTGCGCAAGGGGGTGATGGAGCTCTATATTTCTGACCATCCGCTCGATTGCCTGACCTGCGCCGCCAATGGCGACTGCGAATTGCAGGACACGGCGGGCGAGGTTGGCCTGCGCGATGTGCGCTATGGCTATGAGGGTGAGAACCATTTGTGCGCCGAGGCCGATGCCTCCAATCCCTATTTCACCTTTGATCCGTCCAAATGCATTGCCTGTTCGCGCTGCGTAAGGGCCTGTGACGAGGTCCAGGGCACCTTTGCCCTGACCATCCAGGGCCGGGGCTTTGAGTCCAAGGTGGCGGCGGGCATGGATGAGGCCTTTATGGACTCTGAATGCGTGTCCTGCGGCGCCTGTGTCCAGGCCTGTCCGACCGCAACCCTGACCGAGAAATCGGTGATCGAGATTGGCCAGCCCGAGCATTCCTTGATCACCACCTGCGCCTATTGCGGCGTCGGCTGCACCTTCAAGGCCGAGATGCGCGGCGAA
>JBILKO010000141.1:0-5205 GCA_044376615.1 Caulobacteraceae bacterium
GTCGGGATGGTCAGGCTCAGCTCATCCACGGCAGGCAGCCTGTAGGTTTTGGAGAGTTTTACGATCTCAAGCGCCGCGGTCATATGCCCCCCAGATCAGCGACGGTGAAAGCCCTGAGGCTAATGTTCGGGTGCACGCCGTCAATAGTGCTGGGATGATATCTTGGGCGCCAAACTGCCGACTGAGAGAATTATCAAAGTGGTTCGTTCACCAGCTTGTTTAGATTGGCGCATACCCCATTGGCAATCGCCGCTAAATCGGAAAATGCCGGGCCTGTGACTAGCGTTTCAAGTCGCAGCAAGATTGCGGCTCAAGGTTAGCCAATGACTAGGCAACGTATTGGGTATGGCTGCGCTCAATCAATGACCTCAAGAGCTCCTGACCCCACGGCCAGTGTCCATGACCCGAAGCAATATTGATATGGCCAGCCAAGCCCAAGGACACCAATTCAGCCCCCCAGGCCTGGGCAAAAACGCGCGCCCGGCGCAAGGAGACATAAGGATCATCAGCGCTTGCAACGACCAAGGCGGCAAAGGGCAGGGGTGTCAAAGGCATCGGTGCGAAATCGGCCAGCCGCCCCTGGATGGGCGTGCGCAATTCAAGATCGGGTGGCGCAACCAAAAGCGCGCCTCGAACCCACCGCGCGGCGGGCAGGACAGCCAGCCGGACGATTGCCGAACAGCCCAAGCTATGGCCGACCAGGATGGCGCCTGGAAAGCGCTCGAGCGCCGCCGACAGATTACTTAGCCATTTGCACAGGTGAGGATCATCCCAATCGTCTTGCTCCACCTTTGTTGCGTTAGGAACGCGCCGGAGCCAAAGGTCTTGCCAGTGGCCGGGAGGAGAGTCTCCCAAGCCTGGAACGATCAGAATTGGCGGCGTATCACTCATCATAATGCAAACCCTAAACTAACGGGCAAAAAGGAGGCCGTCCCCAAGGGGACGGCCAGTTTCACAGGGAGGAAACGTCCCGAGGGGGGACAGAAGCAAAACCAGCTTCACCCCAAAATCCTATCAAATCGCTAGGATTAAACCACACAGATGAATTGTCGTTCCTTATATAAAATCTAATACCTAAATCACCGCTTTACTAAGCGGAGTATGAATTATTATACATAACAATCAATAATATAACTATGGACATCGGTAACTCGCGGCGCGGCTACCGCATATTCTGTGAAAGCTAAGCTAATGCCCTAGCCAGATGGAATGGAGCGGCCTCAACCGGACACCCCTCAAGCGTGATGCGGTGCATGAGGCGCCGATAGCCGGAATAATCATTGCGCGCAAAATGCCAGGTCGCACGATTGTCCCAAAACGCGACAGACCCTTGGGTCCAATGAAATTCATACTGGAAACGCGAATCCTGGCAGTGGGCAAACAACAGATCCAGCAAGTCTCGCGACTCCCGATCGGAAAGGCCCTCAATATGGGTTGTAAAACCTGGATTGACATAAAGGGCTGGCAAGCCACTTACCGGATGCTTGATGACGACCGGGTGGGTCACATCGTCCAGGCTATCCGCCGCACTTGCATTGCCGATGCGGCCATTGCGCGTATCGGAATTGCGGCGCTGTGCCGCCTGAGTTCCAAACACATGCCGCGCCGAATGGACTGCGCGTAGTCCAACCAGACGGCGCTTTAGAGGCTCCGACAAGGCTGAATAGGCCCGGAACATGGAGGCAAAGACGGTCGAACCTCCAAAGGGAGGGAGCTCGCGCGCGACCAAGATGGACCCAAGTGCCGGCACTAGGTCGTAGGAGTGGTCGGTATGCCAACCGCCGCCAATATTATCTTGCTGATTTGGCTCTTTTAATACCAGAGCAATTTCCGGATGGTCCGGATGAGCGCGAAAAAAGCGGTTTATATTGATTTCACCCCACAATTTGGCGAGCGCAATATGGTCAGCCTCTTTAAGATTCTGGTCCCGAAAGAACAAAACCCCGTACCGCGCCAAGGCCGACTTGAGCAGGTCCAATTCGCCGACCGGTAAATTGCCAGCCAAGTCGCTACCCTCAACCTCTGCGCCAACGCCTGGCAAGGGATGAACAAGAAGGGGCATGAAACCAATCCTCAATATGAGCTTCTAGGCGGCAAAGCTAACGGGTCGATACGATCCTCGGGAAACTAGATTTTCTTCTAGCGCTCTCGTCTTTCCTGAATGCGGCCAAAGGTTGAACAGTGAACCGGCAATGCCGCCATGGCCAAGGCCCTGTTGACTCGAGATAGATATTCTCTGTCCCACCTGAGACTAACTGACTCGAAATTTGGCCAAGCCCTAGCTACCCCTCTAGCCCTGAATAGGCTGATGGACGGCTTAACATGCGTGAATCCGACGAAGCTATTCGGCCCTTTTGGTTCATTCCAGCCCATGGCGATGGCCGCTGGCTCGGCTCGGGCGAAAACTCAAGGCCGACCGATTTCACCTATCTATCGCAAATTGGTCAGGCCGCAGACAGGCTTGGGTTTGAGGGCGTATTGATCCCAACCGGGCGGAATTGTGAGGATAGCTGGGTCCTGGCCAGCGCCTTGGCACCCTTGACGCGGCGACTGAAATTTCTGGTCGCCGTGCGGCCAGGTGTAACCTCACCCTTGTTTGCCGCGAGGCAGGCCGCGAGCCTGGACCGGATAAGCGAAGGGCGACTCTTGATCAATGTGGTGGCTGGTGGCTCGGCACCCGACCTCGAAGCCGACGGCGTCTTTCTGGACCATGATGCCCGCTATGCTTTTGCCGATGAGTTCCTGACCATTTGGCGACGGCTAATGGACGGGGAGAAAGTCGATTTTCAAGGCAAGCACCTAAGGTGCAATGCCGCCGAGCTATTGTTTCCAACCATCCAGACCGGCGGCCCACCACTCTATATTGGCGGCTCATCCGATGCGGCCATTGAGGTCACGGCCAATCACATTGATCACTATCTAACCTGGGGCGAGCCCCTAGATCAGGTCGCTGAGAAGGTCGCTCAGGTGCGCGCCGCCGCCGAGGCCAAGGGCCGAACGGTTCGGTTTGGTGCCCGGCTGCATATCATTGTTCGCGATACCGAGGCCCAAGCCTGGGAGGAAGCCGAACGCCTGATCAGCCGGGCCAGTGATTCGGCAATTGCCAAGGTTCAGGCAAATCTGGCGCGGATGGACTCTGTCGGCCAGGCCCGAATGACAGCCCTCCACGGCGGCGACCGCAACCGCCTAGTCGTTGGTCCTAATCTATGGGCCGGGGTTGGCCTGGTGCGTGGCGGAGCAGGCACGGCCCTAGTTGGTTCACCGGAAAACGTCGCGCGCCGCATCCGCGAATATCGGGCGGTTGGCGTCGAGACCTTTGTCTTGTCTGGCTATCCACATCTGGAGGAAGCCTATCGCACCGCCGAATTGCTGTTCCCGCACTTGAACATTGATTTGAAGCCTAGCTCAAAGCTCGTGGCCGGACGGGCGGGCGAGGCAGGTGCCCATTTCGAGGCCGCCAATTCAAATCCGACGGCCAAATTAGCCGAGGCCTGACCACTCATCCGGCAATCCGGCCATTAGACGCTGTGCGTTAATGGGATCCGCCAAGGCATTAATACCCAGCACCGAAATCGCGCCAGAATCCGGTTTAACCAGGCCCGTGACCATGCGCAATGTCGTGGTCTTGCCCGCGCCATTGGGGCCGAGCAGGGCATATAGGCCGCCAGTTGGAATGGTCAGGCTCAGCTCATCGACGGCGGGGAGGCGGTAGGTTTTGGAGAGTTTAGTGATCTCAAGCGCCGCGGTCATATGCCCCCCAAACATCCAATTGGATTTAGGCTACCGCTCGGTTGCGTTAGGTCAATAGGGCGGGCAACAGAGTTTGTCTTAGTTGGTTGCGCTGAGCGAAAATGAGCCGATTGAAAGCCGATTGACTCATAACTCGATATATGTCGATATAATGAAATGTCTCGTCCAGCCAATGCCTCCGCGCAAACCCGACGCCTGTTAATGGAACTCGCGCAGCAACCGCAGGCCTGGCGCTACGGTTACGAGCTTTCCAAGGCCACGGGTCTGAAAGCTGGGACGCTTTATCCGACCTTGGCGCGGCTGAGCGACCAAGGGCTTTTGGAGTCCGAGTGGCGTGCTTCACTCCAACAAGGCCGACCGCCTCGACACGCCTATCGGCTTACCCCATCAGGCGCAGAGTTTGCGCGGACAATTTCCGAGCGGCCAACACGGCCTCCACTAGGCCGCAAACAGGTCATGGCATGAATGGATTGAGTAGAAGGCGAATTGCTCAAGCCATCTGTCGCTATGGCGTCCGTATCGCCCCGCCGCACAGAAAGGCTCTGGCTGAAGCTATGCTCGCCGAGTGCGACTATGTCAGCGATGCCGACGCACTCGGGTTTGCTGCCGGGTGCTTTATTAGTATCGCTGGATGGTGGTTGGCGACCGCGCACGGCGTCAACCAAAGCGCGCGTTTAGCGGTTTCGGCAGGTGCGGGGGCATTTGCACTATTGGCACTGGTCGTTGCCCGCTCGGGCCTGGGGCAATGGCAGCCAAATCGTGGCCTTGGCGCTTGTGCCGATCATGGTCTTTTATGCTGTTGCGGCCTTTATCGCATTAAAGGTCGGTTTGCCCGCCGTGGGGCGACATATCTTAGCTGGCCTAGGGCTTAACTCACTGGCCTTGGTGACGGTGATGATGTTCCCACCTGAATCGGCCCGACACGGCCAGTTTTTGCGCGCCCTAGTGATCGAGGAGTATGTAATCCTGGCCATGGCGTTCGCTTTCATCCAGGGCGCGCGGTGGATAGCCCTTAGACTAGGAGCGCACCCATAATGCGCCGCCTGGAATGGCTACTGGCAAGCATAGCCGGTCTGGTTGGCATCTTACACGTTGCTTTCACAGCTGTGCTCTACCAACACCCCTCGCTCGAGGCGCTTTGTTTCGCCGGGACGGGGCTCGGCATTATGGCGGCGGCCGTGGTCAATATGGTGGGGCTTCGCGCGAGTGACCGGTCGAGCCCAAGGCTCATTTTTTTCACAAACGCGGCCATGGTCAGTTTCTTTGCAAGTGCTTGGGCCTTGATGAAGGCACCTCAGGTCGCGCTGGGTATTGCAGTCTTTGCAGGATTGGCAATCTGCAGTGCCTTGAGGGCGCTGATGGCTCGGCGTTCAGACCTCAAATGACCTGAAATTTGCCACGCGGCTAGGGTCAAGCCTGTTGTGTCTGCAAAGGCTTGAATATCGCCGCCTCGCT
>JBILKO010000060.1:0-14888 GCA_044376615.1 Caulobacteraceae bacterium
TGTAAGGGCGGTTGGTGGCGCGGGGTTGGGGGGGGGGCCGGCGCACGGGTTTGATGGCCATGTGATGGACCCGGCGGGGGAGGCTGTGGCGGTGGATCTGTCGGAGGCGGAGGCCCTGGCCGCGCACTGGAACCGGCTCGATGGGTTGGAGGGCGCAGACTACCGGCGTGTGGTGACTGAGGTCCAGGCCCCCGATTGCCCGGCCCAGGCCTTTATCTATGGGCTGGTGCGGCGGGCTAGGTCTTAAGCCTGGCGGGTTTTCACCCGGCACCGAAATTCAGACAGAAATATCGATGAAGTCAGGCTTGTCGGGGGCCGTGACCATGGCCAGTTTGGCTTTGGTGAGCAGGTCTCGATAGATATCCAAGACATCATCGGGGCCGTGATTGGTGTTGGCATCTGACCGTATGAATTGCTGCGAGAGCGTCTCAAAATGGTCGATGGTTTTCTGTAGATCCGAAATCTGGGCTTCCAAATCCTGCTTGGTGCTGGGGATCACTTTTGCCCTGTCGAGCGTTTTGATGCCGGCCGGAACGACCTGGTCAGGAATGACCGGCACCTTGACGGGAATGGCAGACATATCGCGCCGGACATAGGGGAGCGTTGGGCTTTCAATACGCATGGTGATGTCCTCTCCGAACAACTGGTTTGGAGACAAGCAAGAAGGGTGCCATTGCGATCCCTTCTCAAAACTCTGCAGGTCCGTGCGTATAGGCTAGCGCCGCAAGTTCCGCCTGTGTGAAGTCGCCACCCGGCCGCTCGCGACCGAGGAGCCCTTAGGCGTGGATCTTTTTGAGACAGATGTCCTGGCGGCGGGCGGCTAGATGCTGTTGAGTGGGGTATGCGCCGCGCCTTACAGAGGGGATTGTCCCGTGTCTGACCCTTCTAGCCTGACCCATGCCGATGTCCGCCGCCTGGCCCTGGCCCTGCCCAGCGCCGTCGAGCAGGCGCATTTTGGTAAGGCGGATTTTCGGGTGGGGGGCAAGGTGTTTGCCACCTTGCCCGCGACCGATCATGCCGTCGTCAAGTTCTTGCCCCAGCAACAAGAAATGCTGATCAGCGCGGAGTCCGCCGTGTTTGCGCCGGTGGCCGGGGCCTGGGGGCTAAAGGGCTGGACCAAGGTCATGCTGGCCGATTGTGATGCGGCGACCTTGACGAGCGCCCTAAGCCTGGCCTGGCGCAATGTGGCACCGAAACGGCTATGGCCTATGCGCGATGCGGTAGATTAACTTCAATGCCTAAATTTTATAAAATTCAATTGCTTAAACAAACGATTGCATAAATTTATTTGATCAAGAGCTGGGCTGTTTGCTCAATCACGGCCTTGGCCTGATCAAAATCTAGGCCCTGGTCGCGGCGAAGCCGGATCCAGGTGCTGGCGCTTAAGAGGGCATCTAGGGCCTCGAACCGTTCAGTGCGGGCAACGACATCTGGCTCGAGCACCTGTTTTAGCAGTTGGCGCAGGAGTTGGACGCGGTTCTGGGCGTCCTGATCGAGATATTCTGACTTTGGCCTTTGGGCCTGGGCGGCAATATAAAACGGACTGATGCGCTCGAATAGGCCACAGCGACGTTGAACCAGATCGTCCAGTCGCGCTTGCGGTGTATCGCCTCTGACCGGCCGCAAAAAGGCGTCGCTCGCCTCGCGCTCGATCCGGTAATTGATCTCGCGAAACAGGCTGTCCATATCTTTGAAATGGCGAAACACGCTGCGCAGCCCGACCTGTGCGCGCTCGGCGACCTGTTCGGCATTGGGCACAGCTACGCCTTCGCGAACCAGCTCGAGCATGGCCTGGATGATGCGGGCGCGGCTGTCGAGGGATCTTTGGCGGCGGCCATCTGTGGCGCTGGCCGGGGTCTGGCCTGGGCTTATGCCGCGGGTCGTTTGGTCCACAAAGCTCACTTTCAACACAACTGGATTGATAGACTTACATAGATTCACCTAGAATCCAATTGGCCTTTGGTTGCGTTGCAGCAAGACCTAGCCAAGGCCTTTTGCTAGTGCAGCCGAGCGCTGACGCTAAGCTTGTCACTATGGGCGGGCAGGCTGATGAAATCGCCGTCCTTGCCCAGGATCAGGCGGCCCCGAAAGATCTGACGCGACCTGCCAAGGAAGGGTCCTTCCAGCGCCCCAATGCGCAGGGTCGGGACGATGTGGTTGAGCAGCAAGACCTTGACCCCGGCGCGTTGGGCAATGGCGGCGGCCTCTTGCGGCGTGGTGTGATAGTTCTGGATGTCATGGAAGATGGCGGCATAGTTGCTGCGACCGGCCTTGGTGGCCGCTGCCTGCATCATCTGTACCAGGTCTTTAGACAGGGCTTCATGGACCAGGACATCTGCACCCTTGGCGGCGGCCTCTAGCCGGGGCGAGGGCTTGGTATCGCCGCTGATCACGGCCTTGCGGCCCTTGTACTCGAAGACATAGCCAAGGGCGGGCTCGACCGGGCCGTGATCGACCAGGATGGCGCGGACCTTGAGGTCAGGCGTACTGATCACGGTAACATCTGGATGGGCGGCATCAATGGCGATGGATTGGGCCTGGCCGCCAAATCCGGCGGGATCCATGACCTTGGCCCCGTGATGCTTGATCCTATAGCCCTCATCCAGGCCATAGGCGGTCCGGAAACCGGCCACCACCTGATCGACGCCGGGCGGCCCATAAACGGGCAGGGGGGTCTTGATCGTGCTGCCGCCCCAGTGCTGCAGCATCAGGCCGCCCAGGCCATCAATATGATCAGAATGAAAATGGGTCAGGAACAGGGCATCGACCCGCGCGGGCGGCAGGTTCATGAGCGAGAGGTTACGGGTGGCGCCATCGCCAATATCGACCACAAACAGCTTAGACCCCGCTATGACCGCGACACATGGCCCGGCGCGCTTGGCATCGGCAAAGGGCGAGCCAGCGCCGCACAAGGCAACATGCAGCCCGTCGGGCAAGCTTGCGATCGGGTCTTGGCTCAAGGTCTTGACCAATTGCCGGGCCATGATCCGCTCGGCAATCTGGCCGCGCAGGACATAGGCTGTGCCAACCAGACCAAGACCAAGAACTAAGGCGATGATAGCAATGATGCGCAAAGGTTTCATGGGTTGGTCTTAAAGGCTTGTGGTTTAGGGCCGGGATCGACCAGAACGGTGCGAAAACCTGTATGCGAGGCCCCGCCATCGATTGGCCCCGGGCTTCTGGCGGCGGGCCGATAGCGAAAGCAATAATCGTCGGAACAAAGATAAGAGCCACCCTTTACCACATGCTTTGGTACCGCTGGGTCAGCGGGGTCATAGGCAGTATCGGGACTGGGGCCGCCTGCAGCTGGATTGGGGTTAAGGCCCGGCTTGTACCAGTCCTTGGTCCATTCCCAGACATTACCCGCCATGTCCTTGAGGCCATAGCCGTTGGCCGGGAAGCATCCAACTGGCGCTGTGCGCGCCTTATAGCCATCCTCGCCGGTATCAATCATGGGAAAAACGCCTTGCCAGCTATTGGTCATGGGCTTTTCGGGTTTCTGCGGCTGGTCGCCCCAGCTATAGCGTTTTGCCGAAAGCCCTCCGCGCGCTGCATATTCCCACTGCGCCTCGGTGGGCAGGTCGCGGCCTAGCCAGCGCGCGTACGCCAAGGCGTCCTCATAGGCAATATGAACTACGGGCCATTGATCCATACCCTGGATGCTGCTGTGCGGACCTTGTGGGTGACGCCAGTCTGCGCCCGGTATAATCTGCCACCAGCTTAAGGGATTACTGCGATCGGCGCTTTGGGACTGGCCAACAAATACCAGTGAGGCTGGGCGGCGATCCTTGGCGTCTAGATGCGGATAGCGGGCAGGATCAAGCGGCCGCTCAGCGAGGGTTTTATAGCCCGTTGCGGAGACAAACCGGGCGAAGGCGGCATTGGTCACCTCGGTCCTGTCTATCCAAAAGCTGGATAGTTTGACCTCTACAGGCGGACCCTCTTCGGAATGGACACCGCCCGCGCCCATGAGAAAACGTCCGGCAGGAATATGAACCATACCTAAAAAGGGTTTGTCCGGCTCGGCCAAGGCCGGTGCAGCCTCGCAAGGCGGTCCAACAGCAATCCTGGTCGGCGGCCGACAGCCACTGACCGCCAGGGCGGCCAGCAGGCTAAGGCCTAGACGTCCTAAACCCATGCTAGTTGGCCCAATAGACGTATTCGTCTGAGGGCTTGTTCGGGAAGCTTAAGGGGTGGTCTATAACAATCGCGTCTTCGAGCAAAGATGGCCACAGCGGTTTGACGCTGCGGCGATCCTGTTCTGCAATCAGGGCGGCCAGTTCGGCGACCTTGGCGGGATTGGAGGCGGCGAGATTGTTGGCCTCCACCGGATCGGCCTTCATATTGAACAGCCAGACCTTGTTGGGCCGTGCCGAAACCTGAAGCTTCCAGTCACCTGCCAGCACAACCTTATAATCGCCGGACCGCCAGAATAGGGCCTTGTGGGGATCGCCCGTGGCCTTGCCGGTCAGATAAGGTTTGAGATCGACCCCATCAATGGCGCGGTCGGATGGTAGCTTGGCCCCCGCAGCTGCGGCAATGGTTGAAAACAGGTCGATATGGCTAACTGCAGGCGTAAACCTTGCCTTGGCAGGCAGGGCCGAGGGCCAGCGGATAAAGTAGGGCACATGAACGCCGCCCTCGAAAAACGTTGCCTTCCAGCCCCGATAGGGGCGGTTGATTTCGGGTAGGCCAACATAGTGCGCGCCGCCATTGTCAGTGGTAAAAATGACCATGGTATTGTCGTCCAGACCCTGTGCCTTCAATTCGGCCATAACCCGACCGACATTGTGATCTAGGTTGCGCACCATGGCACCATAAACCCGCAGGCGATGATCCTTGATCTGGGGCAGTGCGTCGTAATCGGCCTTGGTGGCCTGAAGCGGCGTATGGATGGCATTATAGGCCAGATAGATAAAAAACGGCTGATTGCGATTGGCCCGGATGGTCTGGATCGCATTATCGGTCAGGTAATCGGTCATATAGCCCTTGGGCTTGAATACCTTGCTACCATTATACTGAACCGCATAGGGTAGATTGGCCCAAAGAAACTTGTCGATCGGGTCAAAGTCCTGCTTAGAATTGACCACATTCGGATCATTGGCGGGCAGGAACATGGATGCGCCGGACATAAAGCCGAGGCTTTCGTCAAAGCCGCGCTGTTCGGGTCGCATGCCCGATGCGGCACCTAGATGCCATTTGCCCAGATGCACAGTGTGATATCCGCGCGATTTGAGGAGCTTGGCGACCGTTATCTCACCTAAGGGAATGCCCATCTCGTCCATGGGGGGATTATCCTTGGCCCTTTCCTTGTAAAAATGCGGCTTATGCAAGCTTTGTGGGGAATCAAACGTGCCAACCAATCGGGAAAAGGCGGTTGGTGTGGGGGTAAACTCAAAGCCAAACCGGGTAGGATAGCGGCCGGTCATGATTGCGGCGCGCGACGGCGAACAGGTAGCATTGCCGGCATAGCCATTGACCATGGTCACGCCCTCAGAGCCGAGCGCGTCGATATTGGGCGTTGGAACTGCACCGCCTGCAACCCCGCCGCCATTGGCGGTGATATCGTTATAGCCCAAATCGTCCGCAAGAATTAGGATGATATTCGGCGGTCTTTGGCTAGCAGGCACAGTGCTGTTGGCCGGACCTTGCATCCAGTTGACTGGCTGGTTGGCAATTGGCTTGGGGAGGAGCCAGCCTGGGATGTGCAAGATCAGATAGTCCTTACTCAGCCACGCGCCACCCAAAACAACGACCAGACCGGCCATGCCGATCCCGACCAATCTTATCAACCGCATGATTGTCCCCCCCTTGACCAAACCCCGAAATGGGCATCTTGACCTTGCTTATTGATGCATGGAGCTAACCGCACAGTCTATGCCATAATTGTCAATCCTGAAGACTGGCATCGCGTGTTTGCTCGAAGCGCAAGACCGGCTAGAAGCCTTGCGACAAATGGCGGGTTTGGGAGCCCAGAGTTTGAACTATCGCCATGCCTTTCATGCAGGCAATTTTGCCGACCTGGTCAAGCATGTTGCCGTGCTCGCGGCGCTTGAGGCCATGGTCAGCGATAACGGGCCACTGTGCGTGATCGATACCCATGGTGGGGCCGGGGTCTATGACCTGGTCGACCCGATGGCGGTTAAGTCTGGTGAGGCGGCGGCCGGGATTGGCACACTGATGGGCCTTGTGGACGTTCCGGCTGTGTTTGCGCCCCTGACTGCGGCGGTGCGGGCGCTTAATCCCGATGGAGCCTTGCGCTATTATCCTGGTTCGCCCCGCTTGATCGCGTCGGCGCTGCGGGCGGGGGACCAATATTGGGCCTGCGAGCTTAGGCCTGATGACTTTGCCTTGCTCCAGCAGACCCTGACGGTCGGGCGCGGCCGGTCTATGGCCAAGATGAGCGACGGCTATGCGCTGGTGCGGCAAAAGACACCCCCGAGGGGCAAGGTTCTGGTCCTGATTGATCCGCCCTTTGAGCGCGGGGACGATTATCAGAACGCTGCAGAGGCGGCCTTGGCCGTCATTGCCAAAAATCCTTCGGCCTGTGTCATGATCTGGACACCGATCAAGGATATGGAGACGTTTGACGGGTTTTTGCGGCGCTTAGAACAGGTGCCGCTGCCACAGACGCTGATTGCCGAAACGCGGTTGAGGCCCCTGGTTCAGCCCATGCGGATGAATGGTTGCGCCATGGTGGTCCTAAACCCTGGGCCTGGCCTGGATGCGGTTTTGCAGGCGGCAGGGGACTGGGTGGTTGGGGCCTTGGGTGAGCCGGGCGGCGCGGCGCGGATCTGGACCTTGGCCTAACCGGTTTCGCATTATTCTTTTTGCAGTCGCGAAGAAATCCTATAGAATATGCTGCATTGCACAATATCTGCCTCACCCTCCCCGAGGCCTTTAGTCGGAGATGACGCCATGACTGCTGCGAATACGACGACGCCGCTTGAGCACTCCCTCGATTTCACCAAGACCTTTTTGCAATTCCCGATCGGGGCCGCCTCGCCGTTTTGGATGGCCTATATGGGCGCGGCCAGTGCTGGCGCGGCGTTCTGGTGGATCAGCCAGATGAGCCGCTATACCCATCTTGAGGCTGTCCTGGCCAAGGAGATCGTGGTTGAAACCGCTGAAGCGGTTGCCGAGGTCCAGGCCGTTGCGCCGGTAGCCGAGCCTGTGCTTGCTGAGCCTAAGGTTGATAAGCCAGAAGTTGTAGTTGCCGCAGAGGCGGTTGAGCTCGCAGCTTCGGTAGAGGCGGCCGTGCCTGAGCCGGTGATCGAAAGCCCAGCGCCGTCGGTGGCCACCAAGGCCGCTGCCCCCCGCACGGTTCGCGCCAAGGCGGCGACGACGGCAAAGTCTGCGCCAAAACCCAAGACCGTGAACTAGGCCTTAGACATTATTTGAGGCGAGGCGCGAAATCGCAAAGCCAAGAGCGGCACCTGCCGTCAAGTTGGATGCGATCTTCGGTCTCACCCACTTGTGTGTCGCAAAAGTCACACCTACATGCGGTGGACAGAACGGGGTGATGCCGCTTGCCGGGTCATTTCGGCCATCCGCCACATGTGGGGACACGCATGAATATCGATCTCTATTCCGACCGGGCCAAGCAAGCCATCCAGTCGGCGCAAAGCCTGGCCATGGCCCGGCGTCACCAATTTCTCGCGCCCGAGCACCTGCTCAAGGTCTTGCTAGAGGAACGCGATGGCCTGTCGCGTAATCTAATCACTCAAGCGGGCGGTAAGCTCGACCAGGTGGTGCAGGACACCGACGCCCTGCTCGACAAGATTACCAAGGTCGAGGGCGGGTCGGGCCAGCTTTATATGAAACCGGAATCCGCGCGGGTATTTGCCCTGGCTGAGGACTCGGCCAAGACGGCGGGCGATGCCTTTGTCACGACCGAGCGCCTCTTATCGGCCCTGGCCAATGATGCCGGTGATGTGACTGACCTTCTGAAAAAGGCGGGCGTGACGGTGGCTGGCCTAGATAAGGCCGCCAAGGACCTGCGCAAGGGTCGCCCAGCCGATTCCGCCTCGGCTGAAGATGGCTTTGATGCCCTCAACCGCTATGCTCGCGACCTGACCCAGGCCGCGCGCGATGGCAAGCTGGACCCGGTCATTGGCCGCGACGAGGAAATTCGCCGCACCATCCAGGTCTTGTCGCGCAGAACTAAAAACAACCCCGTCCTGATTGGCGAGCCTGGCGTTGGTAAGACGGCGATTGTTGAGGGTCTGGCCCTGCGCATCGTCGATGGCGATGTGCCCGAAAGCCTCAAAGACAAGCGGCTTTTGTCGCTGGACATGGGCTCCCTTATCGCGGGAGCCAAATATCGCGGCGAATTTGAAGAGCGGCTTAAGGCCGTCTTGACCGAGACCACAGCCGCCGAAGGCCAGGTCATCCTCTTTATTGACGAGATGCATACCCTGGTTGGGGCTGGTAAGTCGGAAGGGGCCATGGATGCTTCCAACCTGCTCAAGCCCGCCCTGGCGCGCGGCGAGCTGCACTGTGTTGGCGCGACGACCTTGGATGAATACCGCAAACATGTCGAAAAGGACGCCGCGCTGGCACGCCGGTTCCAGCCGGTGTTTGTCAATGAGCCCTCGGTCGAGGACACGGTCTCGATCCTGCGCGGCTTGAAGGAAAAGTACGAGCTGCATCACGGGGTGCGGATTTCGGACGCGGCCATCGTCGCCGCCGCCACCTTGTCCAACCGCTATATTACCGACCGCTTCTTGCCCGATAAGGCGATTGACCTGATGGACGAGGCCGGTAGCCGGGTGCGGATGGCCGTCGATTCCAAGCCTGAAGAGCTGGACGAGATCGACCGGCGTCTGGTCCAGCTCAAGATCGAGCGCGAGGCCCTCAAGAAAGAAACCGATCCAGGCTCTGCCGCCCGCCTCATCAAGCTGGAAGAAGAGCTGACCGGGCTTGAGGAACAGTCCAATGAGATGACTGGGCGCTGGAAGGCCGAGAAGGACAAGCTTGGCTCAGCGGCTCAGATCCGCGAGGCCCTGGATCGTCTGCGCGCCGAACTGGTTCAGGCCGAACGCGCCGGCGACCTGCAGCGCGCGTCTGAGATCAAATATGGCCTGATCCCGCCGATGGAAAAGCGCCTGGCCGAGGCAGAGGTCCAGACCAAGGACGCCATGACCCTCGAGGTCGTGGACGCCGAACAGATCGCGGCCGTGGTCTCACGCTGGACCGGTGTGCCGGTGGAAAAAATGCTCGAGGGCGAGCGCGAAAAGCTGCTGGCCATGGAAGAGCAACTGCGTGGCCGCGTGGTTGGCCAGGATGAAGCGCTCGAGGCTGTATCCGATGCGGTGCGCCGGGCGCGGGCAGGTCTGTCTGATCCCAACCGTCCGATCGGTTCCTTCCTGTTCCTCGGCCCCACCGGCGTTGGCAAGACCGAACTGACCAAGGCCTTGGCTGAGCTCTTGTTTACCGACGAGAGCGCCGTGACCCGGCTCGACATGTCCGAATATATGGAAAAGCACTCGGTCAGCCGCATGATTGGCGCGCCTCCCGGCTATGTCGGTTATGATGAGGGCGGTGCCCTAACCGAGGCTGTGCGGCGTCGGCCCTATCAGGTGATCTTGTTCGATGAGGTCGAAAAGGCCCACCCCGATGTGTTCAATGTCCTCTTGCAGGTCCTGGACGATGGCCGCCTAACCGACGGCCAGGGCCGGACGGTGGATTTCCGCAACTGCCTCCTGATCATGACGTCTAATCTTGGCTCCGAATTCCTAGCGGCCCAGGGTGAGGGCGACGAGGTCGAGGCCGTGCGCCCCATGGTGATGGACTCGGTTCGCCGCCACTTTAGGCCCGAATTCCTCAACCGGATCGACGAGATCATCCTGTTCCGCCGCCTCGGCCGGGCCCAGATGGGCGCCATCGTCAAGATCCAGCTGGCCCGGGTCGAAAAGCGGCTAGCCGATCGCCAAATGACGGTATCGGTCGATCCTGCCGCCATGCACTGGCTGGGCGAGCGGGGTTATGATCCGGCCTATGGCGCAAGGCCACTCAAGCGCGTGATCCAGAAGGACCTAATCGACCCGATTGCCCGGCTGTTGCTAGATGGCACGCTGAAAGACGGCGATGTGATTGACGTGACGGCTGGTGAAGGCGCGCTCAAGATCGGCAAAGCGTTAGTGCATTAACCTTCCCCCTCCACCCCTTCGGGGTCCCCCTCCCCCAAAGGGGGAGGAGTTAACCCGTCACCAATCTTCCCCCTCTGGGGGAAGTACCCGCGAAGCGGGGGTAGGGGGCTTGGCCTATTTCGGCTTGGGTTGGGCATAGCCCAGTTCGATATTGAGCTTATCCAAGACTTCGATCGCGGCCTCGGCAATCACCGTTCCGGGCGGGAAGATGGCGGCAGCGCCGGCGTCCTTAAGCGCGTCAAAGTCTTGGGGCGGAATCACGCCGCCGACCACGACCATAATGTCTGGTCGGCCAAGCTTGGTCAGTTCGGCCTTGAGCTCGGGCACCAGAGTTAAGTGACCGGCGGCGAGGGAGCTCGCCCCCACCACATGCACCTTGTTATCAACGGCTTGCTGCGCCGCCTCGGCGGGGGTCTGGAACAGGGCGCCGATATCGACATCAAAGCCAATATCGGCAAAGGCGGTCGAAATCACCTTTTGGCCCCGGTCATGGCCGTCCTGGCCCATCTTGGCGACAAAGATCTTGGGCGCGCGGCCATCGGCCTGTTCAAACGCCTTGACCATGCCCTTGGCGGTCGCGGTCTTGGGATCAGACCCGGCCTCAGCCGCATAGACCCCGGAAATGGTGCGAATATCAGCCTTGTGGCGACCAAACACCTTTTCAAGCGCCAGGCTGATTTCGCCGACCGTGGCCTTGGCCCGGGCCGCATCGACAGCAAGGGCCAAGAGATTGCCTTTGCCCCGCGCGCCTTCGGTTAGGGCGGTTAGTTTGGCCTCGACCTCGGCCGGATCGCGCTCGGCCTTGAGGCGGGCCAATTTTTCCAACTGCTGCTGTCGCACCGCACTATTATCGACCTTGAGCACGGGGATATCGTCCTCGACATCGGGCCTGTAGCGATTGACCCCGACCACGGACTGACGACCGGCATCGATCCGGGCCTGGGTCTTGGCGGCAGCCTCTTCGATCCGCAGCTTGGGCACGCCCTGTTCAATCGCCTTGGCCATGCCGCCCAGGGCATTGATTTCAGCAATGTGATCTAGCGCGCGCTTGGCCAGATCATGGGTTAGACGCTCGACATAATAGCTGCCGCCCCAAGGATCGATGACCTTGGTCAGGCCGCTTTCGACCTGCAAGAACAGCTGAGTATTACGGGCAATCCGGGCGGAAAAGTCGGTCGGCAGGGCCAGGGCCTCATCGAGCGAATTGGTATGCAGCGACTGGGTCTGGCCATTGGCGGCGGCCATGGCCTCAACACAGGTGCGCGGCACATTATTGAACACATCTTGCGCGGCCAGGCTCCAGCCCGAGGTCTGGGAGTGGGTGCGTAAGGATAGGGAGCGCGCGTCTTGCGGCCCAAACGGCTTCATCAGCTTGGCCCAGATCAGGCGCGCGGCCCGCATCTTGGCCACCTCCATGAAATAGTTCATGCCAATGGCCCAGAAGAAGGACAGGCGCGGCGCAAACGTATCAACGCTCATGCCCGCCGCAATGCCCGCCTTCACATAGTCTATGCCGTCGGCAAGCGTATAGGCCAGCTCTAGGTCCGCTGTCGCCCCGGCCTCTTGCATGTGATAGCCGGAGATCGAGATCGAGTTGAACTTGGGCATTTCCTTGGCCGTAAAGGCGAAAATGTCCGAAATGATCCGCATAGAGGGCAGGGGCGGATAGATATAGGTATTGCGGACCATGAACTCCTTAAGGATGTCGTTCTGGATGGTCCCAGACAGTTTGGCGGCCGGAACGCCTTGTTCTTCGGCGGCGACTATGAAAAGGGCCAGGATCGGCAAGACTGCGCCATTCATGGTCATGGAGACGCTCATCTGATCGAGCGGGATTCCTGAAAACAAGGTGCGCATGTCATAGATGGAATCGATCGCGACCCCCGCCATGCCGACATCGCCCTTGACCCGCTCATGATCCGAATCATAGCCCCGGTGCGTGGCCAGATCGAAGGCAACCGAAAGCCCCTTTTGCCCCGCCGCCAGATTGCGCCGGTAAAAGGCATTGGAATCCTCAGCCGTCGAAAACCCCGCATACTGACGAATGGTCCAGGGATTGGTCGCATACATGGTCGGATAGGGACCGCGACCAAAGGGGGCGAGGCCTGGATAGCCGCCCAGAAAATCTAGCCCAGCGATGTCTGAAGCCTCATAGCGCGGTTTGACCGCCACGCCTTCGGGCGTGTCCCAGACCGCGCCGTCAGTGGCCGAATCTGAGCCCTTGATCGCGACCGCATCGAAATCCAGTGCAGCAAAGTTTGGAAGCGCGGTGGTCATTGCTTTTTCACGTCCTTGGCTGGCGGCAGGTCGTCGTCGTCGTCGTCGAACACGTCGTCATCATCGTCATATTCGTCGTCGTCGTCGAAATCGTCATCATCGAAGTCATCGTCGTCACCGAACACTTCGTCGTCATCGAAATCATCATCGTCTTCGTCATCGACCTCAAGATCGGCTTCGAGCAAGGCCAGCCAGGTATGGTCCTGGTCAGTGACAAATTCGACGTCTTCGACAAAGGCTACCGCCGTGCGACCCCGCGGCAGGATCAGGCCCAGAACCTCTAGCTCCTCGCCTTGCTCGCTTTCATGCGACTCCGCCTGGATGGCGAGGGCGGCGAATTGTTCGTCGTCCTCATACCAGATGACCGGCGCAGGTAGGGCCATATCGATCGGATGACCATGCTGTGTATCGGCCAGCGCATAGACCGCGCCGCCGATCTCGACATCTTCCGGCTTGGCGCAGCGACCGGTAAAGGCCTTGGTGTCTTTCCAGTTTAAGGCGTCAAAGCCGCGGCGGTCATCCATGGCTAGGCTCCTAGCTTGGCCAGAATCTGGCTCAAGGTTTCGATAATGTCTGTCCCGGCAAAAAGGTAATCATCGACCCCAGCGGCTTTAAGGCTCGCCTTCAATTCGCCAGGTCGGCCGGCCAGATAGAGCTGCTGAACCCCTGCGCTCTTCAGGAATTTCGCCGCAGCGACCCCGCCCTCGGCATAGAGAATGTCTGATGAGCACACTACGGCCAGGCGAGAGCCTGAGGCGGCGAATTGGTCTGGGGTGCCGATCTGGCTGTCTATACCGGCCACAGCAAACAGGTTCTGGGCAAAGCCGGTACGGCCGGAATAATCCGCCGCCGTGCCCAGGGTGGCTAGGAATACGCTTGGCCGGACCGGCAAGGCCTCGACCCGGTCGCGTAAGGCCTCGATGGCAGCGGAGGCGCTATAGGGCGCGAGGGGCGTACAGATGGTGTCTGGCCCTGGCAAGCGCATCGACGGACCAGTTTTGGCCAAGGCGGCGCGGTCCGGATGCAGGACCTCAACTGGGGTCTCTTTCAGATTTGGATATTCGCTGACCCCAACCAGGCCGTCCTTGCGCTTGGCTATGGCCGCTTCGCGCTCGGCCCGAGTCTTGGCAACCTGATCGGCGATTTGGCCTGAGGTCAGGGCACGGACAAGGCCGCCGGCCGCCTCAATCTCCTGGAACCGGGCCCAGGCCTGGCGCGCGAGATCATCGGTCAGGCTTTCGAGGAACCAGGCCCCGCCGGCGGGATCAGCAACCCGGCCGAGATGGCTTTCCTCCATCAAGACCAGCTGCATATTGCGCGCCTGGCGGCGGGCAAAGGGCGTGGCCAGACCGATCGCATCGGTGAAATTGGCCAGGATAACGCTACCGGCGCCGCCAACTCCGGCGCTGAAACCGGCGGCGGTCAGGCGCAATAGGTTTACCCAGGGATCATAGCGGGTCAGCATGCGGTCCGATGACCGGGCCTCGATATTCGCTGCCTGTTCAAAGCCGCAGGCCGCCGTAAGCTTGGCAAAGAGCAGCCTCGCCGCCCGGATCTTGGCAATATTGACGAAATACTCGCTATCGACCGCCAGGCCCAGGACCAGCTTACTAAAGGCATCGGCAAGCGGCATGCCCGCACGATTTAAAGCCTTGGCATAGGTCAGCGCGCTGGCCAGCATAAAGGCCAGTTCTTCGACATCGCCGCCGCCAGCCTCATGCACGACCTGGCCACTAGCCAGCATCAGTCTGGCCTTGGGATAGATGGCTGAAAGCCGCAGTCCAACCGTGGCGGCCGAGACCATATGGCTTTCAATCGGCCCTGGGCTTGAGCCGGTCCGAGCCAGGGTACTGATCGGGTCCATATGCAGGGCCAGCGGCGCTTGCGGCGCGCCCTTGGCCAGGCTGCCGAGCCAGTCACTGGCCTGGGGCCCCAGATAACCGGCGTCCAGGGCCACACAGGCCAGGTCCAGCAGGACGCCATCCAGGGCCTTGGCGAGGTCGGCTTCGCTGGCCACGGCGATCCCATCTGCGCCGGTCGGGTCTAGTTTCAGCAAGACCGAGGCCGCGCCGCCAACCAGGTCGGTAAGGGCGTCGCTATTGGCCACCATGGGATCAGGGTGCGCGATTCTACTGCGCAGATCCCAGGGCCGGTCCAGATCGCCTGGGATGGCCCTGGCCACCGACCGCATGGTCTGGTCCGCTGTATAGAGGGGCTGAAGGCTTGGACCGTCATAGGTCTTGGAGACGAGTCTTTTCTCGAACGGCGCGCCTTTGAGGGTCTTTTCGACAATTTCCAGCCATTGCGCGCGAGATGGCGGCGCAAACTCTGCTGCCAATGGAATGATTGTGTCGTCCAAGCCAATCCCCTTCGTCGCGCCGTCTGGTCTTTCAGACCGAAATGCGCTGTGGAGGGGGCGGGCGTCAAGGGTTGCAATGCCTTGCCCTGGGGCCAGTTCGA
>JBILKO010000061.1:0-14761 GCA_044376615.1 Caulobacteraceae bacterium
ACTTTGCAAACGCTGCGCTAAGGTTGTCGCCAATTGGGGCAGCAAATGACCGACGCCGTGAAAGCCTCGCGCCGCCTGACCGTCCTGGCCTTTTGCCTGGCGCTGGCCATTATCGCCGCCGATCAGGTCAGCAAGGCCTGGGTCTTGTTTGTGCTCGACCTGCCGAGCCTGCAGTCCGTGCCGTTCTTTGGGCCGATAAAGCTCTCCATGGTCTGGAATCGCGGCGTGAGTTTTGGCCTGTTCCGCGCCGATCATGAGGTCATGCGTTGGATCCTGGTCGCCTTCTCGCTCGGCGTGGCCCTGATTCTCGCTGGCTGGACCCGCAAGGTCGAGCGGCCGCGCATGGCCGTGGCCCTGGGCCTGATCATAGGCGGCGCCGTGGGTAATCTGATTGACCGGGCCCGCTGGGGCGCAGTCTGCGATTTTATTGATGCCTCAGCGCTTTATTTTCCTTGGGTATTTAATATTGCCGATAGCGCTATCTCGATTGGCGTGGTGATCTTGATCCTGGACAGTTTTTTAACGCCGCAACCGAAGCCTGAGACAAAGGCATAAATTGGCCATAGATTTATGGTGATTGGCATGGCCCCTAAGAATGCGCTATCCATCATCGCAATGACGGCCGGGGGCGGTCTGTAGGAGCCTATTTATGACGATGAAGCGTGCGGCCATCTCGGTCATCCTTCTAGCCGGACTGGGACTAAGCGGATGCCAATCGGCCTCTAAGGCCTTGGGCATGAGCAAGGTGGTGCCGGACGAGTTTCGGGTTGTGACCAAGGCCCCCTTGGTGGTTCCGCCCGACTATGCCCTGCGCCCGCCCGCACCAGGTGAGCCGCGCCCACAAGAATTACAGCCCGAAAGTGCTGCTCGCGCCGCCTTGCTCGGCTATCGTCAGGGCGAGATCCGCAGTGACGGCGAAAAGCTTCTGGCCGCCAAGGCTGGGGCCGATAAGGCCGATCCCCTAGTACGCTTCGTGGTCGATGACGAATTTGGCGATATTGCCCATAAGGACCGCAGCTTTGCCGACAAGGTCCTGTTCTGGCGCAAGGACAAGCCCGAAACCCAAAGGGACAAGGCCCCAGCGGACGCTACCGCTGCAACCCTTGGCGTCGCCCCAGTCGATCCAGCCGTTGAGGCTGCTCGCATCAAGGGCCTGATTGGCGACAAGCCCGTCATTATCAAGCGCGAACAAGGCGTGAAGTTAAAACTTCCTGGTCTGTGATTAATCCACATTCCGTCTTCCCCGCGAAGGCGGGGATCCAGAGTGTAGTACACAGACGGTGCGACCTGGTCTGGGTCCCCGCCTTCGCGGGGAATACGGGCAAAGGGTGGGGCGTTGGTCCTGGCCCCAGCCCCCACTTCGTGGCTACTCCGCAGGTGATCGCACTGTCAGGCCCTGGTCCTTCAGCTGTGAAAGTATGCCGCCCTTGGCGACCAAGGCACGAGTATCGGTCATGACCATAAGTGTCTTACCCGGCTTGGCCAGAGCTTGTTTAATCGCGTTTATCTCGTCGGCATAAACCTTTGACCCTGCCGATTGGCCTTGGGCAGAACTTAAGGCGCAGGTCGAAAGGCTTGGCACATTTCCGGATGATAACATCAGGGCCGTATCGCCATCAGCCCAAGCGTTTGCGGCCTTGTCAACATGGCTAAGACTATAGCGAACACCCTCGATGATCGCATTGAAACAGCCAACCTGGCCTTCTGCGCTCATTTCAATCAAGCCTTCAGCGATCGGCACACCAGCCTGGACTGAGGCGCGCCGAACCTTGACGCGATATTTGCGTGCGATGGCCTCAACATCCTTTTCGATATAGAATTCCGACCAGCGTTTCTTGTCGTAAACATTCATGCGCAACTGAAAGGCAAATAGGACGGGCTTGAGCTTGGATTTCAGATCATCCGCGTCGCGATAAGCCGGATCGATTTTCAAGTATTGATCGATTGAGGATTGGGGCAGGACCTCGCCTAAGGTCTGGTTGTTCGGGTTGTTGAACTGTTTTCTTTTGGAAATGACAAATTTCAAGCCATCCATAATGCCCACATGGACGATCGACGGCATGATGACGTCATTGGCACCCTGGATGACTTTTTCCAGCTGACGCTTATCCCAGGCAAGGCCCTTAGCCGTTGGGGTAGGCTTTGCCAGGATCCAGATTTCGGAGTCGCTGTCCGAGACCCGCCAAAAGGCAGGGCCCGGATAGCGGGCCGTAACGACTAGCTCTTCGATCAGGCTATCGTCTGGCGCCTGGCTCGCGGCCACCGGGGCGGCATGGCCAAGATTCGGCAGGAGGGCAACCAGGGCGCATAAGGCGCTGGCCAAGGCGCGGGCAGGGGTCATATCGAGGGTCCCAATTTATCGTCTCATCAGCTTGGACAGCCCGTGCGGCCAAGGCATGTTAATTCGGTGTCATATTGAGGGCAGGCGGCGATGGAATCGCGCTAGGCTGATCGCTTGCCCCAGTGAGCTCTTATGACCATTCGCCGCCTTCCCAATGAGACCGTCAATCGCATCGCTGCAGGCGAGGTGGTTGAGCGTCCAGCCAGCGCGGTCAAAGAACTGGTCGAAAATGCACTGGATGCCGGGGCTCAGCGGATTGAGATCCAGGCCGATCAGGGCGGCTTGACCCGCATCTTGGTCGCTGATGATGGCTGCGGTCTTTCGCCCTCTGATCTTTCACTAGCGGTCGAGCGCCATGCCACGTCCAAGCTTATGCCCGATGATCAAGGCGAATGGGACCTGTTGCATATCTTGACGCTTGGCTTTCGCGGCGAGGCCCTGCCCTCTATCGGGTCTGTCTCGCGTTTGACCCTGTCGTCGCGCGCCATGGGGGCAAGCGATGCTTTTGCCTTGAGCGTCGAGGGCGGGGTCGTTGGCGCTGTCCAGCCCAGCGCCTTTCCAGGCCCGCATGGCGCACGGATTGAAGTGCGGGACCTCTTCTATGCCACGCCCGCTCGCCTAAAATTCATGAAGTCCGAGCGCGCCGAGGCCATGGCCATTGCCGAGGAGATTAAGCGCCAGGCCATGGCGCATGAGGACGCCGCCTTTAGCCTGGATCTGGACGGACGGCGCACGCTTCGGCTCGCCGTAGAGGAAAAGGGCGATCGGGGTCGGCTAGCGCGCCTAGCCGCTATCCTTGGCGCGGAGTTCGAGGCCAATGCGATCTTGCTGAACCAGGAGCGCGAGGGGGTGCGGCTGTCGGGCTATGCGGGCCTTCCGACCTATTCACGCGGTAATGCAGCGCATCAATACTTGTTCGTCAATGGCCGTCCGGTGCGCGACCGCCTGTTGCAGGGGGCCTTGAGGGCCGCCTATGCCGATTTTTTGGCGAGGGATCGGCACCCGACAGCGGCGCTCTATCTGGACCTTGATCCGAGCCTGGTGGATGTGAATGTGCATCCGGCCAAGGCTGAGGTGCGGTTTCGTGATCCCAGTCTGGTGCGCGGCCTGATTATCGGCGCGCTGAAACATGCCCTGGCAGGCGCGGGGCACAGGGCCTCATCCACCGCCGCCGATGCGGCCTTGAGCGGTTTTCGTCCAGGCTATAGCGGCTATTCGGCTCCGCCAAGTGCGGCGGGTTTTTCGGCCTGGCAGTCCGGCGGCTGGACGCCTGCGCCGCCTCGGCCCATGACCGGAGGCCTGCCGGGCCTGTCTGAACCCACGGCTAGGGTTGAGCATGGGGCGGATGATCCACAACCCACAGCCCATGACCCCATTGACCGTCCGCTCGGCGCAGCCAGGGCCCAGGTGCATGAGACCTATATTGTCGCCCAGACCCGCGATGGCATGATCTTAGTCGATCAACATGCGGCGCATGAACGCCTGGTCTATGAGCGGATGAAGGCGGAAATGGCAGCCGGCGGTGTCGTGCGCCAGACCCTGCTCCTGCCCGAAGTGGTGGATCTCGACTCGGCTGAGGCCGAGCGCGTTCTGGCCCGTGTCGATGAGCTGGCGGCGCTTGGACTGGTGATAGAAGCCTTTGGTCCGGGCGCTATTCTGGTGCGCGAGACCCCGGCCATGTTGGGCGAGACCTATGTCCATGGCCTGATCCGCGATATTGCCGATGATCTGGCTGAAAACGGTCAGGCCCTGGCCTTGAGCGAACGGCTGGCCGATGTCTGTTCGACCATGGCCTGCCACGGGTCAGTGCGGGCCGGGCGCAGGCTAAACGCCACCGAAATGAATGCCTTGCTGCGCCAGATGGAAGCCACCCCGCATTCAGGCCAATGCAATCATGGACGGCCTACCTATGTCGAGCTGAAACTGGCCGATATTGAAAAGCTGTTCGGACGGCGATAGCCCCCTCCACCGCTTCGCGGTCCCCCTTCCCCAGGGGGGGAGGATCAAACAATGCCAAATCTTCCCCCTTTGGGGGAAGTACCGGCGAAGCCGGGGTAGGGGGCAAAGCTAGACCCGCCGCAAAAACACCACCTGAGCCGCGCCATAGGTGCGGGTATCGAGGGTTTCAAAGCCCTCAATTGTCATTGGCGGCTCGTCCGCCGCCCGCTCCCAGACGCATATCGCGCCCTGCGCCAGCCAGCCGCCATTCAACAGCCCGGCAAGCGCTTGTTCACCAAGGCCCTTGCGATAGGGGGGATCGAGAAAGGCCAGGTCAAAGGGTGCGCCATCGCCAGCGGGCTTGTCGCCCAAGTCTGTGCAGTCGCGACGATGGATCCGGGTGACGCCGAAAAAATCCATGGCGTCAATGTTGCTGCGGATCGCGCCGCGGGCATCGGGGTCGGTCTCGACAAATAGGGCATAGGCCGCGCCGCGCGACAGGGCCTCAAGGCCTAGGGCGCCGGAGCCGGCAAACAGGTCGATGACCCGCATATCGACCAGGCCTGGCGACCAGTCTGCATGCTCTAGAATATTGAAAACAGCCTGCCGCGCCCGGTCCGAGGTCGGGCGCGTGCCATCGCCCTCGGGCGCGATCAGGCTCTTGCCGCGGAAGCGTCCAGCAACAATGCGAAGGGCCAAGACCTAGTGCTGGCTTTCCGGCAGATTGACAACCAGGCCGTCCAGCTCGTCGGTAATCTTGATCTGGCAAGACAGGCGCGAATTGGATTCCACGTTCTCGGCGAAATCGAGCATGCTCTCCTCCATCGCCGATTGGGTGCCGGTCTTAGCCAGCCAGTCTTGAGCGACATAGACATGGCAGGTGGCGCAGGCACAGGCCCCGCCGCAATCGGCGTCAATGCCCGGGACGTTGTTCTTAACCGCGGCTTCCATCACGGTCAGGCCCGTCTTGGCCTCGACGACGTGTTCCTTGCCATTGTGCTCAACAAAAGTAATCTTCGCCATAAGTTTCCCCGTATCGCCGCCGCGTTAAGCCGCAACGTCCTTCATGGATATCGACATATCGACTAGTTTGGCGGTTGCAACAGGTTTTCGCGATGCGACCAATTGTTTCCCCGCCATGAATTCCGGCGCTGAATTGACCGCCTCTACCGCCTGAACGCAACCCTGTTTCAGATGGAAAATGGCAAATTTCGCGTTTGCGGGGTCGCCGCGAATGACAATCTGGTCGGCGTCAAAGGGCATGCCGGCAATCTGAAGCTTCAGATCATATTGGTCCGACCAGAACCAGGGCACTTCTGGCGCGGGCAGGGCTCGGCCCGTTAGGACGCTGGCGACAATCTTGGCTTGTTCCAGCGCATTGGGCACGCTTTCCAGGCGCACCGAGCGATTATAAAGCGGCATCGGCCTTTGGGTCAGGTCGCCGACCGCGAAGATAGCCGGATCGCTCGTGCGGGCGCTGGCATCGACCACGACGCCATTATTGCAGTCTAGGCCGGCCGCCTTGGCGATCTCGTCATTGGGGATGGC
This sequence comes from Caulobacteraceae bacterium, assembly GCA_044376615.1. GTDB lineage: Bacteria > Pseudomonadota > Alphaproteobacteria > Caulobacterales > Caulobacteraceae > CAISGS01. The sequence goes on from JBILKO010000061.1 coordinate 5,828, forward strand.
CCCTACCCCGACCAGGGCCGCCGTGCAGGCGATCGTGCGGCCATCGGCTAGGCGAACCCCGGTCACAGTGCCGTCCTTGCCCTCAAATCCCTCAACCCCGGCATTGACCTCAAAGGTCACGCCCTTGGCGGCGTGATAGGACTGGAAGAAATTTGATAGGGGCTCGCAGGCCACCCGCGCCAGGACCCGGCTTTCACGCTCAATCACGACGGCGTTTGCGCCAATCGCGCGGGCGGAGGCTGCCGCCTCAAGCCCGACATAGCCGCCGCCAACCACGGCTAGGGTCTTGCCCTTGCCCTCAAGCGCCGATTTCAGCTTTTCGGCATCGGCCGCGGTACGCAGTTCCAGCACGCCTTTAAGGTCTGAGCCAGGCAGGGTCAGGCGCCGCGCCCGCGCGCCCGTGGCCAGGACCAGGATGTCGTATGAGATCGGCTCGCCCTCGGACAGGGCGACCGTCTGGGCGGCGCGATCGATGGCCACGGCATGGACACCGAGCCGCAGATCAACCTGATTTTCGGTATAGAAGCTCAGCGGCTTGAGCATCAGCGATTCAGCATCGGCCTCGCCCTTCAGCCAGGCCTTGGACAGGGGCGGGCGCTGATAGGGGGCGATTGGCTCCTCGCCGATCAAGGCGATGGGGCCCTCAAAGCCATATTGGCGCAAAAACGCAACGACCGAGCCGCCAGCATGGCCAGCGCCTATAATCACGACCCGGTTTGTAGCCTCACTCACGCGATCACCATTTGCCTATTCAATTCCTGCTGCAGGCGAATATGACGGGCAGGCCGGGCGCTGGCAACGGGCTTAGGCTGCGGCATCATTGTTCCGATCCGGTGCCTTAGCCGAGCGGCGGGGCAGGGCGTTGGATCACGGGCCTTAAGGCAAAGCTGGACTGGATATGGGCCACGCCTGGAATGCGGGTCAGGCTATTCATCAAAAAGGCCTGATAGCCAGCTAGGTCAGGCGCCAAAACCCTTAATAAATAATCTGCGCCGCCGGTCATGAGGTAGCAACTCATGACTTCCGGGGCCTTGGCGATCTCGCGCTCAAAGGCGGAAATCGCCTCTTCGGTCTGGGCCGTGAGGGTGACCGAGACGAAAACACTGATGGCATGGCCCAGCCGCGCCTCGTCTAGTCGAGCGCTATAGCCCAATATGTGGCCCGTTTCCTCAAGCCGCCGCACCCGCCGCAAGGTTGGGGTCAAGGATAGGCCAATCTTTTCCGCCAGATCTCGCCAACTCAGGCGTCCATCGGTCGCTAAAGCGTCGAGGATTTTCAGATCATAGCGATCAAGGACGGAAGGTGTGTTCATTTGTTTTAAAATATCTCACTATATAGTCATTTTGACCTAATAACCACCGCTTGGAAAGGTCAAATGAGCAAGAACGACTTTTGATCCTGGCCTATATCAGAAGCCAAACCCTGTTTGGATAAAGGCCCCACTGATCCATGCCGAAAAAAGCCGCCGCATCGCCCGCGCGAAATGATCAAAACCATCTGATAAAGGATCTGGACCGCAAGGTGCACTGGCTGGCCTCCTGGACCATCCATAATGCCAATCATCTGCGCGAAAGCCGCGACGGCCTAAAGGTTGGTGGTCACCAGGCCTCCTCGACCTCATTGGCGACGGTCATGTCGGCGCTTTATTTCTCGGTTCTGCGGCCAGAGGACCGGATTGCGGTCAAGCCGCATGCCAGCCCAGTCTTCCATGCCATCCAGTACCTGTATGGCCGTCAGAGCCTGGACCAGTTGCAGCGCTTTCGCTCGCTGGGCGGGGCCCAGTCCTATCCGTCGCGGACCAAGGATCAGGACGATGTCGATTTCTCGACGGGTTCTGTCGGCCTGGGTGTCGCCATGACCGCTTTTGCCTCGATCGCCCAGGACTATATGCTGGCCCATAAGCGTATGGCCCCGGGCCGCCAAGGGCGGATGATCTCACTGCTGGGCGATGCGGAGCTGGATGAAGGCAATATCTACGAATGCCTGATCGAAGGGGCCAAGCACGACCTGCGCAATACCTGGTGGATTGTCGACTATAATCGCCAAAGCCTGGATGCGACGACGTCGGACAGTATGTTCCTGCGCTTTACCGATATTTTCGCGGCGGTGGGCTGGGACGTCGTGACTCTGAAATATGGTCGCCAGCAAGAGGCCGCCTTTGCCAAGCCAGGCGGCGCGCATCTGCGTAGCTGGATCGATGATTGCCCCAATGACCTGTTTGCGGCCTTGAGCTTCCAAGGCGGCGCGGCCTGGCGCAAGCAATTGATCAAGGATCTGGGCCAGCATGCGGGCATTCCGGAGCTGCTGGCAGGCTATGATGATGAGGCGCTTGGCCAGGTCATGACCAATCTGGCCGGTCACGATATTGATCTCCTGCTCGAGACCTTTCACGCCGTCACAGACCAAAAGCCCAAACTGTTCATTCTCTATACGATCAAGGGCTTTGGTCTGCCCTTCCAGGGTCATAAGGACAATCATTCTGGCCTGATGACGCCCAGCCAGATGGAGACCTATCAAGCACGGATGGGGGTGCCAGTCGGCCAAGAATGGGACAAGTTTGCGGGTCTGTCCCTAGCCGCGGCGGACTATCAGGCCTTTATCGATCAGGCCCCCTTTGGCCATCGAAAGCCTGACGCGGTCGCCCCGATCATTGAAGTGCCGGATGTGGCCAGTTTCCCACGGCCAACCGGGCGGCAATCGACCCAGGTTGCTTTTGGTAAGGTGATGAATGATCTCGCGCGGATGGGCGGGCCCTTGGCGGATGCCATTGTCTCGACCTCGCCGGATGTGACGGTCTCGACCAATCTTGGCGGCTGGGTCAATCAGCGCGGTATTTTTGCCCGCGGCACGCGTAAGGACCAGTTTAAGGACAATAATATTGCCTCGGCCCAGAAATGGACCATGGGGCCGAACGGTCAGCATATCGAGCTGGGGATTGCAGAGAATAATCTGTTCCTGGTCTTGGGCGCGCTGGGCCTGGCCGGTGAATTATTTGGCGGCCAAAGGCTGATCCCGGTGGGGACGCTCTATGATCCCTTTATCAATCGCGGCCTCGATGCCTTGAACTATGCCTGTTATCAGGATGCACGCTTCTTGCTGGTCGCGACCCCGTCTGGCCTGACCTTGGCCCCCGAAGGCGGTGCGCACCAATCGATCCATACGCCCCTGATCGGCATGGCCCAGGACAAGCTCAGCTATTTCGAACCGGCCTTTGTCGATGAGCTGGTCGAGATCATGCGCTGGAGCTTTGACTTTATGCAGCGGCCTGAGGGCAATTCGGTCTATCTGCGCCTCTCGACCCGCTCCCTTGACCAGCCTGACCGGACCTTAACCGAGGCCCAGATCCAGGACATTCTAGCCGGGGCCTATTGGCAGGTGGAACCAGAGCCGGGGGCAGAGCTGGCCGTGGTCTATACTGGCGCCATTGCGCCTGAGGCCATGCAGGCCTTTGAACAGATCCGTGAGGATGTGCCCGGTGCTGGCCTCTTGGCGGTGCCCAGTCCCGACCGCCTGCATCTGGACTGGTCGGCGGCCATGAAGGCGCGCGGTCAGGGCCACCGCGCGGTGGCGCATATTGAAAACCTGCTAAAGCCGCTTCGTCCCGGCGGGTCCCTCGTCACCGTGATTGACGGGCCACCGGCCACCTTGTCCTGGCTAGGCGGCGTGCGGGGTTCGCGCGTCAGTGCGCTGGGCCTGGATCATTTTGGTCAGTCGGGCGACCTGCCAGACCTTTATCGCACCTATGGGCTGGATGTGGAGGCCATACTCGATGCCGCCGCCGTTGCCCTCGATTACGGGAATTAAGCCCATGTCTGTTGAAATCTTGATGCCGGCCCTGTCTCCGACCATGGAGGAGGGCACGCTTGCCAAGTGGCATGTGGTGGTGGGCGATGTGGTCAAGGCCGGTGATGTGATTGCCGAGATCGAGACCGACAAGGCGACCATGGAGGTTGAGGCGGTTGATGAGGGCGTGGTTGAGGCGCTTCTGATCGCGGCGGGAACCGAAGGCGTCAAGGTCAATACGGTGATTGCCAAGCTGGCGGGTGAGGGCGAGGCGGTGGCTGCGCCAGCTGCACCGGCGCCGCCCCCTTCCCCGGCTTCGCCGGGACTTCCCCCAAGGGGGGAAGATTTAGCAGCTTCCAATCCTCCCCCTCTGGGGGAGGGGGACCGCGTAGCGGTGGAGGGGGCTAGCACCAGCTCTAGCAACCGTATCGCCGCCTCACCGCTTGCCCGCCGCCTAGCGCGTTCGGCCGGGATTGACCTCGCCGCCGTCGCGGGCTCAGGCCCGCATGGCCGGATCATCAAGCGCGATATTGATGCCCTGGCTGGCAAGCCGGTCGCTGCGGCCAGCCCATCAGCGCAATCCGCCCAGGTCAGCCGCCCGGTCCAGAGCCTGGAACAGATGGGCATAGGGCCGGGCTCTTATGACCTGGTGCCGCTCGACGGCATGGGCAAGACCATTGCGCGGCGCATGACCGATAGTTTCCGCGATGTGCCGCACTTCCCCTTAACCATCGATATTGAGCTCGATGCCCTGCTCGAGGCCCGTACCCGGATCAATGCTGGCCTGGCCGCGTCTGGCGTCAAGGTCTCGGTCAATGACCTGATCATTCGCTGCGCCGCGCTTGCCTTAAAACAGGTGCCAGAGGCCAATGCCAGTTATAGCCCAGAGGGCATAGCCCGCCATCATCATGCCGATATAGCCGTGGCCGTGGCCATAGATGGCGGCCTGATCACCCCCATCATCCGGTCCGCCGAGACCAAGGGCCTGGCCCAGATCGCCACCGAGATGAAGGACCTGGCGCAGCGCGCCCGTGACCGCAAGCTGAAACCTGAAGAATTCCAGGGCGGCACCTTCTCGATCTCCAATCTCGGCATGTTCGGCATCAAGGCCTTTGCCTCGATCATTAATGAGCCCCAAGGCGCCATCCTGTCGGTCGGGGCGGGTGAAAAGAGGCCTGTGGTCCGGGGTGAGGCCCTGGCCATAGCCACGGTCATGACCGTCACCCTGACCTGCGACCACCGCGTCCTCAATGGCACGATCGGCGCAAACTGGCTCAATGCCTTTAAGGCATTGGCCCAGGACCCCTTGATGATGCTGATTTAAGGATGACGACAATGGATTTTGATCTTGTCGTTATCGGTGCTGGCCCAGGCGGCTATGTCGCGGCGATCCGGGCCAGCCAGCTGGGCATGAAGGTTGCCATAATTGAACGTGAAGCCTTAGGCGGCATATGCCTAAACTGGGGCTGTATCCCGACCAAGGCCCTGCTGAAATCGGGCGATCTTTATGAAACGCTTGGTCACCTGGACGCCTATGGACTGGCGGTCACGGGCCGGTCCTATGATTTCACCAAGGTGATTGAACGCTCGCGCGGTGTCTCCAAGCAGCTGTCGTCCGGCGTCGCCTTCTTGATGAAGAAGCACAAGATTGAGGTGATTGAGGGCGCGGCTAAGCTGTCGGCCGGATCGCCCGCGCCCAAGGTCACTGTGGCCCTAAAGGCCGGGGGCAACCGCACCGTACAAGCCAAGCATGTGATCTTAGCAACCGGCGCTCGCGCCCGGACCATTCCAGCCGCTGGCCTTGTGCCCGATGGCGACAAGATCTGGTCCTATCGCGAGGCCATGACGCCCAAGACCGCACCAAAGAGCCTGATTGTCATTGGCTCTGGTGCCATCGGTATTGAATTTGCCAGCTTTTATCGCTCAATAGGCTCTGAGGTCACGGTGATCGAGGCCCTGGACCGAATCCTGCCGGTGGAGGATGAAGAGGTCTCGGTCGCGGCTAAGAAGGCGTTTGAACGGCGGGGGCTTAAGTTTAAGACCGCCGCCAAGGTCACCAAGCTGGCCAAGACCGCCAAGGGTGTGACGATTGACCTGGAACTGGCGGGCAAGGCGGAGCGGCTTGAGGCGGATATCGCCATTGTCGCTGTCGGCATTACGGGCAATATCGAGGATCTGGGGCTTGAGGCCCTGGGGGTTAAAACTGATCGCGGCCACGTGGTCACGGGTGCCCATAGCGCCACCAATGTCGCTGGGCTTTACGCGATCGGTGATGTCGCTGGACCGCCATGGCTCGCGCACAAGGCTAGCCATGAAGGTGTGCATTGTGTTGAGCATCTGGCGGGGGAAAAGCCCGCCAATCTCACCGCGCCGATCCCCGGCTGTACTTATGCCAATCCCCAAGTGGCCTCAGTGGGTCTGACCGAGGCGGCGGCCAAGGCGGCTGGGCATGAGGTCCGGGTCGGGCGGTTCCCCTTTAAGGTCAATGGCAAGGCGATTGCGGCAGGCGAGACCGAGGGCTTTGTTAAAACGGTGTTTGATGCCAGGACCGGGGCCTTGCTTGGCGCGCACCTGATTGGGGCCGAGGTCACGGAAATGATCCAGGGCTTCGCAATTGCGATGACTCTAGAAGCGACTGAAGCTGAGCTGATGGCGACCGTGTTCCCGCATCCGACAATGTCCGAGGCCATGCATGAAAGCGTGCTCGATGCCTATGGCCGGGCGCTTCATATCTAACTTAACCCATACCTAGGGATTGGCTTTGTTCGGCAATTTCACTGGCAGGGGTGCGGCTGGCGGCGCGCACCCAATCGCTTGGCCGAGGCCTTTCAGATAAGCGCGACGGACCGCGCCAGCGGCAATGGCGGCGCGCACTTTTTTGCTATGGGCCTCAGCGCCGGTTAGCTTTCGCACCCAGCTACGAAATGGCACCAGGCCTTCTGTGCCGCTGCGCACAGCGCTAATGGCGGTGTCGCCAGCCAGGACACTGCCGCGTTCAAGCAGGCTTGGATTAAGCGGGGAGGGCGGTGTGTCAAGATCAGCCCCCAGCACCGCATCCAGTGGCGCAATCGCATAAGCGATGGACGGGCAATCTAGTTTGGCCAGCGGCGCATAGGGGGCTGTCTCGGCCTGAAGCAAAATAGGCGGTATGGCCGCTTGGTTCAGATTGAGGTCACCGAGCGGCGCGGTGACCGCGTCCAATAAGGTGTCCTTATGGGTGCTCATAGGCTCCGGCGCGGGTGTCTGTTGATCAGTAGCCTTTGGCGCGGCAGGGGCGTCGGATCGATCGGCCGTTTGCGCCCATGCGGGGTTGGTCAAGGCCGCACTCAAGGTAAGGGCGATGAAGAACCGTTTCATAAATAGGACCTTAGCGCAAAATCGTGGCCTGACTAGGGCGTAACGGGCTTGCAGCCAACGCCTTGCCCGCCTATGGTCCGCGCCGCTTCAAAGGGGCGCCGTTATGACTCGGTGCACTTGACGGCGGGCCGGTAGCTCAGCGGTAGAGCATTCGACTTTTAATCGAATGGTCGAGGGTTCGATCCCCTCCCGGCCTACCAATCCTAACCCCGGGCATTTTTGGTCGCGCGTTAGGTGTTTTTCTCTTAGCGACCTTAGTTTTTGCCTATTGCTCGGTTGGAGGCTGGGTCATTATAAGCGCGCTGGATAGGTTGATTGGGGCTAGGTTGAGATTGCTCATGTCCCGCGCGTCTGTCTGTTTGTCGGCTTTGCCTTAGCCCTGCGCCTTGGGACCCATGACCGCTCTGACCGCCAGCCGTCCCTTGCGCAAGCCATTATCGCCGTTTCGGCGGCGGTCAGCGATTCCCGGATTAGGGATCACGCTTGGGGTCACGGTAAGCCTTTTATCCCTCATTGTTCTAATCCCCCTTACCGCAGTCATCTTAAAGGCATCCGGCCTTGATGCGGCTGGCTTTTGGGCCGCGGGGTTTTCGCCCCGCGCTATGGCGGCCTATAAATTGTCATTTGGCGCGGCTTTTATCGCCGCTAGCGTCAATGCCGTGTTCGGTGCGCTGACGGCCTGGGCCTTGGTGCGCTATGAGTTTTTCGGCAAGCCGGTCATTAATGCCCTGGTTGACCTGCCATTTGCTTTGCCGACGGCCGTGGCCGGCATAGCCTTGGCCGCGCTCTATGCCCCCAATGGCTGGGTTGGACAGTATCTGGCCGAGCTTGGGATAAAGGCGGCCTATACGCCCGTGGGCGTCGTGATTGCACTTACCTTTATAGGCCTGCCGTTTGTGGTCCGCACGCTTGAGCCAGTGCTTTACGATCTCTCGGCGGATGTCGAGGAGGCGGCGGCCAGCCTCGGTGCCGGGCGGCTTTCCATTATTGGCCGTGTGATCTTGCCAGCGCTGGCGCCGGCCTGGCTGACGGGTTTTGCCTTGGCCTTTGCACGGGGCGTTGGCGAATATGGCTCGGTGATCTTTATCGCTGGTAACATGCCCTATAAGTCAGAGATCGCGCCGCTTTTGATCGTGATCCAGCTTGAGCAGTTTGATTATCAAGCTGCCGCCGCCATTGCCGTGGTTATGCTCAGCGCCTCGTTTGCCATGCTTCTAGTGATCAATGTGGTCCAGGCCTGGGCGCGGAGGCGGTCCGCATGACCCCGCAGAGCGCCACGCAAGACCCCCTATGGGTCAAGGCCTTGGTTCTGTGCCTAGTGGCAGGCTTTCTCGCGCTGGTCTTGATCTTGCCGCTTGTCTCTGTGTTCGCTGAGGCGCTGCGCAAGGGGCTTGCGCCTGCCTTAGAGGCCATAGCTAATCCCGATGCCATTGCCGCGATTAAGCTTACCCTTTTAACCGCTGCGATCGCAGTGCCGTTTAACATCGTCTTCGGTGTCTGCGCGGCCTGGGCCATCGCCAAGCACGATTTTGCTGGCAAGAGCCTATTGATCAGCCTGATTGACTTACCGTTCTCGGTGTCACCCGTCGTGGCTGGCCTGATCTATGTGCTGATTTTCGGGGCCCAGGGCTGGTTCGGGCCGTGGCTGATTGAGCATGATATTCGCATCATTTTCGCCGTCCCAGGCATCATTCTGGCCACCGTGTTTGTTACATTCCCCTTTGTCGCCCGCGAGCTAATCCCGCTGATGCAGGAACAGGGGGTGGATGAGGAAGAAGCCGCTGTTTCGCTTGG
>JBILKO010000062.1:0-14748 GCA_044376615.1 Caulobacteraceae bacterium
ATTGAGCAAGGGTTTATGTCAAATCGTCAAGGGCACACTTGAGCATGGGGGCAAGGCGAGCGGCCCAAGCGGCCTGATCTGACGCAGTTTTGATCAGGTCATTCCGAATTTCGATCATGAGACAGGGCAGGCCATGGGCCTGGGCATGGCGATTGAGGGTGTAATAGAACCTGTCCTGGCCGGAATAGGGCTCATTATCGCCAATCACTAGGCTCAAATCCTTGGACAATTCGCGGCGCACAGCATCGGCCATGCGGCGGTCGGCATTATAGACCAGGCCCAGATGCCAGGGTCTTTTCTGGCCATGAAACACAGGCACATAGCTGTGCAGGGCCACCATGGCCTGGATTTGGCGGTCTAGGCGGGCCTTGGTCTGGGCAATCGCATCATGAAACGGCGTGTGATAGGCCGCGATCCGGGCGGCAATATCGACGGGTGTGAGGTCTTGATTGCCCGGTATGACGGTCGCCTCGCTGATTGACGCAATCGCATCAATATCGTCTGGATGGCGGTTACAATCGGCCAGGAGGCGTGAGGCTTGAGCCAATATGGCTGGGCTGTCTAAGATCTCCGAAAGGCCTTGGGTTAGGCCCGCAGCGCCGGGGTCCCAGGCAATATGGTCATGCCTTTGCTCCTCAGTCAGGCCAAGATTGGCGTGCACCGCCGGAATGGCATTGCTGGCATGATCGCAGACAAACAGGATCGGGCCGGGCCGATCAGGGCGTAGGATTTGCGGGGGCACTGGGCTTTGGGACATGGGCTGGCTTGGCCTTGAGCGGGGGCAGGGCAGACGGGTCGGACGCTATTGCCCTATGCCGGGCCGTGTCCCAATTGGCAAGTTTGATTGGCCGTTCAACCCCGGCGTCATGAACAGAAAAACAAACGTCTTTCCAAGCCAGGCTATTGGCCCATAGACTGCGAAAAACAGGAAGGACGCAGCCCATGCATATTGCCAATGCCCATAACCCGAGCCGTGACCAGCAAATGGCGGCCCTAGAGCGCGACGACGGGCAGCCCATCTATATGCTCAACTTGCTTAAATTTCGCGACAAAGCGGTCTATGCCGATGGCCGCGAAACCGACTTGAGCGGCCAGGCGGCCTATGCCCTCTATGGCCGGGCCATGAGCAAGTTGGTGGCGGCTGCGGGCGGCAAGCTGATCATTAGCGCCACGGTGCGCGGGCTCCTGATCGGCGAGGTCGAGGAAAACTGGGATTCGGTCGCCATCATGATGTATCCGTCCTTTAAGGCCATGGCCGCGATCACCGGATCGCCCGACTATGCTGAGATTCACGTCCATCGCGATGCCGGCCTGGCCGGTCAGGTCCTGATTGAGACGGTCATGGGCTAGACGCTGACCGCCATACCCGCCTAGTCTATGAAAAAACAGTACTGGGAGAGACGCCATGGCCAAGGCCGATCAGCAATCCTTTGACGCCGTCATTGTCGGGGCCGGATTTTCGGGCCTCTATATGCTCTATAAGCTGCGCCAGCTGGGCCTAACCGCGCGCGTCTATGAGGCGGGCGATGGCGTCGGCGGGACCTGGTATTGGAACCGCTATCCCGGCGCGCGGGTCGATATCGAAAGCCAGGAATATTCCTACTCGTTCGACGAGGCCCTGCAGGACGAATGGGCCTGGACCGAGCGCTATGCCACCCAGCCCGAATTGCTGCGCTATATCAATCATGTCGCTGACCGGTTTGAACTGCGCCGCGATGTCCAGCTTAATACCCGCGTCCAGTCGGCGATTTATGACGAGGCTAGCGCGCTTTGGACCGTCAAGACTGATCATGGCGAAGTCGCCACGGCCCGCTATTGCATCATGGCTACGGGCTGTCTGTCCGTGCCCAATGAGCCGAATTTCCCCGGCCAGGACCAGTTCAAGGGTCCGACCTATCATACCGGCCGCTGGCCGCATGAAGGCGTCGATTTTACCGGCAAGCGGGTGGCGGTGATTGGCACCGGCTCCTCGGCCATCCAGTCCATCCCCCAGATCGCCGCCCAGGCCAGCCAGGTCTATGTGTTGCAAAGGACCCCCAATTATAGCGTCCCGGCCCATAATGCGCCGCTCGATCCTGCCGTCCTCGCCGACTGGAACGCCAATCGCGCCGCCCGCCGCCAGGCGCAAAGGACTTCGGCTTCGGGCATTTATGCCGCCGACCCGACTGAGATCCTGGCCCTGTCGGTCTCGGACGAAGAGCGTCACGCGCGGTATGAGGAACGCTGGGCCAGGGGCGGCTTTTGTATTGGTGCAACCTTTGCCGATATGGGCATAGATAAGGCCGCCAATGACACGGCCGCAGCCTTTGTTGCCGACAAGATCCGGTCCATGGTCAAGGACCCCGAGGTCGCCGAAGCCCTGATCCCGAAAGACTATCCGTTTGGGGCCAAGCGTCTGTGCGTCGATACCGGCTATTACCAGACCTTCAACCGGGACAATGTCACCCTGATTGACCTCAATAAGAGCCCCATTGAGTCCATCACCGCCAAGGGTGTCCAGGTCGGGGGCGAAGAGATTGCGGTTGATGCCATTGTCTTTGCCATTGGATTTGATGCCATGACCGGGGCGCTGAGCCGGATCGATATACAGGGCAAGGGTGGCCAGGCGCTTAGGGATGTCTGGGCAGCGGGGCCGCGCACCTATTTGGGCCTGATGGTCGCGGGTTTTCCAAACCTCTTTACAGTCACCGGCCCCGGCAGCCCCTCAGTCTTGTCCAATATGATGGTCTCGATCGAGCAGCATGTCGAATGGATCAGCGACTGCATCGCCCATCTGAAAAACCGCCAACTGGTCAGTATTGAGGCCAGCCCCGAGGCGCAGGATGCCTGGGTTGATCATGTCAATGAGGTGGCCAGCATGACCCTGCATGTCCAGGCCGCCTCCTGGTATCTGGGCGCCAATATTCCGGGTAAGCCCCGGGTGTTTATGCCCTATATTGGCGGGGTCGGGCTCTATCGCGAAAAATGCGATGATGTCGCCGCCAAGGGCTATGAGGGCTTTGCCCTAAAATCAGCCGCCGCCATGGGCTAGGCAAGGGGCCAAATCTTTGTCAACGTCTTGCTGCAGCGTTGTTTTTTGAGTCGAGCCCCATGTCCGAGATTTTGCTGGACCGTTCCGTCGATACCCAGACCCTAGAAGAGGCCCTGGCCGAACTTCGCCAGCTCAATCAACCGCCGCCCAAGACCATTACCCCCTGGACCATGCTCGCCGCCGCGACCTTTGCAGCCGCCGCGGCCCTGACGTTTGCCGCGACCGTGATCCTGGCCAGGCCGTCCGTGACGGTGCCGATTTCGGTAGAGCGTGGGGTCCGCTAACTAAACCGCCAAGCCTCCGCCGCCGCGCGCCGCAAGGCTGCGGACTTGTGCAGGGTCTCTTCATATTCTGCATCCGAATCGCTGTCGGCGACAACGCCGCCGCCGGCCTGGACATACATGATGCCGTCCTTGAACAGGGCCGTGCGTAGCAGGATGCATGTATCGACCGAGCCACCCGCGCTAATATATCCCGCCGCCCCGGCATAGACCAGGCTGCGCTTTTCGCTTTCCAGCTCGTCAATAATCTCCATGGCCCGGACCTTGGGCGCGCCAGACAGGGTGCCAGCGGGCAGGGCGGCCATGATCACATCGACGGGGTCAATACCGTCGGGTGCATCGCCCTCGACATTGGAGACAATGTGCATGACATGGCTATAGCGCTCTATGCCAAAGCTTTGGGTGACCCGGACGTTGGGACCGGCCTTGGCCTTTTGCAGGCTAGGATCGTTTTGGCCAGGCCTTTGCAACATGGCGACGCGGCCGACATCATTGCGGCCCAGATCGAGCAGCATCAGGTGCTCGCTCAGCTCCTTGGGATCGTTCAGCAGGTCTTGCTCGAGCGCTAAGTCTTCTTCTGGCGTCTTGCCGCGCGGGCGGGTGCCGGCAATCGGGCGGATAGTGATCTTATTGTCGCGCAGCCGCACCATGATTTCTGGGCTGGACCCGGCCAGCTGAAACGATCCGAAATTGAGGAAGAATAGATAGGGCGAGGGGTTCATGCGCCGCAGCGCCCGGTAAAACGCAAACGGGTCCAGGGCAAAGGGCGCGCGGAACCTCTGGCTCGGCACCACCTGGAAGATGTCACCCGCCCGGATATAGGTCTTGGCCTTTTCGACCATGGCCTTATAGGCCTCGCGGCTGAGCGGCGAGGTAAATTCGCCCGGATCATAGGCTGGCCGGTTGGCATGATGGGCCAGGGGACGGCGCAGGTCGGCAATCGTGGCCTCTAGCCTTTGCACGGCGGCGGAATGGGCCTCCGCCGCGCTCAGGAAGCTAGGGCGGACCGTCGTGACCAGGATGATCTCCTGACCGATGGAATCGAAGACGGCGACGATCTGGGGCCGGATCATGACCCCGTCGGGCAGGTCCAGGGCATCGGGATTGATATCGGGCAGGTGCTCGGCCAGGCGCACCATGTCATAGCCTATCGTGCCAAACAGGCCCGACACCATGGGCGGCAGGTCCTTGGGCAGGTCAAATTGCGAGCGAGCCACCAGGGCTCGCAGGCTGTCAAGCGCGCCGCCCGGCTCGGCCTTAAAGGTCTCAGCGGCAATCGCGGCCTCGCCCTCAGCAATCTCGGCCTGATTGCCGCGGCAGCGCCAGACCAGGTCTGGCTTCATGGCGACAATCGAATAGCGCCCGCGCCAGGTGCCGCCCTCGACCGATTCATAAAGAAAGGCATAGGTGCGGCCATGACCGATCTTTAAATAGGCCGAAACCGGGGTTTCGAGATCATCAATGATCCGGGTCCAGACCAGTTGCGCCTGGCCGGAGGCATAGATGCGTTCAAAAGCCTCCGTGCTCGGCAGATAGGTCATTTGGCCTTTTCCGGCGCAGGTTTGGCCGTGTCATCGACGGCCTTGCGGCTATCGAGGGGTTCTAGGCCCAGGGCCCGGCGGCCATGGTTTTGGTCGATCTGCGCCTTGACCGCCAGGCGGGCGGCCTTGCGACCCAATTGACCGATTTCTTCAAACACCTGCATGGTGATTTGAGGGCGCTGGTCCTCGGCGATGCGCGCTGCCTGGGCCAGATTGCCTGGCTTGATACTGTTGAGTTTGGCAACCACCACCCCGAACTGGACATCGGGGCCGGTAAAGACCTCGCCCGGCTTGCCGCTAAAGGCCTTGCCCAGGATATCGGGCGAGAGGGTGCGGATATTTTGCGCCTCGGACCGGTTCAGATTGGACAGGCGGGTGACCTTGGCCCCGATCGAGGCGGCCACCGCTTCAATGCTTTCGCCCTTCTTGATGCGGGCGGTGACAAGCTCGGCCTTGGCGGTCAGGCGCTTCATCATTTCCTGGCTCATCCAGGCCCGGGCCAGGGGCACACGGATATCGTTCAGATTGGGCAGGGCCGGGGCGATAATCTTATCGACCTTGACCGCATAATACTCGCCCGTGGACTCGTCCTCGACATCGCTTTCAGCGCCCTCGGCCAGACCAAAGGCGGCGCGCAGAAGCTTTTCCGATACGCCAGGAACAGGCTGACCCAAACGGTCTGTGCCCTTTTGACTGACAGGGGGCAGCGAAACGGCCACCACACCCGCCTTTTGCGCCGCCTCGGTCAGGCTCGCGCCGCCCGTATGGGCGTCCTCATATTTTTGGACCGTGTCATAGATTTTTTGCGCCGCTGCATCGCCGCGTAGCTGGGCTTCCAGCTGCGGGCGGATCTCGGCCAGGGTCACGGTCCGGCCCGGCGAAATCGACAGCAGCCTCACAACGCCCAAGCCAAGGGTGCCTTGAACCGGCGCACTGACCTGGCCAGGTTTAAGCGCAAAGGCGGCCTCAGCGATCTTGGGATCAGGGACAGCCGTCTTGGCGGTGTCATTATAGACGACGGCTTCAAAACCAAAGGCCTTGGCAACAGCGGATGGATCCTCGCGCTTGGACAGGCGCGCGGCGATCAATCCGGCCATGGTCGCATCCTTGGCCGGAACCTGAACAAAGGACCGCTTTTCGGGCGTTGAGAGCGAGTCCTTCTTGAAATTATAGAGCTTTTCAAGATCGGCCGGATTGACGCTCATGCTGGGGGCTAGAGCCGCGGCGCTGAAACGCACCACGGTCACGGCACGAAATTCCGGCAACATAAGCTGGCTGGAATTGGCCTTCATAAAGGCCTGAAGTTGCGCATCGGTCGGGGGTGCCAAGGGTGGGACCATGTTCGGACTGATGGCAATATAGCTGATATCGCGGGTCTCAAGCCCATAGGCCGCGACCAGGGCACCGTAGAGGCGCGGTACACGCAGGCCAGCGACAATGCCCGCAGCATAGTGGCTTTGCGACAGCTCATCGCGCAAATAACCCTCGAACTTGGCCTCGGTTAGCTGGTTCTCGGCTAGCTTTTGCGCATAGGCCGTCTTGTCGAACTTACCGGTGATCGGATCGAAAAAGGCCGTGGTCTTGCGAATCTCTTTGACCACCATCTCGTCGGAAGGCTTGATCCCCGAACGGGTAATGATCTCTGCCATGGATTCATTATCGGCGATCTCGTTGAGGATGCGCGTATCCAGGCCGGCCTTGACCGCGTCATCAACACTGACCGGTTGGCCCGCGCGTTGTTCGGCTTGGCTGCGGTAATTATCGAACATACGCTTGAAATCAGCGGACGAGATTTGGCGGCCGCCGGCGGTTACAACCGCGTCAGAGATCTTGGACTTGAAAACATCTTGTATGCCAAAAATGGCAAAACTAGCGACCAGAAAGCCGATCAGGACTTTGGCGATCCAGGACTTGGCGAAGGTACGTATGGCTTCAAGCATGAATGGTGTCGACCTTTGCAAAGCGATGGGCAGGACTGGCCACTCGCGGCCAATGTGTTTCGGTTAGGACGTATAGTAGAGCCAACCAAGGTCGGGCAAGGCTTGGTCATCAATGTGGCCTGCAAAACACCGCTTATCGTGGTTTATGGACAGGGGTACGCGCTTGCCCTAGGCCTATTATCAACGACGAGGAGGAAACAAGTATGGCGCCGCGGCCACTCATTGCTGGAAATTGGAAGATGAATGGTCTTGGCCGCGACCTCGACGAGGCCCGCGCTATTGGCGCCACCATTGAGCAGGGCGTATATGGCGCGCGGGTCGCCTTGTGCGCGCCTGCCACCTTGATTGAGCGCATGGCTCAGACCTTGATGGGCTTACCGGTTGCGGTTGGTGGTCAGGACTGTAGCCCCGAGGCATCCGGTGCCTTTACCGGTGATGTCAGCGCCGCCATGCTCGCCGATGCTGGCGCAAGCCTGGTAATCCTCGGCCACTCAGAGCGCAGAGCGGGGCATGGGGAAACAGATGCCGTAGTCGCCGCCAAGGCCCGGGCTGCAATTGCCGCGGGCCTGGAGCCGATCATCTGTGTCGGGGAAAGCCTGGAACAAAGGCAAGCCGGACAGGCCTTGGCAACTGTAACCCAGCAGTTGGTGGGGTCCTTGCCCAACGGCCTAGGGCTGTCGGCGTTTGCACTCGCTTATGAACCAGTCTGGGCGATTGGCACGGGACTGACCCCAAGTCTAGAAGAAATTGCAGAGGTGCATGGGGGCTTGCGCGCTGGCCTGGTCCAGGCCCTAGGCGAGGCGGGCAGGGGTGTGCCCATTCTCTACGGCGGCTCGGTCAAGGCCGCCAATGCCGCCCAGATCCTAGCGATCCAAGAGGTTGGCGGCGCCTTGGTTGGCGGGGCATCCTTGAAAGCCGACGACTTTCTACCCATTATCGCTGCGGCCTAGACAGGGACGACCATTCCAAGGCCTTTGCGTCCGGCGGCGCATAGTGATAGACGGGGCAGCTTAATTCACGGCCCAAACCTTAAGGCGCGATTGTTCATGTTGCTTGGCTTCCTTTTGACCGTCCATATTCTGGTCTGTATCGCCCTGGTTGGCGTGATCCTGCTGCAGCAGTCCGAGGGCGGCGCGCTTGGCATGGGCGGCGGCGGCGCAGGCGGCGGTGTTTTGTCGTCACGCGGCACTGGCGATCTCTTGACTCGGACCAGCTGGATCCTTGGCATTACCTTCTTTGTGCTCAGCCTGGTCCTGACCTTGCTGGCTGGCCATGACCGCGCCACATCTTCGGTTGTCGACCGGGTCAAGGTGGATGGGATTGATCTCAATGCCGTCAAGCCGCTGACGCCAGAGCCTGCACCGGTCGCGCCCGCGCCCCAGACCAGTGGTCTGGTGGCCCCGACGCCGCAGGTTCGCGCCGTGCCGCGTCCAGCACCTGAAACCACGGCACCGGCCAGCGCGGCGGTCCCTGCTCAGAAGCCCGACGCAAAGAGTCAGTGATTTTCGCTATTATTTGAGTCATTCCGCTCAGAGCTTTTGCCGAATCACCTCTAATCTGAGTGCCCATGACCCGCTATATTTTCATCACTGGCGGCGTGGTTTCCTCGCTTGGAAAAGGCCTCGCCTCCGCCGCGCTTGGCGCGCTGTTGCAAGCGCGCGGCTTTTCGGTCCGCCTGCGCAAACTTGATCCCTATCTAAACGTCGATCCTGGCACCATGTCGCCCTATCAGCATGGCGAGGTGTTTGTGACCGATGACGGGGCTGAGACCGATCTAGATCTTGGCCATTATGAGCGCTTTACCGGCGTATCAGCGACCAAGGCCGACAATATTACCACGGGCCGGATCTATCAGACCATCTTGGAAAAAGAGCGGCGCGGCGATTATCTGGGTGCCACGGTCCAGGTCATTCCGCATGTTACAGACGAGATTAAGCGCTTTGTCTTGACCCCTGCGGTCGATGAGGCGGGCCGCGAGGTGGATTTTGTCTTGGTTGAGATCGGCGGTACGGTCGGCGATATTGAAGGCCTGCCGTTTTTCGAGGCCATCCGCCAGCTGGGCCAGGAATTGCCGCGCGGCCAGTCCTGTTATGTCCACCTGACACTCTTGCCGTTCATCAAGACCGCTGGCGAGATGAAGACCAAGCCGACCCAGCACTCGGTCAAGGAATTGCGCTCAATCGGCATTCAGCCGGACATATTGCTCTGCCGTTGCGAACAGCCGATCCCGCCCGAAGAAAAGCGCAAGATTGGCCTCTTCTGTAATGTGCGCGAAACCGCCGTGATCCAGGCCATGGATTCGTCCAACATCTATGCCGTGCCGCTCGATTATCACGCCCAGGGCCTGGATGCAGAGGTCCTGTCTGTTTTTGGCATGCCCACCGCGCCAGAGCCGGACCTGAGCCGCTGGACCTCGATTTCCAACACCATGACCCATCCCGATGGTGAGGTCACCATTGCCGTGGTTGGCAAATATACGGTGCTAAAAGACGCCTATAAGTCCTTGATAGAGGCCCTGGTTCACGGCGGTGTTGCAAATAATGTTAAGGTTCAGCTCGATTGGGTCGAGTCTGAGACCTTTGAGGGCGAGGCCGGTGCGCCAGCGTCTCGGCTCGAGGGCGTGCACGGCATATTAGTGCCGGGCGGTTTTGGCGAACGCGGGGCCGAGGGCAAGATCCGCGCAGCCCAGTTCGCGCGCGAGCATCAGATTCCATATTTCGGCATTTGTTTTGGTATGCAGATGGCGGTGATCGAGGCGGCGCGTAATGTCGCCAGGATCGAAGACGCCTCCTCAACCGAATTTGGCCCGACCGCCAATCCCGTTGTTGGCCTCATGACCGAATGGGTCCAGGGCAATCAGCGCCAGATCCGGCAAGAGGGCGATGATCTAGGCGGCACAATGCGGCTGGGGGCCTATGAGGCGCATCTTACGCCTGGCTCAAAGGTCAGCGACATCTATGGTGGCCCAACGGTTCAAGAGCGCCACCGCCACCGCTATGAGGTCAATATTGCCTATCGCGACCAGATTGAGGCCGCGGGCCTGAAATTCACCGGACTGTCGCCTGACGGCATCTTACCCGAAATTGTTGAGCGTCAGGACCATCCCTGGTTTGTCGGCGTCCAATACCACCCCGAACTCAAATCCCGCCCGTTTGCGCCGCATCCCCTGTTTGCCAGCTTTATACAGGCGGCCAAGGTTCAAAGCCGGTTGGTTTGATAGAGTTTTCCCACCTCACTTGAACTTGGCGACGGTTTAGGGCATACACCGCCGCTCATTCGACGGGCCTTGGTCCTTCGACCCATTTATGCCGCGAGCAAGAGACAAGTTCCATGGCCGTTCCTAAGCGTAAAGTATCGCCCTCCCGCGCTGGTATGCGCCGTTCGCACCATGCGCTGGGTGCTAATTCCTATGTCGAAGACAAGGAAACCGGCGAGCTGCGCCGCCCGCACCACGTCGACCTAAAGACCGGCATGTATAATGGCCGTCAGGTTCTGACGCCGAAGGCAGACTAGTTTAGACCATTATCGGCCGGGCGCTTGCCTAGCCGATATCCTTGGTTGCCCGATTGGCGGCGCGTGAGGTAAAGCCTTGCGCGCCGTTTTTCTGTTTGCTGCGATTTGATTGCCCTTAAAACCAGGAGCCCCCAATGACCGAGATTGTCGATATTCTTGCCCGCGAAATCCTAGACAGCCGTGGCAACCCGACGATTGAGGTGGATGTGGTTCTGGAGGACGGCGCGTCTGGCCGCGCCGCCGTGCCGTCGGGTGCCTCAACAGGCGCGCATGAGGCGGTCGAGCTGCGTGATGGTGATAAGGCCCGCTATGGCGGCAAGGGCGTGCTCAAGGCTGTCGCGGCGGTCAATGGCGAGATTTTTGATGCCCTGTCAGGCCTGGATGCCGCGGATCAGCGCCGGATCGACAAACTATTGATTGATCTGGACGGCACGCCGAACAAGAGCCGTCTAGGGGCCAATGCGATCTTGGGCGTGTCGCTAGCTGTGGCCAAGGCCGCTGCCGACAGTGCCGCCTTGCCGCTTTACAAATATGTGGGCGGAGTCTCGGCCCGCACCCTGCCAGTGCCGATGATGAATATCATCAATGGCGGCGCCCATGCCGATAACCCGATCGATATTCAAGAATTCATGATCCTACCCACCGGCGCGCCCAGCTTTGGCAAGGCTCTGCGCATGGGGGCGGAGATTTTTCACGGCCTGAAAAAGGCATTGAAGGATGCGGGCCACAATACCAATGTCGGCGATGAGGGCGGTTTTGCCCCCAATCTGGCCTCAGCCGAAGATGCCCTGGCCTTTATCGTTAAGGCGGGGGAGGGCGCGGGCTACCGCGTCGGTGATGATTTTGTTTTGGGCCTCGATGTCGCCTCGACCGAGTTTTTCAAGGATGGCCGCTATCACCTGACCGGCGAGGGCAAGGTGCTGGATCAAGGCGGCATGGTCGATTACCTGGCTGGTCTTGCGGCGCGATTCCCGATTGTCAGTATCGAAGATGGCTGCGCCGAAGATGACTTCGCAGGCTGGAAACTCCTGACCGAGCGCTTGGGGTCCAAGGTGCAACTGGTCGGGGATGACCTGTTCGTGACCAATCCGCTGCGCCTGGCTGACGGCATCAAGGCAGGGCTGGCTAATTCGGTCCTGATCAAGGTCAATCAGATCGGCACCTTGTCTGAGACCCTTGATGCCGTCGATATGGCCCACAGGGCCGGCTATACGTCTGTCATGTCGCACCGGTCGGGCGAGACCGAGGACTCGACCATTGCCGATCTGGCCGTGGCGACCAATTGCGGACAGATCAAGACCGGGTCCTTAGCCCGCTCGGATCGGCTTTCGAAATATAATCAGCTACTGCGCATTGCCGAGGAACTGGACGATCAGGCCATCTATGCCGGTCGCGCGGCGCTAAAGGGCCGATAAGGCCTAAAACCTGTGCCTCGCGTAATCATTGCTTAAACCAAGGCCGCGATTATGCTCGCCCTATGGTCCTTGGACCTTGGAGCAGTCTGGTGTTTGCGCAATTGCGTCCCTATTGGCGAACGGCGGCGATCTTCTTCCTGATCGTCTATTTTTCCTTCCATGCCCTGGTTGGAGAAAGCGGGCTTTTGACCTGGTCACGGCGCAGTGCCACCTTGGCCGAGCGGACCCAAGCCCTGCAAGCCTTGCGTAATGAACGGGCAGAGTTGGAGGCGCGGGCGCATTTGCTGCGCGATGCCAGCCTGTCACGCGATCTACTTGAAGAACGTGCACGATCTCTACTTGGGTTCTCTGACCCGAGAGATTATGTGGTGCGTCTGGACCCTGCGACCTAGGATGGTCGTTTAAGGGGTTGGAATGCGTTTTGGCCACTTTAAGCCAAGCCTTGGGAGACGCCGATGGCGCGTGCGCGCAAGATTGCCAGTCCAGGTCCGAAATCGTCGGGCAAGGACGCGTTGCTGAAATTCTATCGAGACATGCTCTTGCTGCGCCGGTTCGAAGAGCGGGCGGGTCAGCTCTATGGCATGGGTCTGATTGGCGGCTTTTGCCACCTCTATATTGGCCAGGAAGCCATAGCCGTTGGCATGCAATCGATTCAGATCAAGGGCGATCAGATCATTACCGGTTATCGCGATCACGGTCATATGCTCGCCGCGGGCATGGATCCGCGCGAGGTCATGGCAGAATTGACCGGACGCTCCGGCGGCTCGTCGCGCGGCAAGGGCGGGTCCATGCACATGTTCTCGACCGAGGCAGGCTTTTTTGGCGGTCACGGCATTGTCGGGGCCCAGGTCTCGCTCGGCACCGGTCTGGCGCTCGCCAATCAATACAAGGCCAATGGCAATGTCGCCTTTGTCTATTTTGGCGATGGCGCGGCCAATCAGGGCCAGGTCTATGAGAGCTTTAATATGGCCGCGCTCTGGAAGCTGCCGGTCGTCTATGTGATTGAAAACAATCAATATGCCATGGGTACCAGTATTGAGCGCGCCTCGGCTGAAACCCATCTCTATCGCCGTGGCGTCTCGTTCAATATTCCCGGCGAAGAAGTCGATGGCATGGATGTTGAGGCGGTGCGCGAAGCCGGTGCCCGCGCGGCGGCCTTCGCGCGCGAGGGCAATGGCCCCTATATTCTCGAAATGAAGACCTACCGCTATCGCGGCCATTCCATGTCCGACCCGGCCAAGTACCGGACCAAGGAAGAGGTCGATGAGGTCAAAAAGACCCGCGATCCGATCGATCATTTGCGCGAGGTCATGGAGACCAAGGGTTGGGCTGATGAGACGGCGCTGAAAGCCTTTGATGCTGAGGTCAAGGCCATTGTTGCCGATGCGGCTGAATTTGCCCGCACCTCGCCTGAGCCCGATCCGGCTGAGCTTTATACTGATGTTTATCTCGAGGCTGCCCAATGAGCGTCGATATCTTAATGCCCGCCCTATCTCCGACCATGGAAGAGGGCACGCTTGCCAAATGGCATGTCGCTGTCGGCGATACGGTCAAGGCGGGCGATGTGATTGCCGAGATCGAGACTGACAAGGCGACCATGGAGGTTGAGGCGGTTGATGAGGGCGTGGTTGAGGCCTTGCTGGTTCCTGCCGGTACCGAAGGGGTCAAGGTCAATACGGTGATTGCGCGGTTGGCCGGTGAGGGTGAGGCGGTGGCAAAGCCTTTGCCTGCCGCGCCCCCTTCCCCGGCTTCGCCGGTACTTCCCCCAAGGGGGGAAGATTTAACAGCGTCTAATCCTCCCCCTCTGGGGGAGGGGGACCGCGAAGCGGTGAAGGGGGCCAGCACCGGCCTAGCCGATCCGGACCTTCCCGAAGGCACCATCTTCATCAAGCAAACAGTCCGCGACGCCTTGCGCGATGCTATGGCCGAGGAAATGCGCCGCGATGAAGCGGTCTTCCTGATGGGCGAGGAAGTCGCCCAGTACCAAGGGGCCTATAAGGTCAGCCGCGAGCTCTTACAGGAATTTGGTGGCCGCCGGGTGATCGATACGCCGATTACCGAGCATGGCTTTGCCGGGCTCGGCGTGGGTGCGGCCATGGCTGGCCTAAAACCCATTGTCGAATTCATGACCTGGAATTTTGCCATGCAGGCGATCGACCAGATCATCAATTCGGCCGCCAAAACGCTCTATATGTCCGGCGGCCAGATCAAGTCGTCTATCGTGTTTCGTGGACCCAATGGCGCTGCTTCGCGGGTCGGCGCCCAGCACAGCCAAGACTATTCGTCCTGGTATGCGCATGTGCCGGGCCTGAAGGTCATCGCACCCTATGACGCTGCTGATGCCAAGGGTCTGTTAAAGGCCGCGATCCGCGATCCCAATCCGGTCGTGTTTCTAGAGCATGAAATGCTCTATGGCACCGAATTTGATGTACCCCAGATTGATGATTTTGTTCTGCCGATCGGTAAGGCCAAGATCCGTCGCGCTGGGACCCATGTGACGATTACCGCCCATTCGCGTATGGTCGGCATGGCGCTGAAAGCGGCCGAGACCCTGGCGGAAGAAGGCATTGAGGCCGAGGTGATCGACCTTCGCACCCTTCGACCCCTGGACCATGCCACAATCTTGGCCAGTGTGCGCAAGACCAATCGGCTGGTCACGGCTGAAGAAGGCTGGGGCTCCATGGGCGTTGGCGCTGAAATCGTGGCTCGGGTTGTCGAGCATGCCTTTGATCATCTGGACGCCCCGCCGATGCGGGTTTGCCAGGAGGATGTGCCCTTGCCCTATGCGGCCAATCTTGAGGCCTTATCGCTGCCGACGGCGGACAAGATCGTCCAGGCCGTTCGCGCCGTCTGTTATGTGAGCTAGCGCCCATGTCTGTTGAAATCTTGATGCCGGCCCTGTCTCCGACGATGGAGGAGGGCACGCTTGCCAAGTGGCATGTGGTGGTGGGCGATGTGGTCAAGGCCGGTGATGTGATTGCCGAGATCGAGACCGACAAGGCGACCATGGAGGTTGAGGCGGTTGAT
>JBILKO010000142.1:0-5114 GCA_044376615.1 Caulobacteraceae bacterium
AGCCCCGTACTGATCCTTGCCCCACGCCATCCCGACCGCGGTCCCAGCCTAGAGGCCAGCCTTCACAATCTTGCGATCGGAAAGGTAGCGCGACGCTCGCAAGCCCAAACGATTAACGCCGATACAATGGTCTATATTGCCGACACGCTTGGCGAAATGGGGCTTTTTTATCGGCTCGCGGACCTAACCATTATGGGAGGATCCTTGGTGCCAGGCATTGGCGGTCATAACCCGCTTGAGCCTGGAAGGTTAGGCTGCGTTATCCTTTCTGGAAATCAGGTCTTTAACTTTTCGAAAGTCTATGCGGATATGGTGGAAATGGGCGGCGTTCAGCTTGTCGCCAATGAGGCCGAACTCATGAAGGCGCTTAATCTCATCTGGCAAGACCAGACCCGGGGCGAGGCCATGGCGGCAGCGGCCCTGGATTATTGCGCGCGTGAGGCTAAGGACCTGGACCGTCTTTGGGACAGCCTCATACCCATCCTACCAGCTAAGTCTCAGCACGGTGCCAGCGCATGAGTTTTTCAACGCCGCGCTGGTGGTATGTGCGCAAGGGCGCGCCCTATTTGCGGCTAGTCTTATGGCCACTGGCCTGGATCTGGGCGGGTGTCACGGCCTGGCGCATTGGCCATGCCAAGCCGGGTGATCCAGGCGTTCCGGTAATCTGTGTCGGCAATCTGACTCTCGGCGGGGCCGGTAAGACGCCCGTCGTGCGCGAGATTCTGCTGCGCCTGACCAAGGCCAAGATCAAGGCCCATGGACTATCTCGGGGCCATGGCGGCCGGGCCGTTGGCCCCCTTCAGGTCGATCCCGACAATCATGATGCGGCCATGGTTGGGGATGAACCCCTAATGCTCGCCCAGGATTTCCCGTTTTGGGTGGCACAAGACCGGCTGGCCGGGGCCAAGGCGGCCAAGGCAGCGGGCGCTGATGTCGTGGTCATGGATGATGGCCACCAAAACCCATCGGTCAAAAAGGCCCTGTCGATCATAGTCGTGGACGGCGAAACGCGCGGTCAGGAATGGCCCTTCGGTGATGGGGCTGTGTTTCCTGTCGGGCCGATGCGAGAGCCGCTAAAAAAAGGCCTGGCCCGCGCCGATGCTGTGGTCGTGCTCTTGCCGCATGGCATGAGCAAGATTGATGACGAGCTAAAGGTCCTGTTTGGCTACAAACCGGTCCTGATCGCCCGTATTGAAGCCCCTGCCCCGCCGCCGCGTGGCCCACAATTGGGTTTTGCCGGCGTCGGCAAGCCCTGGAAGGTCGAACGCGCCTTGACCGAGGCCGGCTGCCAATTGGTCGATTTTGCGCCCTTCCCCGATCACGATCCTTATGATGACGAGACCTTGACCTTCTTGGCCGGCCGCGCGGCCTTATTCGGCGCAGGCATGGTCACGACCGAGAAGGACTGGGTCCGCTTGCCCATGCATTGGCGATTGAGGGTCACGCCCTGGCCGGTGCGGGCCAAGTTTGAAAACGAAGCCATGCTCGACCTCTTGCTTGCCAAGGCCATGGGCGACAAGCCCGCCGCCTAACGCCTCGTAAGCAGCGCGTTCAAGGCCTGTATTGGCGCCTCGCCCTCAATATGAATCGCATACCAGAGCGCATAAAACAGTAGCGGCCAGCGGCTCGCGCTATACCGTTCATCTGAAAACACCGTGCGCACGGCCTCAAGATCACAGACCTGAGCAATCCCAGCGCACTGGGCAATCCTGGGTCCCAAGTCCGCGGCATAGGGCGCAATCCAGGTCGCGACCGGCACCGTAAAGCCCTTTTTCTTGGCGAAAGGCTCAGCGGCCGGGCAATGCCTTGCGAGCCATTGACGCAACAGCCACTTGCCCATCCGGCCGCGCACCTTCATCCGGTCTGGCAGGTGAAAGGCAAAGGCGGCAACGGCGGGGTCCAGAAATGGCGTTCGGCCTTCCAGCCCATGGGCCATCAGGCAGCGGTCAAGCTTGATCAGGAGGTCATTGGGCAGCCAGGTAACAATATCGCCGTATTGCGCGCTTTGCAGCGCGCTCAGGCCCTTGGGTGCCTTGGCCGCCGCGCGCCAACGGGCAAGAGCGCCCGCGCCGCGATCTTTTAAGAACGGCGCTAGGATTTGCGGCTCCGCAGGCCGCCCACCGAGCCAGCGAGGTCTCAGGGCCCGGCGATAGCGACCATAGCCGCCAAACAGCTCGTCCCCGCCTTCGCCCGTCAGAACGACAGTAAGGTCACCCTTGGCGGCCTCAGCCAACCTGTAGGTCGGCAGGCTGGCATAGTCGCTGGTGGGGTCATCCATGGCCCAGACCACTTGCGGCAAGATGCGCCAAAAGTCGGCCTCATCAAAGCTTACCTCGCGCCAGTCGAGTTTCAGGGCCTTGGCAACGCGCTCGGCCTGTCGGCGTTCATCGCGCGCCTGCCAAGCCTCGTCATCAGGCAATTCAAAGCCGCAGGTAAAGGCCGTAACCGGTCTGGCATTGAGACGGCTCATCACGGTCGCGATCGTCGCGGAATCAATACCGCCGGACAGGAACAGGCCATAAGGCACGTCAGAGCGTTGGTGCACACTAACACTATCTTCGAGGATCCGGTCGAGGGCTAGCAGCAGGTCTTCTTCCCAACGCGGGAAGACGGCGGGCTTTGGCGGCAGGGCCGGGCGATAGGTTGGCTGACCAATCTGGCCATCACTCACGGGCTGAACAGCACCAGGCGCGAGCCGTTGGACCTCATCATATACGGTGCCATCAGTCAGACTATAGTTGAGGCACAAGAGCTCTTCGATACGTTCAGGCACTATGCCGGGACGCGCGTCCAACAATAGGGCGCGCGGTTCCGACGCGAAGGCCAGCCCTGGTCCGCGCCGTGTCCAATAGAGCGGTTTGATCCCAAACGGATCACGCACCAGCCAGGTGCCCTTATCCGGCGCAATCAGGCAAAGGGCATACATGCCGCGCAGACGATCAAAGGCGCGGGGACCCTCGCGTTCAAACAGGTGAAGTAGGGGCTCGAAATCTGAGCCCGTCGATAGGTGCGCCGTCAGGCCGTGGTCTCGGGCCAGTTCCTTATAATTATAGATCTCGCCATTACCGATGGCCGTTAAATCGTCGCGTTGAAGCGGCTGCCAGCCACCTTCAAGGTCGATGACGGATAGGCGCGCATGGGCCAGGGCCCAGCCTGGGCCAAAGGCGGTGCGAATACCATCTGGACCGCGATGGGCGATCGATTGGATCATGGCCGCGATCGGCGAGCGATCGGGTCCAAAATGACCAAGCAGACCGGCTATGCCGCACATGTGGGCTCTCCCCATTCGGCCAACAGATTGCGCCAGCGCGCGACCACCGAGGCCTTGGAAAACTCGGCCTGAACATGAGCAAGGCCATTAGCAATCAGTTGGGCTGAGAACGCCTTATCCTTCAGGATCTGGGCGACGCCGTCGGCGAGGGCATCGGAGTCATCGATCGGGACCAGCAAACCATCCGTGCCTGGTATGATCAACTGGGATGGCCCCTGGCTCGCGGCTGCAACTATTGGCAAGCCATGAGCCCAGCACTGAATGACAACATTGCCTAGCGGCTCATAGCGCGATGGAAACAGGCACACATCCGCAGTTTGATAGAGCGCCGAGGCATCATCGCGCCAGCCTAGAAACCGTACCCTGTCGCTGACGCCAAGGTCCATCGCTAAAGCCTTCAGCGCCGCCTCCAACGGCCCAGTGCCCGCAATCCAGAGATAAGCCTCTGGAAGCTTTTGCAGGGCCTTTAGGCTGATATCATGGGCCTTGACCTGGTGCAGGCGGCCCATGGACAGAAGCAGCGGCACGCCGCTTGGCGTATCTAGGGTATCGCGCGCGACCGTCAGATCACTTCCGGTCTCAGCAAAGTTGGGAATATAGACAGCCCGGTCAGACGGCCAGCCCTCGGCGACCATCCAGCGCGCTATGTCAGGCGTATTGCCAACCAGAACGTCAAAGCCGCGATAATTCTTGAGGTCATAATAGCCGCCCAGTCGGCCGATCCGGGCCCAAGGACCGGAGGGCGTATGGCGCGCAGCTCGGTTCATCCAGGCGACTAGAACCTTTGCATCTACCCGCCGCGCCAAGGCCCGGAGCCTTGGCCGGGTCAAGATATCTAGGGGTCCACCAAAGCCAAAAACCCGTGTGGGAATGGCTGCGGCTTGAAGCGTCGCCTCGCGCCCAGCGTGAGCCCTAATCGCGGTACCCTGTTTTAGCCCAGATAGGCTCAGGGCTTTAACCAGGTCGCTATAATAGGTCTCCGCCCCGCCATCGGCAGACGAGCCCAGCAGATGAAGCACGCTCATGGCCGAACCCTACCGGCAACCGCGCTCGACCCCAAGGCCTGGCTAGCCGGGATGGCGTAATTCTTGCGGAAATATCGGCAAATCTTGGCCTTGAAGCGGGCCGCTTCAACCCCTATAAGCCATGCCTCGCTTGGCGATACCCATGGCTGGGTAGCTCAGATGGTTAGAGCGGTGGATTCATAACCCACAGGTCGGCGGTTCGATCCCGCCTCCAGCCACCACTATCGCCCCAGGCTTTCCTCATCAAAATCTTCGAGCGATCGCCAGCTTGGCGCTTCAAATCCCTTGGTCGCTCAGCGACAAAACAAAAAGGGCCGATGGAGTGATCCACCGGCCCAGTCTTTGTGTTTCAGCTTGTCGCTTAGAACGACTTTTGGACGCTGATACCGAAGGTCCGAGGCTCAAGAATAAAGCCGTTCTGGAACAGGCCCGAAGAGTCGTCGGTCAGGTAAAGGTCCGTTAGCGGCTCATCATCAAGCAGGTTCTTTACATAGGCTTCGACCTGAAGACCCATGCCCGAATTGACGACTTGGAGCGTCGCATTGACGTTCTCCCAGGCATTAATCCGATCCGCAAAGGTGTTGTATATCCGCGAATAAGTTTCGCCCTGGTGGTAATAGTCACCGCGTAGGGTCGCTTCCCAACCGCTTGGCAGGTTCCAAGTGTATTGAGCACCAACTGAGATGGTCGCCTTAGGCGAGTTCGGCAATTCCTTGCCCTTGAGGTTTACCGGGATACCATCACTGACTGGGATATTGATGCCAAAAGCCGCGAGCGGGTTGGCGGCTCCTGTGAAGGCACCTGAGCAAATCCCGAGC
>JBILKO010000012.1:0-42820 GCA_044376615.1 Caulobacteraceae bacterium
CCCCAGATATCGATCGGCGAGGCCTCATGCGGCGGTGGCATCTGACCTGGGCCTTGATTAACAGAACCCAACCGCGTGGCCACGGCCTGGGAGGCGATATTGTCTGGATGGATACAGTGGATGACCTCACTCCAGCCAAGATGATCAAAGGCCCAATCTATGGCCGCCGCCGCAGCCTCCGTCGCATAGCCCTTGCCTTGAAAGGCCGAGCCAACGCTCCAGCCGACCTCAGTGCCGGGCCAGCCTTCTGGATACCAGGGGCCGACCCGGCCAACCCACTGGCCGGTGGCCTTTTCGACGACGGTAAAGAAGGAAAAACCCTGCATGGACCAGGCTCCGGCGACACTCAAAAAGCCGCGCCAGGCCACGGCTCTAGGCTGAACACCACCGATATATTGCGCCGTCGCTTCGTGCGCCATCAGATGCGCGCAAGGCTCAAAATCCTCCGGCAAGGGCGGGCGCAGGATCAGGCGCTCGGTCTCTAAGGTCGGTCCAAGATTGTGGGTCATCAGGTAACTTCCCCAAACAGACAAAGGGCCGCCAGATCGCTCCGGCGGCCCCTAGTCTAAAACGATCTTACGGGATTAGGCCAGAGACGGCTCAATCTCTTTACAGGCCGCGATCAGGCCCTGGACCGAGGCGACCGAGGCGGCAAACATGGCCTTTTCGGCGTCATTGGTTTCGAACTCAACAATGCGCTCGGCCCCGTCCTTACCAATCACCACCGGCACGCCGACATAGAGGTCTTTCAGACCATATTGGCCGGTCAGATAGGCGGCGCAGGGCAGGACCCGCTTCTTGTCCTTCAGGAAGGACGTAGCCATGGCAATGGCGCTCTCGGCTGGCGCATAAAAGGCCGAGCCGGTCTTGAGTAGGGCGACAATCTCGCCGCCGCCCTTGCGGGTGCGCTCAACAATGGCGTCCAGCTCGGCCTGGGTCATCCAGCCCTGCTTGACCAGGTCGGGCAGGGGCAGGCCACCGACGGTGGAATGGCGCACCATGGGCACCATGTCATCGCCATGGCCGCCCAGCGTCCAGGCATGAATATCCTGCACCGAAACACCGGTCTTTTCAGCCAGGAAATAGGCAAAGCGGGCGCTATCGAGCACGCCGGCCATGCCCACCACCTTATTGTGCGGCAGGCCCGAAAATTCGCGTAAGGCCCAGACCATGGCATCCAATGGATTGGTGATGCAGATGACAAAGGCGTTTGGCGCATGGGCCTTAATGCCCTCGCCCACGGCCTTCATGACCTTTAGATTGATGCCCAAAAGATCGTCGCGGCTCATGCCGGGCTTACGCGGCACGCCGGCGGTGACGATACAGACATCGGCGCCAGCAATATCGGCATAGGCATTGGCGCCCTTCAAAGCGCTATCCTTGCCAAACACAGCGCTAGCCTCGGCAATATCCAGAGCCTTGCCCTGGGGGGTGCCCTCGGCAATATCGAACAGGATGACATCGCCCAGCTCTTCGCGCGCGGCGATATGGGCCAGGGTTCCGCCGATCATACCGGCACCAATAAGGGCAATCTTCGCTCGCGCCATGGTAAGCGTCTCCAGAATGGATGGTTAATCGAATGTGTCCGCAGCGATCTAGACCCGGATGACGAGCTTCGCAAGACTGCGCGCATCAGGATCATAATGGACGGCGTGTAACCGAAGGGTTAGGAAATAGCCAAATTCGGCCCCATAGGGCACGGCGCGATTTCAGAGGCAGTTATGACCAAGACCAATCCCGGCCACTATTTCGAAGATTTTCGTCTTGGCCAGGTCCTGACCCATGCCACGCCGCGCACCATTACAGCCGGAGATGTTGCCCTCTATGCCAGCTTCTATGGCCCCCGCTTTGCCCTGTTCAGTTCCGATCGTTTTGCGATGGACAGTGGTCTTAGCCAAAGCCCGGTCGATCCGCTGCTGGTCTTTCACATGGTGTTTGGCAAGACCGTGCCCGATATCTCACTCAATGCGGTGGCCAATCTGGGCTATGCCGAGGGCCGGTTCTTAGCGCCGGTCCATGCGGGCGATACGGTCCATGCGGTCAGCGAAGTCCTTGGCCTGAAAGAAAACTCCAACAAGAAGACCGGCGTTGTCTATGTCCGCACCACCGGTCTTAATCAGAACGGGGTTGCAGTCTTGACCTATGTGCGCTGGGTCATGGTGCGTAAGGCCAATGAGGCTGCGGTGATCGAGAACCAAACCGTCCCAAGCCTATCCGATCATGTCGCTGCCAGCGATCTGGTCGTGCCTGCCGGCCTTAGTTTTCAAAACTATGACTATGGCCTAGCCGGTTCGCATCACGCCTTTGACGATTATGCGATCGGCGAAAAGATCGATCATATTGACGGCATGGTGGTCGAAGAGGCCGAGCACCAGATGGCAACCCGGCTCTATCAAAACACCGCCAAGGTCCATTTCAACCAGTATGAGCGCGCCAAGGACCCGACCGGGCGGCGGCTGGTCTATGGCGGGGTGGTGATCTCAACCGCCAAGGCCCTGTCGTTTAATGGCCTGGAAAATGCTGGCCTGATCCTTGGCATAAATGGCGGGCGTCACGTCGCACCCTATTTTGCCGGGGCCACCATTTTTGCCTGGAGCCAGGTGCTGGATAAGGCCGAGCTGGCCGGTCACCCCGATATGGGCGCGCTGCGCCTGCGCTTGGTGGCGACCAAGGATCAGCCTTGCGGCGATTTTCCAGACAAGGACGCGGCAGGGGCCTATCCGGCCAGCGTCATCCTCGATTTTGATTATTGGGCCGCCGTGCCGCGCCGGGCTTAAGGCGCTATGCGGACCAGCCTAATCTTGGATCCAGCCTTTATCGCCACATCCCATGCGGTTGGCGATCTTGGGCTGTGCCATGTGCGCCTGCAGGACGATGCGCGCTGTGCCTGGCTAGTCTTGATCCCGCAGCAGGACGGCCTGGTCGAGCTAGAGGACCTGTCCGCGCAAGACCGGGCCCGGTTCATTGAAGAGGTCACTGTGTGTGGCCAGGCCGTGCGGGCCATAGGGCAGGCCCTGGGGCGGCCAATCGATAAGCTGAATTTTGGCGCCCTTGGCAATGTTACGGCGCAATTACACGGCCATGTCGTCGGACGGTGCAAAGGGGATTTCGCCTGGCCAGGACCTGTGTGGGGCCAAGGCGTAGCAATTCCCTATGCCGCGGCCGACCGCGCCCTCGCCATCACCACCGCCCAGTCGGCGCTTATGGCGCTGGCGCAGCCGGTTCCCGGACCAGACTGACCGGTTGTTTGCGGCCTGCCTCATCGGTTAGCGATCCGCGCCACCCGCCCTGATCATCTGCTTGCAGCCAGACCAGGATAGAACGGGTCTCGGTATGGGGAAAAAACCTTAAGGTCAGAACCTCGGAGTCGCGGTGAATTTCGGAGATAAAGCCCGAGCTGGTCACGGTCAGGCTGCGGCTGAGATCACGCCAGGCCCCCTCGACTGGTGCATCAAGCGTGTCAGACAATAGGAACACATAAAGCCCCGTGCCATCAGCAGCCTTGAGCTGCCAGGCCCCGTCCAGCGGCCCCTTACTGGCCTGGGCGGCGCGTTGGTCGGCGAGGATCTTTATGTCCAGGGCCTGATCTATAGAGCTCAAGGGCGGCTGAGCAGCAGGCGCAGGGCCTTGGGCCACGACCGCCATCGGCATGGCCCAAAGCCCAAGGGCAAGGCCCCAATGACCGCGCTTATGCCGCATCCGCCGCCGCAATCGCCTTAGCCACCGCCACCAATTGCACCGCTTGCGACAAATGCAGCAGTTCGGCCATGCGCCCCTCAACCCGGATTGCGCCCTTATTCTGGTTTTCCGGCAAGGCAAAGGCGGCGATCACGGCCTTGGCCCAGTTGACCTCAGCTTCAGACGGTGAGAACACCCGGTTGCAGATCTCGACCTGTTTGGGGTGGATCAAGGTCTTGCCATCAAAACCAAAATCCACGCCCTGCTCACAGATCGCGGTCAGGCCAGGCTCATTATCGATATCATTATAGACCCCGTCCAATATGGTTAGGCCATGCATTCGGGCGGCGGCCACGGATAGTGACAAGGCCGCATAAAACGGCGCGCGATCGGGCGTTTGCCGCAGCCGCATTTCCTTGGCCAGGTCATTGGTGCCCATAACCCAGGCACTGAGACGGGTGGAAGCCCGCGCCGCAGCAATCTCTCTTAAGTTAAACAGGCTGGCCGCCGTCTCGATCATGGCCCAAAGCGCTGTGGACTTGGGCGCGCTGGCAATGGCCTTGTCATAGGCCTGGACACCGGCCGCATCATTGACCTTGGGCACCAGGATCGCATCGGGACCCACAGACGCCGCTGCCGCAAGGTCCTCAGCCCCCCAGGGCGTATCGAGGCCATTACAGCGGATTACGATCTCGCGCCGCCCAAAGCCGCCCGCCTTGACCGCCGCCACCGCCTGCTCGCGCGCCGCAGCCTTGGCTTCGGGCGCAACCGCGTCTTCCAGGTCCAGGATCACGACATCGCTGGGCAGGGTCCTGGCCTTATCGATCGCCTTGGCATTAGAGGCGGGCATATAAAGCGCGCTGCGGCGCGGCCGAGCAAGGCCAGGGCTGGCGGTCATGAAAAACTCCAAAAGGTTTGTGCAATCATACGCTGACTTTGGCCGTCATAAACTCTAATATGGGGCTCATGACCATCCGTTATGACGAGACCTCGCGCAATGTTTTGGGCCAGGAGCTAATGCCCTGTTCCAATGCGCCCCTGACCGGCTTTTACCGCAATGGCTGTTGTGAGACCGGCCCAGACGATACCGGCCTACACACGGTTTGCGCGGTCATGACGGCGGAATTTCTGGCCTTTAGCCGCTCGGTCGGCAATGACCTAACGACGCCCAGGCCAGACTTCAATTTTCCAGGGCTAAAGCCGGGCGACCGATGGTGCCTGTGTGCGCCGCGCTGGAAAGAGGCCCTGGATGCCGGGGCCGCCCCAGGCGTGGTCTTAGAAGCCACCCATGAGGAGACCCTGGCCATTGTTACCCTGGACGTGCTGCGCGCCTATGCGGTCTAGGCATTGGCCCTAAGCAATCGTCGCGCCGCCATCAATGACAATGGCCTGACCGGTCATAAAGGTCCCAGCGGCGGAGGCGAGGAACACGGCTGCACCCGCAATCTCATTGGCCTCGCCGATCCGGCGCAAGGGGCTGCCGCTGGTCGCGCGCTTCAAGGTATCGGGATTATCCCACAAGGCCTTGGCGAAATCGGTCTTGATAAGGCCGGGTGCAATACAATTGACCCGGACATTATCGGGGCCCAGATCGACCGCCAGATTGCGCGCCAGCTGAAAGTCTGCGGCCTTGGAAATATTATAGGCCCCAATCACCGGGGAGCCGCGCAGGCCGCCAATCGAGGAGACAATAATGATCGCCCCATCCTTGCGGGCGACCATTTCTGGCGCCACCATCTGGACCATCCAGTGATTGGCAATGACATTGTTTTCCAAGATCTTGCGGAACTGATCATCCTCAATCCCCGCCATAGGGCCGTAATAGGGATTGGAGGCGGCATTACAGACCAGGATATCAATCTTGCCAAACGCCTTTTTGGTTCTTTTGCTTGGCCCACAATGGCTTTTGCCCCTGACCGGGTCAAGGCAAGGCGGCCTAGGCCCTTGCCTCAGAAACGGCGGCAAGGGCCGTTCGGGCGACATCGCCCATCATGGGGGTGATCTTGAAATCCTTGGGCGTATAGACGCGTCGCACGCCCATCTGTTTCAGCACTAGGGCATCTTGCGGCGGAATAATGCCGCCAACAATCACCGGCACATGCTCCAGGCCCTCAAGCCGCATCAGGCGCACGACTTCTTGCACGAGATCCAGATGCGAGCCGGACAGGATGGATAGGCCAACCACATGCGCACGGGTTGCCTTGGCCCTTTGCACGATCTCGGCTGGGGTCGAGCGAATGCCGTCATAAAACACCTCCATCCCGACGGCGCGGGCGCGGGTGGCGATCTGTTCGGCGCCATTGGAATGGCCGTCGAGGCCGGGCTTACCAACCAGGAACCGCAAGGTCTCACCCAGGGCCTGGCTAACGCGTTCGACCTCGGCCCGGACCTCAGCCTCATCAGCATCCTCGGTGCGGCTGACCACCACGGCCAAGCCGGTTGGACCGCGATACTCGCCAAACACGCCGCGAAGGGCGTCTGCCCATTCGCCGGTCGTGACGCCTGCCTTAGCCGCCTGGAGCGAGGCGGGCATGAGATTGCGCCCCTCCTTGGCCGCCGATTCAAGCGTGCTCAAGGCCGCCGTCGCCGCCTTAGCGTCACGATCAGATTTCCACTGTTTTAAGCGGCCAATCACCTCGGCCTCGAGCCTTGGATCCACCGTCTCAATCGCGCCTTCGCCGGCCGAAAGGGGCGAGGCCTCGGTTTCGGTATAGCGATTGACCCCGACGACGGTCAGGCCGCCCGTCTCGACCCCGCGCACCCGGGCGGCATTGGAGCCGACCAGTTCGGCCTTCATATAGTCGATCGCCGCGGCCGCCCCGCCCATGGAATCGATCTTAGCGAGCTCACTCACAGCCTCGGCCTTGAGGGCTGCGACCTTGGCCGCCACTACGTGTGAGCCGTCGAATAGGTCTTCATATTCCAAAAGGTCGGTTTCAAAGGCCAAGATCTGCTGCATGCGCAAGGACCATTGCTGGTCCCAGGGACGCGGCAGGCCCAACGCCTCATTCCAGGCTGGCAATTGCAAGGCCCGGCAACGGGCATCCTTGGACAGGGTCACGGCCAGGGCCTCGATCAGGATTCGATAGACATTGTTTTCAGGCTGCTGTTCGGTCAGGCCCAGCGAATTGACCTGGACGCCATAACGAAACCGCCGCGCCTTGGCATCGCTAATGCCATAGCGTTGCTGCAAGAGCTCGTCCCAAAGCTCTGTAAAGGCGCGCATCTTGCAAAGCTCGGTAACGAACCGCACGCCGGCATTGACGAAAAAGCTGATGCGCGAAACCACGACGGAGAAATCCGCTTCCGGCACCTGGCCACCGGCCTTGACGGCATCGAGCACCGCCACGGCCGTCGCCAGGGCATAGGCCAGTTCCTGCTCCGGCGTCGCCCCGGCCTCTTGCAGGTGATAGGAGCAGATATTGGTCGGGTTCCATTTGGGCGTCTCGACATAGGTCCAGGCGACCATGTCGCTAATGATCCGCATCGAGGGCGCGGGCGGGTAAATATAGGTGCCGCGCGATAGGTATTCCTTCATCAGATCGTTCTGGGTCGTGCCCTGCAAGGCCTTCGACGAGACGCCCTGCTCCTGGGCAAGACCGACATAAAGCGACAGAAGCCAGGCCGCCGTGGCATTAATGGTCATAGAGGTATTCATCTGATCCAGCGGGATCTGATCAAACAGGGCGCGCATATCGCCCATATGGCTGACCGGCACACCCACCTTGCCGACCTCACCGCGCGCCAGGATATGGTCGGGATCATAGCCGGTCTGGGTAGGCAGGTCGAAGGCGACCGATAGGCCCGTCTGGCCCTTGGCCAGATTGGCGCGATAGAGGGCATTGGACTTTTCCGCTGTCGAATGACCCGCATAGGTGCGGATGATCCAGGGTGCGTCGGGCTTATGCTGGAACGGCATTTGAGTCATGGCGGCAGGTCCAATTAGCAATTGTCCGGACTTTAATAGACGGGGGCAGGTTCGCAAGCCACCGTCTAATCGGCCTGCCCTAGCCACGCGCTTGGCTGCACTGCACAATTTCTTCTGCTGCGTTGCAAAAAAGCCTCTTGCCAGCCCGGTTTCCTTGTCTCAGTTTAATGACCGGACATTTGAGAAATCTCCAAGCTCGAGGCACAATCTTGCTCTATGCCAGATCAAGCGGCCCGTTTTGGGAATGTTTTGACCGTCCAAGCCTTGCTTGACCTGACCGGAACCTAATCATGACCAGAGCCGCCGTTACCGCCTTGCCCTTAAAGGACCTCTATGAGATCGGCGAGATTCCGCCGGCCTATCATGTCCCGGCCCGCATGCATGCCTGGGCGATCCGCAAGGAGCGTCATGGCCGCCCGGCCAAGGCCATGCAGATCGAGGTGGTCGAAACGCCCAAGATTGGCGAAGACGAGGTCCTGGTCTTGGTCATGGCCGCAGGGGTCAATTATAACGGTGTCTGGGCGGCGCTTGGCGAGCCGATCAGCCCCCTAGATGGCCATAAACTGCCCTATCATATTGCCGGCTCTGATGCCTCGGGTGTGGTCTGGGCGGTCGGCGACAAGGTGCGGCGCTGGAAGCCTGGTGATGAGGTCGTCATTCATTGCAATCAAGACGATGGCGATGACGAAGAATGTAATGGCGGCGATCCGATGTTTTCAACGTCTCAGCGCATCTGGGGTTATGAGACCCCCGATGGCAGTTTTGCCCAGTTCACGCGGGTGCAATCGCGCCAATTGATGCAGCGGCCCAAGCACCTGACCTGGGAAGAAAGCGCCTGCTATACCCTGACCCTGGCAACCGCTTACCGGATGCTGTTTGGCCATCGCCCGCATGTTATTCGCCCAGGCGATAATGTCCTGGTCTGGGGCGCATCGGGCGGGCTAGGCGTCTTTGCCACCCAGCTTTGCGCCGTATCGGGTGCCAATGCGATTGGCGTGGTCTCTAGCGAGGACAAGCGCGATTTTGTCTTGTCCATGGGCGCCAAGGCCGTTCTGAACCGCAATGATTTCAATTGCTGGGGCCAGCTGCCGACCGTCAATGGGCCTGAATTTACCGACTATATGAAAGAGACCCGAAAATTCGGCAAAGCCTTGTGGCAGATTACCGGCAATCGCGATGTCGATATGGTGTTTGAACATCCGGGCGAAGCCACATTCCCGGTCTCGGTCTTTGTGGTTAAGCGCGGCGGCATGGTGGTGATCTGTGCGGGTACGTCCGGCTTTAACCTGACCATGGATGCGCGCTTCCTCTGGATGCGGCAAAAGCGGGTCCAGGGCAGCCATTTTGCCAATCTGGCCCAGGCCTCTGCTGCCAATCAGCTGGTCATTGAGCGCCGAATTGATCCTTGCCTGTCAGAGGTTTTCCGCTGGGACGATATTCCGGCTGCACATGAGAAGATGATGGATAACAAGCACCTTCCAGGCAATATGGGCGTGCTGGTCAATGCCCAGCGCCCTGGCCTGCGCACCGTCGAAGAGGTCTTGGAAATCAGCGCCAGCCTCTAGGCCTCAACGACAAACAGCTTTTGCAGACGGTCCTGCTGGGCCAGGACCGGATGGTCTTGGCGTGTTTGGGCAGATTCCAGAAACAGGCGTGCATCCAGCTGAACCAGCTGGGTATGAAGCCGCACCGCGCGGTCCAAAAGCGCGGTCAGTTTTTGGGGCAAGTCATCTGAGGCCGGGGCCAGAGCCTGCCACTGGCTATCGCTGAGCCTAAAATGATCCTGACAGGCCTGACCAGGGTCCATATCGCCGTCTCGGACCGCCTTTTGCACCAAGAGCCAGGATGCAGCCTGCATCAGGCTGGTGGTCAGGGCTAGGCTTTGGCAGGCATAGCTGACCGCCGCATTGCGTGACAGCATCCGCGCCTCTTGGCGACCAGGGCCATCCAGATAGGCCGAGGTTTCCTCAACCAGGGCCATACCATCGCGAAACGTGCGGTCAAACAGGGCTGACTGAGCAAAATCCCAAACCCGCTCGGCCCTTTGTTCGGTGATCATGACGCGGCCTCGCCAGAGGATTTAAACGAAAACAGCGCATCGGCGGACGAGCGAACCGACGATTTCTTGGCGATCTGGGCCTGGACCCGCGCAATCTCACCCTGCAGGGCCTCAATCCGGTCGGCCAGGTCTTGCTGGCTATAGGGGTCAAGATCTTCTCGGCAAAGCGCGGTCAGGGCCTGGCCGCGTGTGGGCCGAGGGTCAGCGGCGTCATCAGTCATGCCCGTCTCCGTCTTGGCTAAGGTCCTAAACCTAGTCTATTGAACATACCAGGCCCGGCCTGGGCAAGCATTAGGGACGATCCATGAGTCGCACAGACATGACCGCCATAGTGATCGAGGGCGGCAAGGGTCCGGCCAGTGCGCTTAAGCCGGAACAAAGGCCCATGCCAACACCTGGCTCGGGTGAAATCCTGATCAAGGTTGCCGCGGCCGGGGTCAATCGGCCTGATCTCTTACAACGCATGGGCTTTTACCCGCCGCCGCCTGGCGCGCCGGACATTTTGGGTCTTGAGGCCTCAGGCGAGGTCGTTGGTCTTGGCGACGGCGTCAGTCGCTGGAAACTTGGGGACAAGGTCACGGCCCTGCTCGGCGGCGGTGGTTATGCCCAGTATTGCACTGTCGATGCGCGTCATGCCCTGCCCATTCCGGCCGGACTTGACCTTGTTCAGGCCGCTGCCCTGCCTGAGACCGTGTTTACCGTCTATGCCAATGTGTTCGAGCACGGAGCCTTAATGGCCGGTGAGACCTTGCTGGTCCATGGCGCGACCTCGGGCATTGGCGTCATGGCGATCCAGATGGCCAAGGCCGCTCGGGCCAAGGTGATTGCTACAGCCAGGGGCGCAGACAAGGCTGCCGCCGCCAAGGCCATGGGCGCAGACCTGGCCATCGATTCCAGCGCCGAAGACTTTGTTGCCGCCAGCCTTGGGTTTGGCGGCGTCGATGTCGTGCTGGACATGGTCGCAGGGCCCTTTTTTGCCCGCAATCTGGAATGCTTAAAGACCGGTGGGCGGCTGGTACATATCGCCACACAGGCCGGAGCCAGTGTTGAGCTCAATATTATGGCCCTGATGCAAAAGCGCCTGGTCGTGACGGGGTCTACCCTTCGTCCCCGGTCAGCCGATGAGAAGGCAAGGCTTGCCGCCGCCGTCGAGGCCGTGGTCTGGCCCTGGATTGCCTCGGGCAAGGTCAAGGCCGTGGTCGATAAGACCTTTGGTTTGGAAGACGCCGCCAGCGCCCATGCTTATCTGGAATCCGGCGCCCATGTCGGCAAGGTCATGTTACTGGCCTAGGCGCGCTCTAGACGCCGAAGGCCGGATCAGGTCATAGACAAGGGGTGAGCCCAAGCCCCGCCCTTGCCCAAACCTTCGATGATCTGCCCAGGCTAGATCAGGCGCGCGCGGTCCTGCGCCGCACCTTTGGCCATGAGGATTTTCGCGGCCTGCAGGCAAAGGTGATTGAGCAGGTCTTGGCCGGCCATAATGCCCTGGCCGTCCTGCCCACCGGCGGTGGCAAGAGCCTGTGCTATCAGATCCCCAGCCTGATACGGCCAGGGCTTGGCCTGGTCATTTCGCCCCTGATTGCCCTGATGGCGGACCAGGTTGCGGGCCTGCAGCAATCGGGCGTGGCCGCCGAGCGGCTGGATTCGGATACGAGCCTGGATGATCGCTCGCGCATCTGGAGCCAGATTGAGGCAGGTAAGCTGGACCTGCTTTACCTCTCGCCCGAAGGCCTGATGCAGCCGCACACTCTGGACCGCCTGGTGCGCCTGCCGATTGCCCTGATCGCGGTGGATGAGGCGCACTGCGTCAGCCAATGGGGCCATGATTTTCGCCCCGAATACCGCACGCTTGGCCGGCTGGCTGAGCTGTTTGAAGGCGTGCCGCGCCTAGCCGTTACCGCCACCGCCGATGCCCGTACCCGCGATGATATTCGCCTTGAGCTCAAGCTCGGCGAGGCCGCTGAATTTGTCGATAGTTTCGCCCGGCCAGAACTGGCTTTAAGCGCTGAACGCAAGCGGGGCCGGGGCCATGCCCGCGTCATCGAGCTGGTCAAGGCCCGGCGCGGGCGTGCAGGCGTGGTCTATTCGGGCTCGCGCGATAGCACCGAGGTGCTGGCCCAGGCCTTGGTGGCCGAGGGCATACCGGCCCTGGCCTATCATGCCGGTCTTGACCGGGCTCAGCGCCATGAGCGGCTAAACCGCTTTATGGACG
Source organism: Caulobacteraceae bacterium (assembly GCA_044376615.1). Classification (GTDB taxonomy): domain Bacteria; phylum Pseudomonadota; class Alphaproteobacteria; order Caulobacterales; family Caulobacteraceae; genus CAISGS01. Next base: position 11,878 of record JBILKO010000012.1, read on the forward strand.
AGGATGAGGCGGTGATGGTCGCGACCATCGCCTTTGGCATGGGGGTGGATAAGCCCGATGTGCGCTTTGTCATCCATGCCGATCCGCCCGCCTCAATCGAGGCCTATTGGCAAGAAATTGGCCGGGCCGGCCGTGATGGCGATCCGGCCGAGGGCATTACCCTCTATGGCTCGGCCGACATGGCCTGGGCCCTGCGCCGCCTGGACGGGCGCGATATGGAGCCTGAGGTCAAACAGGTCCAGGCCCGTAAGCTGCGCCAGCTCTATGCCTTGCTCGATGGCATGACTTGCCGCGCAGCAGGGGTGCGCCGTTATTTTGGCGAGGCGGTGGCGGAGCCTTGCGGTGTCTGTGATCTTTGCCAATCGCCGCCGCTCGGCGTCGACCAGACTGAGGCGGCGCAAAAGGCCCTATCGGCGGTGCACCGGCTAGGCGGACGCTATGGCCGTGGCCGGGCCATTGACCATCTGCTCGGCAAGACCAAGGACCCCGATAGCCAGGAAGTGGCCATGTCGACCTTTGGTATTGGTCAGGACCTTAGCGCTAATGCCTGGCGCGACCTGATGGACCAGCTCTTGTTTGAAGGCCTGCTTAAGGAAGACCCTAATGATGGCCGCCCCTTGATCGGGCTTGGCGATGGCGAGGCCGTGCGGGCCGTCTATCGCGGTGAGCGGCGGATCTTAACCCGCCAGAGCCAGGCCAGCGAGGCGCAAGACCGTCCCGCCCGGCCACGCAAGGGCGCCATGCTTGAAGTGCCCGTCCATGACCGGCCGCTGTTTGAGGCCCTACGCAATTGGCGGAAGGGTGAGGCCAGCCGCCAACATGTGCCGCCCTATGTCATTTTCCACGACAAGACCCTGCTCGATATTGCGGCGGCTAGGCCCACCAGCCTGGCAAGCCTTGCCAAGACCGGCGGCGTTGGACAGGGCAAGTTAGAGCGCTATGGCGAGGCGGTCCTGGCCGTCGCGCGCGGTCTGGACTAGGTTTAGCGGAGAGCCCCCCTCCACCTTCCCCGCGAAGGCGGGGACCCAGACCCTTTCGCTCGGCCTGTTGTCCATCATCTGGATCCCCGCCTTCGCGGGGAAGGAGGATGAAGGTAAAGGGGGACATGCTGGTGGGCCCACAGGCTTAGCAAGGAGGGTGCGCGCGCCCTTCCGCTTTCCCCGCGAAGGCGGGGACCCAGACCTTATCGCACGACCTGTCACTCATCTTCTGGATCCCCGCCTTCGCGGGGAAAGAGGATGAAACCCACACCAAGCGGGAAATCCCCAGCCCCGCATTGACCCTAACCCACAAAGGCCCGTTCAATGACAAAGTCGCCGGGCTCGGAATTGGCGCCCTCGACCAGGCCATCGGCTTCCAAAAGCGCCGCCACATCCTTGATCATGGCCATGCTGCCACAAATCATGGCCCGGTCTTCAGCCGAGTCAAAATGGGTGCGATCAAGGCCCAGATCCTTAAAGAGCGCGCCGCTCTTGGCGCGATCGGTTATCCGGCCCATGCGCTCAAATGGCTCGCGCGTCACGGTTGGATAATAGACCAGCTGCTGGCGCGCCTGGTCTCCGACCAGTTCATCGTCGAATATGTCTTTTTCAAATAGGTCGCGATAGGCCAGCTCCGCCACCTCGCGGACCGTATGGACGACAATCACCTGTTCAAACCGCTCATAGGTTTCCGGGTCGCGCGCGACACTCAAGAAAGGCGCCACGCCGGTGCCGGTGCTGATTAAGAACAGGCGCTTGCCGCTTTTTAAGGCATCGAGCACCAGGGTCCCGGTCGGCTTTTTGCCCATCAAGACCTCATCGCCGGGTTTGATGTTCAACAGGTGCGAGGTCAGGGGCCCGTCCGGCACCTTGATCGATAAGAACTCAATCTCGTCGGCAAAGCCGGGGCTGGCAATCGAATAGGCGCGCAGGATCGGCTTGGGCTCTAGGGCCAGGCCAATCATGATGAATTCGCCCGAGCGAAACCTTAAAGACGGCGGGCGGCTAATGGCAAAGCTGAACAGACGATCGGTCCAGTGCTTTACCCACAAAACCGTCTGGTGATTATAGGGCGAAGCCTTGGCCTCGGGCGCGGACTGGGTCATTCAGGGTCTTTCACGCGGTTTATCTCTCTAGGCTTGCGGCCCACAAGCCAAGGCAATGTGCGCGTTACTTAAACACTGCTCAGGGCGCGGACAAGGTGGGGGAGAACCAGACGCCCCCTAAACATCCACCTCAGCATCCAGGGCATTGTCCTGGATGAATTCGCGGCGGGGTTCGACGAGGTCGCCCATCAGGCGGCTGAACATGTCATCGGCATCGTCGACATGATTGACCTTGACCTGCAAGAGGGTGCGAACCTCCTTGTCCAGGGTGGTTTCCCACAGCTGTTCGGGGTTCATTTCGCCCAGGCCCTTATAGCGCTGGATATATAGACCCTTGCGCCCGGCATCGAGGACGGCATTCATCAGGTCCAGCGGCCCGCGGACTGTTGTGGTCTTGTCCTTGCGCCGGTAGGTGCCAACGCCCTGGAAGGTATCAGCAAGCGCCGGTCCCCGCTCGGCCAGGCGGCGAGCATCGGCGGCGTGCAGCAGGACATCGTCCAGCACCACCCGCTCCGAGACGCCGCGCTTAATGCGGCTAAAGACAAAACCGCTGGGCACGCCGACCTCGCCGGTCCAGCGGCCATCGCCTTCCTCGGCATAGAGATCAAGCCGCGCGGCGGCCTTGGCCGGATCGGGGGCATCGCCAAACAGGCCCGCAATGGCCGATTGCTCAACGGCAAAGGCCGGGGCCCGGCCACTCAGGCGTTCAATATGGGCCCTAGCCATGCGCGAGGACTGGACTAGGGCTAAAAGGTCATTACCGGCCAGCCGCTCGCCCGAAGACAGCTCCAAGACCGCCCCATCGACGCCCTCATCGATCAAGAAGGCCTCCATCTCGGCATCGTCTTTCAGATAGCGCGAGGACTTGCCCTTGGCAGCCTTATAGAGCGGCGGCTGGGCAATATAGAGATAGCCGCGTTCCAGAACCTGCGGCATTTGCCGGTAAAAGAAGGTCAGCAAAAGCGTGCGGATATGGGCACCATCGACATCGGCATCGGTCATGATGACGATCTTATGGTAGCGGATTTTTTCGATATCGAAATCATCGCGGCCAATCCCAGCGCCCAGGGCGGTGATCAAGGTGCCGATCTGTTCGGACGACAGCATCTTGTCAAACCGCGCCCGCTCGACATTCAAGATCTTACCGCGCAGGGGCAGGACGGCCTGGTTTTCGCGATTGCGCGCCTGTTTGGCCGAGCCACCGGCGCTATCACCCTCGACAATAAAGATTTCGGACTTGGCCGGATCGCGTTCCTGACAATCGGCCAGCTTGCCGGGTAGGGAGGTGATATCGAGCGCCGATTTGCGGCGGGTCAGTTCGCGCGCCTTGCGGGCCGCTTCACGGGCGGAGGCGGCTTCTATGATCTTGGCGACAATCGCCTTGGCCTCGGTAGGGTGTTCTTCAAACCACTGGGCAATGCCTTCGCCGACCAGGCCTTCGACAGCGGGGCGTACCTCGGACGAGACCAGCTTGTCCTTGGTCTGGCTGGAGAATTTCGGATCCGGCACCTTGACCGAGAGGACGCAGGTTAAGCCTTCGCGGGCGTCTTCGCCGGTAAAGGTGACCTTTTCGCGCTTGGCCAGGCCCGTGCTTTCAACATAATTGCTGATCACCCGGGTAAGCGCCGCGCGGAAGGCGGCCAAATGCGTGCCGCCATCGCGCTGGGGGATATTATTGGTAAAGCACAGCATGGTCTCGTGATAGCTGTCATTCCACCAGAGGGAGAGATCGATCTCGACCTTTTCGCGGCGGCCGCGAATAACGATGGGGGTCTTGATCAGGGGTGCCTTGGCCTTGTCCAGATGCCGAACAAAGGCCTCAACCCCGCCCTCATAATGCAGGACCTCCTCATAGGCCTCGGCCCCGCGCAGGTCCTGGAACTTGATAAAGACGCCGGAATTCAAAAAGGCCAGCTCGCGCAGGCGGTGCTCAAGGGTCTTGCGATCAAAATCAATGGTGGCAAAGGTCGTCAGGGACGGCTTGAAGGTGACGCTGGTGCCGGTCAGGAAGCTGCCATCTTCGCGTTTGGGTGCATCGCCCGTGACCTTGAGTGGGGTAACCGTATCGCCGCGCTCAAAGCGCATGTCATGGGTCTTGCCGCCGCGCCAGATCTTGAGCAGCAAATAGTCAGACAAGGCATTAACCACCGAGACCCCGACCCCGTGCAGACCGCCCGAGACCTTATAGGAGTTCTGGTCAAATTTGCCGCCGGCATGCAGCTGGGTCATGATCACTTCGGCGGCGGAAACGCCTTCGCCCTCGTGAATATCGGTCGGGATGCCGCGCCCGTCATCGGTGACCGTGACCGAGCCATCGGCATTGAGAGTTACGCCGACCCTGGTCGCATAGCCGCCCAGCGCCTCATCAATGGCATTATCAACCACCTCATACACCATGTGATGCAGGCCAGAGCCGTCATCCGTGTCGCCAATATACATGCCCGGGCGCTTGCGTACCGCATCCAGGCCCTTGAGCACCTTGATCGATTCCGCGCCATAATCGGCGGCCTGGGCATCGGCCTCTGCATTTTGGCCAGCAATGGTCTGTTTAGGCGTGTTATCGGATTCGTCGGTCATCAGTCTTCCAAAGTGGTCAAGGACCCCTCGTCCACATGAACGCCCTGGGCCCGCCCTTTCAGGTCAGAAAACAGCGCCGCATCTGTGCCGGTTAGAAAGGCTTGCAGACCCAGCGCCTCAATCTCGTCAAAAAGCGCGGCCCGCCGGACAGGGTCCAGATGCGCCGCAACCTCATCCAAAAGTAATACAGGATTCGGTGCAGACTCTGTACGAGAAAGTCGCGCTGCCTGTGCCAAAACTAGGTTTAAAAGCAAGGCCTTCTGCTCTCCGGTCGAACATTCGGCGGCCATGCGGTCTTTTTGCCTGTGCTTGACCGCCAAATCGCCGCGATGGGGGCCAACAAGGCCCCTGCCCGCCGCGCTATCGCGGCTGCGGCTGGCGGCAAGCGCCTGGGCCAATTGCTCCGTAATCTGCGCAATATCGCCCGATTTCAGCGCTAATCCTTCCCAGTCGCCGGTTAGGGCGAGGTCGGCTTGCGGAAACGGCCGGTCCTGGCGGGCCTCAATCTCGGCCTGGAGCGCCAGGACGGTTCTTGCCCTTGCACTGGCCAGCTGGGCGCCCGAAGCCGCCATCTGGGCCTCGAGCGCGCTCAGCCAGGCTGGATCAGCGGTATTGGCCTGGTCGCGCGCATCGATCAGCAGGCGCATGCGCTCGCGCAGAGCCTTTTCATAGGCACTAGCAAAACCGGCATGGGCCGGTTCCACCGCATGCACCAGCCGGTCGAAAAACCGGCGGCGATCGGAGGCGCCTTCGAGAAACAATCGATCCTGCTGCGGCGTTAGCCAGACCAGCCGCACCAGATCCGTCATCCGGCCCGGCGGCACAGTCTGGCTATCCAGGCGCACCAGACGGCGGCTCGCGCCTGACCGCTCAATGCCGGTGCCCAGCTGGATATCGTCATCGTTGCTGGTCAGGCTGGCCGCCACGCTCCAGGCTCTGCCCAGCGCCTCACCCGGCAGACGCCGCCCCATCTCGGCAATCGGGGCCTGGCGCAGACCCCGGCCCGGCGACAAAAGCGACACCGCCTCCAATATATTGGTCTTGCCAGCACCATTGGGGCCATAAAGATAGACTGCGCCGCCCTGCAGGCTCAGGCTCGCACGCTCATAAGAGCGAAAATCAGTTAGGGTCAGGCGGCGAATCTGGCCGGGCACGGCAGGGGCCAAGATTGGATCAGGCCTGGCGATCAAACCCGCAGCGGCATGAGCACATAGCGCACCCCGTCATCGACGGGATCAAGCACCAGGGTCGGGGAGGCGGGGTCTGCAAAGCGGAACTCAGCGCTGGATTCCTGGATTTGCCCTGCGACGTCAAGCAGATAGCGGGCATTAAACCCAATCTCAAAGCCCTCGCCGTCATAATCGACTTCCAGTTCCTCGACCCCCTGACCGGCCTCCATATTGCGCACGGTCAGGATGATTCGCCCGGGTTCGACCGCCATTTTTACCGAACGCGACTTCTCAGCCGAAATGGTCGCCACCCGGTCAACGGCAGCGGCAAACAAGGCATTATCGACCATCAGGACGCGGTTATTGTCCTTAGGGATGACCCGGGCATAATCGGGGAAGGAGCCGTCAATCACCTTGGAGGTCAGGGCGGCGCGACCAAAGCTAAAGCGCACCTTGGCGGGCGACAGGTGCAGCTCAACGCTTTCGCCTGCATCTTCGAGCAAGCGGCGCGCTTCTTGGACCGTCTTGCGCGGCACAATTACGCCCGGCGCACCGGCGGCGCCTTCAGGGGCCAGCATTTCAGCCAGGGCCAGGCGGTGGCCATCGGTGGCGACAGCCCGCAGCTTGGTAATGCCGTTATCGACCACCGTGTGCAGATATAGACCGTTCAGATAATAGCGGGTTTCTTCGGTCGAGATCGCAAACCGGGTCTTGTCAATCAGGCGCATCAGATCGACCGTATCGACGACGAGCCTTGAGGTTAGCCCCTCGGACGACATGACCGGGAAGTCACCCGCCGGCAGGACGGGCAGATTGAACCGAGAGCGCCCGGCGCTGACCTGAAGGCGCGGATCATCACCGGCAAAGCTCAGCTCAACTTCAGCCCCATCGGGCAATTTACGGACGATTTCATAAAGTGTGTGGGCGGGGGCTGTGATCTGACCCGGAATTTCCACCCGGGCCTCGGCCTCGTCGGTGATTTCCATATCCAGATCGGTGGCCGAAAAGGTCAGGGTTCCGCGTTCGGCCGACAAGAGCACATTGGACAAGATGGGAATGGTATTGCGCCGCTCGACGACGCTTTGCACATGGCCAAGGGCCTTTAGCAATGCTGCCCGTTCAATGGTAAGCTTCATCTTGTCTTCCGATCAAAAGGCCGATCTAGCCTTAAGCTGTTCCCCAACCCAGCCTTGGCCAAATCGCGAGCGATTCCGCCGACAGGGATGCTGAGATTAGCGCAAATGCCACCTTAGGGAAGGGGGTCCTAGCATAGATTACGAAATGCTTGCCCGAATGCTCTGGCCATAGGCCCAAGCTGGCGATTTTTGGCGATTAACCCCGCAATTTGCGGGTTAAGGCTTCAAGATCTCGAACCAGTTGCGGATCATCGGCCCGCAAGGCCTCGATCCGGCGAACGGCGTGCAGGACCGTCGTATGATCGCGGCCACCAAACCGGCGACCAATATCGGGTAAGGACCTTGTGGTCAGCTGCTTGGCCAGCCACATAGCCGCCTGCCGCGGCCGCGCGATCGAGCGATTACGGCGCTCAGAAATCAGATCGGCCTGTTTGAGGCCAAAATGCTCAGATGCGGCCTTTTGAATATCGTCAATCGTGATGCGCTTTTCGCCGCCGCGCAGATGCGGCCGCAATATCGCCTGGGCCTCATCCAGGGTCAGGCGGCTTACGCCCTCGCCCATGCGGGCAACTAAGGTATTAAGCGCGCCCTCAAGCTCGCGCACGCTTTCAGTAAACCGGTCAGCGAGGAATTGCAGGACTTCGGGTCGCGCGGTCATGCCCACCACGCCCTGTTGACGACCTAGCATGTCGAGCTTTTTTTCCAAGATTCCCAGGCGCAGTGTACGGTCCGCCGGTTCTATCCCGCAAACCAGGCCCGCCTGAAGGTGGGAGCGAAGACGGCCGTCCAATTCGTCCAGGGCTGCGGGCGCGCGGTCCGATGAGAAGACAACCCGCCGTCCATCTTCTACAAGCGCTGTAAGCGTATGGAACAATTCTTCCTGGGTGGACTGCTTGCCGCCGACAAAATGCACATCATCGATCAAGAGCAGGTCCGCCGCGCGCAGATCGTCTTTGAAGGCTGCGGTATGCTTATCCATGACCGCCCGGACAAAGGTCGACAAGAACCGCTCGGCGGTCAGATAGACCACGCGCTTGTCCGGTGCCGAGCGCATAGCTTCCCAGGCAATGGCATTCAAAAGGTGGGTCTTGCCAAACCCATATGGGCCATGGATCAGGACAGGGTTGAAGTGGCCGTCGGCCCAGGAGGAAACGCGGCGGGCAACCGCCAGGGCAAATTCGTTGGCCGGTCCGGGAACAAAAGTGTCAAACGTGAACCGCTCTTGCAGGCCCAGGGATCTGGGGGTCCGAGAAGGCTCGGAAGATGCCGCTGCACTGGCCATCGGGACAAGGCTGGGGGAGTCAGACGACATCGGAACGGCTACGGCGATACGCTCCGCATCGGTCATTGTGGACGATGCAGCGCCCGCCTCAAACTCAGCCCGCGACTTAAGATCGATCTTGCGGCCTTCGGGGTCGTTTAGAGCCCAAAGCTCAGAAATACGGTGCCAGGCATTTCGGCGGATCCAATCCTTTGCAATCCCGGTTGGGGTAACAAGCACCAGCCCGCCATTGCTGTTTTGGCGCAAAGCGGCGAGTGAAAGCCACGAACTATAAGCCGCATCACCCAACTCCGCCTTGAGCGCGGCGCAGGCCCTGCCCCAGACGGTCCCCATCTGACCTTGGGCATCAACTGCGTCGTAGCTTGCGATCGACATGTTTTTTCCCCAACACCAAAAAGCTTACCCAGCGCAACGCCATCCTGAGACCCGCAAGGTTATAACCGCTGGATTAGGGTCTGCAGCCAAAACATGGCGGCGCCCCTAAACGCACAAAAACACCTACGATCCCCGGTCCCAGTCAAGCAGAGTCGCGCCATCGCCAAGGCCCACACAGACCCTTCGCTTTGCCGTCATCTGTTGAAAGATGGAACATGCTGAGGACCCAACACTAGCGGCGATCGGGGGTGGGTCAACGCAGATTCTTTGCCAAAAATTAAGATAAATTTGTTGACTCAGAAAACATCCAAATCAGCCAATACGATAGCCCCTAATCTTGTCCGTATGGTGAAGGAATATTTTCCAAGGCCATAAAAAATCGGCCGGGCAAAAAGCCCGGCCGATTGAAATTAAATCAGATTTATCAACGGGTTGCCAAATAAAAGCCCGACATGCACATGATTTAGGCGGCAACAAGTTTCTTCAACTGGGCCGCCAGACGCGATACCTTGCGCGATCCGGTATTTTTGTGCACGACGCCTTTTGAAACGGCGCGCATAAGTTCTGATTGGGCCTCAACAAAAGCGCCCTTTGCCGCAGAAACATCACCCGCGCTAACGGCTTCTTCGAACTTGCGCAAGAAGGTGCGAACACGTGAACGACGGGCCTTATTGACCTCGGTACGGCGCTCGATCTTACGGATCGCCTTTTTGGCGCCGGGCGTATTAGCCATGGGTTTTAAAACCTTCGAATGGATAAGCGATGAGCGAGAGACCCAAAGCTGAAATCAGGAATGGGCGCATATACTGAAAGCCAGGCCCGGCGTCAACGCGCTTCCTTCATTCCCGTACACTTCTGATCAAGGGCCTTCTACCTCAATCCCCTGGGCCCTTAGCATGGCTGGTAGTCCGTCCTGGCCAATCAGGTGGCCGACCCCGACAATGATAACTGTTGTGCCTTTACCAAACAGGCGTTGGCGCAGACGATTTACCCATCGCTCGTTTCGTTGGCGGATTAGGACTTGATAGAGGCCTGGTGTAAGGGTCCGGACTGGTTCGATGGCTTCTCGATCTAGCGCTGCCAAATCTCCGAACATCCAGGCCGTAACAAGCTTCTTATAGGCCAAGGGATCTTCGTCAAATTGGCGCAAGGTTTCTTCAAGCGAGGCCAACTGCTCCGAAGGGCTAGCGCTGGCCAAAAATCCAATTTGGGCCTGAGGGGTTTCAAAGGCATTGCGCACAACCTCTTGGCCAAGCCGGGCCGACAATATCTGTTCCACTCCTTCTTTCCCGCTGGCCCCCTCATGCTGAAACACGGCAACCGAAATCGTTGCCTCAGCGAGCCATGGTTGAAGCCGTTCCAGTTGATCGGCGCGAAAACCAGTGCGCGCCGCTAGTCTTGCCAGTCGATCACGGCCAAGTATGGAAAGTCGGCTTGAAAGCGTTTGGCCTTTAGGCAACAGGCCCCTCGCGAGCGCCAGTTGGGAAACTTGCGCCGCTGTGTTGGGATCAATCGGCAGCTCAAACCAAACGTCTTGAGCGGCGGCGAGATCGCGCGCCAGGCTAGGCGGCAGCCAGTCGGGCGCCTTGCCGTCAGACATGGGCGGTAGGACATGAATCGACCCAAACAGCACAATCCGAGAATCATGGTCCTTAACCACCCAGACCGGCGGCCTGGCATAGGCCGGACCGGCTAAGACCGCGAGGCCAACCAGGACCATTGCAGCCCGATGACGCAACATTTCCCAAAAGCGCATGTGCCGATCCATAAGTCGCCTAGGCTCTAGACCTGACATGACTCGCAATAGAATGTCGATCTTCCGGCCTGAACAGTGCGGATAATGGTACCCGCGCAACCTGGATTTGGGCAGGGCTGCCCTGCCTGGCCATAGGCGCCGAAACTGTGCTGAAAATAGCCCAGCGCCCCATCGGCCCCGGCATAGTCGCGCAAGGTCGAGCCACCGGCCGCAATGGCCTCACCGAGAACAGTCTTGATCATGGCCGCCAAGGCATTCAGGCGGTCGAGCGACAAGCTCCCCCCCGCGACCAGGGGCGAGATCTTGGTGCGATGCAGGGCCTCACAGACATAGATATTGCCAAGGCCCGCCACCACGCCTTGGTCCAGTAGCAAGGTCTTGGGCGTTTGTTTGCGGCCCTTAAACATCTTTGCAAGGCGCGCGCCGTCAAAAGCCGCGCTTAAGGGCTCAGGCCCCATCTGGGCAAACCAGGGATGGGCATGGATGTGTTCAGTCTCGATCAGGCCCATAAAGCCGAACCGGCGCGGGTCGAAATAGGTCACGATCACCCCAGCCTCAGTCTCAAACACAACATGCGCGTGGCGTGGGTCCGCAGCAGCGGCATAGACAAATTCGCCGGGCCGATCCGGTACCTGGCCCGGCCAGGAAATCTCAAACCGCCCGCTCATGCCCAGATGCATGACAAGGGTCAGGCCGCGATCCAGGTGCGCCCATAAATACTTGGCCCGCCGCTCGAGCGTGACGATGCGGGCGCCGGTCAGACTCTGAACAAAGCCGTCTGGAAAGGCAAACCGAAGGTCTGGGCGCCTTTGCTCGACGCGGGCTAGTCTTTGGCCAACCAAAGCCGGCGCCAGGCCTCGGCGGACCGTCTCAACCTCGGGCAGTTCGGGCATGGCAGGCTCCAAATCAATCCATGGATCAATCGTCGCATTTGCGGCCTAAGCCAAGCCAGTTTAAAGCATGATCATGACCCAGCCGACCGCCAGTTTTGGATTTACCGATGTTGCAGCATCGGAAAAGCCGCGCCTTGTTCGCGGCATCTTTGATCGCGTCGCCAAACGCTATGATCTGATGAATGATCTTATGAGCGTCGGCGTGCACCGCCTGTGGAAGGATGCCGTAGCCGCGCGCCTTAACCCCCAGCCTGGCGAGGTCATTATAGATTGCGCGGGGGGCACCGGTGATATGGCCCGGCGCTATGCCAAGATGGTGCAAGGTGTTCAGGCCCGCCGTGGCGGCGAAGACGCCCAGATCTTTGTCCTCGATTATAATGCCGAAATGATTGCTGCTGGCCGAGACCGCGGCGGCGATCCTCAGCTGGTCTGGGGCGTCGGCGATGCCCAGCACCTGCCCCTGCCCGATGCCTGTGCCGATGCCTACTCGATCTCGTTTGGTATTCGTAATGTCACAGATGTTTTGGCGGCCTTAAATGAAGCGCGCCGCGTGCTGAGGCCCGGTGGGCGGTTTTTCTGTCTCGAATTTTCTCACCCGACCACCGAGGCCCTTCGTAAGGCCTATGACGCCTATTCCTTCGCGGTCATTCCGACGATTGGCGAATGGGTAGTCAAGGACCGGGCCTCGTATCAATACCTGGTCGAGAGCATTCGCCGGTTCCCTGACCAGGCGAAGTTCGCTGACTTGATGCGCCAGGCCGGGTTTAGCCAGGTGCGCTGGACCAATTTCACCGCCGGCGTTGTGGCCATGCATCAAGGCCTTGCTATTTGACGGCCATGTTTCGCTTGATGGGCGCGTTTTGGGTCTTGGCCAGGGCCGATGCCCTATTGCCGCGCGAGGCTAGGCTCTTTTACCCCGCGCCACTGGTGGCGGTAAGCAAGGCCTTGCATCTCTTAGCGGGCCCGCAATCCCGCCAAGGTCGTCCCGGCGAGCGCCTGGCTAGGGCCCTAGAGGGACTGGGCCCAGTCGCCATCAAGCTTGGCCAACTCTTATCGACGCGCGCGGATATCTTCGGCATGGCCTTTGCCCAGAATCTGGACCGGCTAAAGGATCAGCTGCCGCCCTTTGATCTGGCAACCGCTAAGGCTAGCCTCGCCGCCAGCCTCGACCGTCCGATCGAGACCCTTTTTACCGACATCGAACCCGCTATGGCCGCGGCCTCAATCGCCCAGGCCCATCCGGCCCGGCTATTGGGTGGGCGCAAGGTGGCGATCAAGATCCTGCGTCCTGGTATCGAACAGGCCGTGGCCAGAGATATCGCGGTCCTGACCTTGGCCGCGCGCCTGGTTGAGACCCTGGTCCCGGCAAGCCGCCGCCTAGCCCCAAAAGCATTGGCCGCGACAGTTAGCCGGTCCTTGGCCCTAGAGCTTGATATGCGCCTAGAAGCGGCTGGGGCTGACGAGCTCGGCAAGCTGATGGCTCCGGATGGCTGGATGCGCGCACCGGCGGTGGTTTGGGAAGGTGTCGGTAAGCGCGTCTTGACCTTGGCCTGGGCTGAAGGCCTGCCCCTGTCCTCGCCAGAGGCGCTGGACCAGCCTGGCCTTGACCGGGTCGCCCTGGCCAATGGCCTGATGCGCGGTTTCTTATCTCAGGCCCTGGATCACGGTGTTTTTCATGCCGACCTGCATGAAGGCAATCTGTTTGTCGCGCCGCCCAGTGCAATCATGGCGGTCGATTTTGGCATTATTGGCCGGATCGGTCCCGATGAGCGGCGCTATCTGGCTGAGATCTTGTGGGGCTTTTTGCAGCGCGATTACCGCCGCATTGCTGAGGTGCATTTCGAAGCCGGCTATGTGCCCAAAACCCATGATGTCGACACCTTTGCCCAGGCCTTACGGGCTGTCGGTGAGCCGATTTTTGGTCGCAGCGCAAGGGATGTCTCCATGGGCCGGTTGCTAGGGCAATTGTTTGAGGTCACGGCCCAATTTGACATGGCTCTGCGCCCCGAACTGGTCTTGCTGCAAAAGACCATGGCCACGGTCGAGGGGGTGGCTCGCCGGATTGATCCTGGCCACGATATCTGGGCCGCTGCCGATCCGGTCGTACGCCGCTGGATCAGCCGCGAACTATCGCCCGCCGCCAGGCTAAGCAGCTTGGCCAAGGATGGCATCAGTGCGGTTAAGGCCTTGGCCAAGCTTGGTCAGGATTGGCCACCGACCCCGCAAAAACCCACAACGACACGCTTCCTGATCGGGGCCATGGTGCTGGGGGCTGCATTACTCGGTCTAGGCTTTATCCTGGCCAAGATCCTGGCTTAGCCCTCATCGCGGTCGCGGGGTGCCTTGGCCTGTTTGCGCTTAGCCTCGCGATCGACCTGTTCTTGCCAATAGTCTGGGCCATTATCGGGCTTAAACAGGGTTCGAGGCGCACCAGACCTGGTCGTGACCGCAAACACATTGTCCTTTGGATCATAAAACAAGGTGTCGCCATTTGCCCGGACAATGGTCTTGGTACCCTTGGGCGGGTGCTTTACAAAACTATGGGCCTTGGCGACAAATTCATCGACCGTGCGAGCGCCAAACTCTTGGCCATCCCGCTCGAAATGTTTTTGCGCGTTTTCTTGAGCGCTTAGCTTGCGGGTCGCGGTCCAGAGCGGCACGCCATCGACCAGGGGCACGTCGTCCTGAACACGGTCGCGGCGCTCAGAACGGTCTTGCCCGTAATCATCTCCGTAACCCGCTGACGCGCTAATATTGGCCTTGTCCTTCGGCGGTTTGACCACCGCCGAGGGCGGCGCATCACAGCTCCAGACCAGACCAGCCATAGAAAGGCCCAAAATCGATAGGCCAAGCCTTTGAACTCTAGACTGCATGACCCCCTTGCCTCCATATCTCGCCTAGGTGGAACGCCGCAACCTATGATGCAATCAAACGCAGTGTCCACCGCCTAGGAATTGTACCTTTGGCCTTGAACGGCTAAGACGAGCAGGGGCGGATCCGGAGAAGCGCGACGTGAACGACAAACGGGTCTTATTGATCATTGGCGGCGGCATCGCGGCCTATAAGAGCCTTGAGCTCGTGCGCCTATTGCGGAAGGCCAATATCGCCGTGCGCTGTGTCCTGACCAAGGCCGGTGAGGCCTTTGTCACCCCCCTGTCGCTTGCGGCCTTGAGCGAAGACAAGGTCTATCAGGACCTGTTTTCCCTGACCGATGAGGCCGAGATGGGCCATATCCAGCTATCGCGCGCCGCCGATCTGGTGGTGGTGGCCCCGGCGACGGCTGACCTAATGGCCCGCGCGGCCCAGGGTCTGGCCAATGACTTGGCGACCACCACCCTACTCGCCACAGACAAGCCGGTCCTGATGGCGCCGGCCATGAATGTGCGCATGTGGAACCGTCCGGCCACCCAGCGTAACCGCGCCATCCTGGCCAGCGATGGCATAGGCTTTGTCGGTCCCGATGATGGCACCATGGCCTGCGGCGAATTTGGCCCTGGCCGCATGGCTGAGCCCGAGGCGATTTTTCAGGCCATCTTGGCGGCCCTAAATCCCCATCGCCCCTTGTCAGGCAAAAAGATCTTAGTTACGGCCGGACCAACCGCCGAGCCGATCGATCCCGTGCGGCTTCTCACCAATCGCTCAAGTGGCCGCCAAGGCTTTGCCATAGCTGGCGCCCTGGCGGAGCTGGGCGCCGAGGTAACCCTGGTCGCAGGGCCGGTTCACCTGCCAACGCCCAAGGGCGTTAAACGCGTGGATATCGAGACGGCGGTCCAGATGCAGGCCGTCTGCTTGGCGGCCCTACCGCTGGATGCCGCCATTTGTGTTGCCGCTGTGGCCGATTGGCGGCCTGCGACCGAAGGCCAGCAGAAAATCAAAAAGGGCGCGAGCGGGCCGCCCAGCCTGACCTTGGTCGAGAATCCAGACATCTTGGCGGGCCTGGCCAAGCCGGGTCCAGCCCGCCCCAAGCTCGTGATCGGCTTTGCCGCTGAAACCCAGGATGTCGAGGCCCATGCCCGCGCCAAGCTCGCCAAAAAAGGCTGCGACTGGATTATCGCCAATGATGTGACCCAGCCCGGTGTCATGGGCGGCGCGGACAATGCCGTCCTGATCATTAGCAAGAACGGGACGGTGCGCTCAGGCCATCTGCCCAAGACCGAAATCGCAAAACTGATTGCTGAAAAAGTGTCTGCCCATATGACTGGAAAGCCCGCCGCCGAATGACGAAAACCTCGCCCGAGATCAAGATTATGCAGCTCGCCCATGCGGTCGGCCTGCCCTTGCCAGCCTATGAAACCGAAGAGGCGGCAGGCATGGATATGCGGGCCGCTGTGCCCGAGGACGAGCCCCTAGTCCTGCGCCCCGGCGCGCGAACCATGGTGCCAACCGGGCTGTGCATTGCCCTGCCCAAGGGGTTTGAAGCCCAGGTGCGGCCGCGCTCTGGCCTGGCGGCCAAACACGGTATTACCTGCCTCAATAGCCCAGGCACGGTCGATAGCGATTATCGCGGCGAGCTAAAGGTGGTCTTGATCAATCTTGGCGCGGAGGATTTCACCATTCGCCGGGGCGAACGCATTGCCCAGATGGTGATTGCCCCCGTGGTTCAGGCGCACTGGTCCCAGGTCAAGAGCCTGGACGAGACCGCGCGCGGCACAGGCGGGTTTGGCTCGACCGGGGTCTAGTCGCTTAGGCCCAAGACGTCTTGCATATCATAAAGGCCCGGCTTGCCGAGATTGACCGCCCAGATCGCCGCCTCAATTGCGCCCTTGGCAAACAGGCTGCGGTCACGGGCCGAATGTGACAGAGTCAAGATCTCATCCTCGGCGGCAAACATGACGCTATGCTCGCCAATAATGCCGCCGCCGCGCTGAACGCTAAAGCCGATATTGCCGGCATTGCGCGGACCGGTCAGGCCGTCTCGGCCCCGGTCACTGCGGCTGGCCAGATCAATATTGCGGCCCGAGGCGGCAGCCTGGCCTAGCATTAATGCCGTGCCGGACGGCGCATCAATCTTGCCCCGGTGGTGGGCCTCTTGGATTTCAATATCAAAGGCTTCGGGGTCCAGCGTCCTGGCGGCCTGACGCACCAGGCCCAGCATCATATTGACGCCTAGCGAAAAATTGCCTGAACGCACTACGGTGATTTTGCTGACCGCGCGGCCAAGCTCGCCTTCATCTAAGGGGTCAAACCCGGTGGAGCCAATAATCAGGGCCGCGCCCGAGCCTTCGGCACTCATTCGCGCCAATTGGGCCGAGGCCTTGGGCAGGCTAAAATCGATCACGGCCTGACAAACGTCTAGGGCCTCAGAACCTGAGGTTAGGACTCTCCGGCCCAGGGCCTGGCCTTCGGTGCCGGGCCGGTCAAAAATCGCGCCAATCTGGATATCGCCCTTGAACCCCGCGCGGGCTTCCAAGGCCTCAATCACCGCCTGGCCCATGCGGCCAAGCGCGCCAGCCACGCCAATCTTCATCACAAATGCCTGGCTCATTGCCTGCGTCCTTATGTCCAATCCTTGGCCGTCCCGCGCCTTAAGGCCTAAACTGTGTCGGGTATTGTCGGCAATGGGTCAGACAAACTTGCAAAAAGCCGCATCGATCTGATCGCGCCCGGTTGTGGCCAAGGGTTGGCCTCGTTAGGGTAGGGCCATCTTATTCGGCTCCTTGGCCGGTTTTTGAAGATTACGGAACACCATGACCACTGAACGCCGCACCTTTACCGACGAAGAAGCCCTGGCCTTTCACAAATATCCAACGCCGGGCAAGATT
Source organism: Caulobacteraceae bacterium (assembly GCA_044376615.1). Lineage (GTDB taxonomy): Bacteria > Pseudomonadota > Alphaproteobacteria > Caulobacterales > Caulobacteraceae > CAISGS01. The sequence goes on from JBILKO010000012.1 coordinate 28,914, forward strand.
GCCGTTGTGGCGACAAAGCCCATGGCCACTCAGCGCGACCTGTCGCTAGCCTATTCGCCAGGCGTGGCCGTGCCGGTGCGGGCCATCGCGGAAAACCCTGATCTTGCCTATGACTATACCTCCAAGGGTAATCTGGTGGCGGTGATTTCCAATGGCACGGCGATCTTGGGCCTAGGCGATCTTGGCGCCCTGGCCTCCAAGCCGGTCATGGAGGGCAAGTCAGTCCTGTTCAAGCGGTTCGCCGATGTCGATTCCATCGATATTGAAGTCAGCGCTAAGGACCCGGACGAGATCATTACCGTCATCAAGAATATCGGCGTCACCTTTGGCGGCATTAATCTGGAAGACATCAAAAGCCCAGAATGCTTCCGCATTGAGACCGAATTGCAGGAATTGCTCGATATTCCGGTCTTCCATGATGACCAGCACGGCACGGCCATCATCTCGGCCGCTGGCCTGATCAATGCCTGCCATATCCAGGGCCGTAAGCTTGAAGACGTCAAGCTCGTCCTCTGCGGCGTCGGGGCAGCGGGCGTCGCCTCGCTCGAGCTGATGAAGGCCATGGGCGTCAAGCACGAAAACTGTATTGCGGTGGATACGACCGGGGTGATCTATCGCGGCCGAACCGAGAGCATGAACCAGTATAAGTCGGCCCATGCGGTCGATACGCCGTGCCGGACCCTGGCCGATGCCATGGTCGGGGCCGACGTCTTTATTGGTCTATCGTCCAAGGGTGCTGTGACCCAGGACATGGTCAAGTCCATGGCCCCCAATCCGCTGATCTTTGCCATGGCCAATCCAGACCCTGAGATTACGCCTGAAGAAGTCCATGCTGTGCGCCCCGATGCGATTGTGGCGACGGGCCGCTCGGACTACCCCAATCAGGTCAATAATGTTTTGGGCTTTCCCTATATTTTCCGCGGCGCCCTGGATGTGCGCGCCCGGCGGGTCAATCACGAAATGAAGATTGCCTGTGCCAATGCCCTGGCCCAATTGGCGCGTGAAGATGTGCCCGATGAGGTTGCCGCCGCCTATCATGGCCGCCAACTGAAATTTGGCCCGCAATATATTATCCCATCGCCCTTCGATCCTCGGCTCATGTCCTATGTCCCGCCCTTTGTCGCCCAGGCCGCCATGGATACGGGCGTGGCGCGTAAGCCGATTGAGGATATGGACGCCTATCGCGCGTCCTTGGCCCAAAGGCTCGACCCGACCGCTGCCTTCCAGCAAAAGGTCTCTGGCGCCGTGCAAAGCGCCCCGCCCAAACGGATCGTGTTTGCCGAAGGCGAAGAGCCCGCCGTGATCCGGGCCGCCTATGCCTTCCAAAGCCAAGGCCTTGGCCGGTCCATCCTGGTTGGCCGTGAGGAATTGGTGCATCAAAACATGCGCCTGACCGGTATTGATCCCAAGGAGTGCGGGCTCGAAATCGTCAATGCCCGCCTGTCTGACCGCAATAGCGACTATGTCGATTTCCTTTATGGCCGCCTGCAAAGGGACGGCTATCTGCTGCGCGATGCCCAGCGCCTGATCAATCAGGACCGCAACAGCTTTGCCGCCTCCATGGTCGCGCTTGGCGATGCCGATGGGATGGTGACGGGCGTCACCCGCAGCTATGACCAGGTGCTGGAAGAGGTGCTGCGGGTCATTGACCCAGCCGCCGGTGGCCGGGTCCTTGGCATGTCGATTGTCCTGTCCAAGGGCCGGACCCTGTTTATCGCCGATACCAATGTCACCGAAATGCCTGAGGCCGATGAGCTGGTTGAGATCGCGATCGAGGCCGCAGGCGCTGTGCGCCGCTTAGGCTTTAAGCCGCGCGTGGCCTTTATGTCCTATTCCAGCTTTGGCTCACCCGTTGGTCTGCGATCCGAAAAAGTGCGCGACGCTGTGGCTATTCTCGATGAGATGGACGGGGTTGATTTTGAATATGAGGGCGAAATGACGCCGGAATTGGCGCTCAATGCCGCCGCCCGGGCCAATTATCCCTTCAGCCGCCTGACCGGCGATGCCAATGTCCTGATCATGCCCGCCATCCAGTCGGCCTCGATCTCAACCAAGCTGGTCCAGGCCATTGGCGGGGCAACCGTACTAGGGCCCATCCTGCTGGGCCTGTCCAAGCCCGTCCAGATCTGTCCCTTGAGCTCGTCGGTTTCGAGCATACTGACCATGGCGACCATGGCCGCCTATGATCAACCCGCAAACGATCGGCTAGAAGGCTAGGCCGCGCAGGTCTCAAAACCGGCGCGCAGCTTGGCCTCATCCAGGTCGCGGCCAATAAAGACCAGGCGGCTATGGCGCTGATCCGTAGCCGTCCAGGGGCGTTGGAAATCGCCCTCTAGGATCATGTGCACGGCCTGAAACACCAGGCGGCGCTCATCGCCTGCGACATCGATTATGCCCTTGGCCCGCAAGATGTCGGGGCCTTGGGTGGCCAGGACATCATTGAGCCAATTGGTGATCTTGCCCCCGTCGAGTGGCCGGTCGAGCCGCAAGGATATGCCGCGAATATCGTCGTCGTGAATGTCCGAGGCCTTGGCATGATCGTGATGATGGTGGTGACCATGGTCATGGCCATGATCATGGTCACAGTGCTCGTCATGCACATGGCCCGGCTCGCCATGGGCCGGATTTAGAAACTCCGGCTCAATCGTGATGATCCGGTCCAGATCAAAACCGCCCCGGCCGAGAATTGTGCCCAGCGGCACATTCGAGCGCTGGGCCCTATGGATCGGGGCCAGAGGGTTGAGGCGGCGCAAACGTGCCTCAAGCATGCGCAAATCGGCTTCGGAGACGAGGTCGGTCTTGTTCAGGACAATCTGGTCAGCAAAGGCGATCTGTTCGCGCGCCTCCTTGCTGTCCGATAGGCGCAGCAGCACGTGTTTGGCATCGACCACTGTGGTGACACTATCGAGCCGGGTGCGGGCCTTAACATCCTCATCAACGAAAAAGGTCTGGGCCACGGGGCCGGGATCGGCCAGGCCTGTGGTCTCGACAATAATCGCGTCAAACCCGCCCTTGCGCTTCATCAGGCCAGACAGAACCCGGATCAGATCGCCGCGCACGGTGCAACAGACGCAGCCATTATTCATCTCGAAGACTTCTTCATCAGCCCCGACAATCAGGTCATTATCGATACCGATCTCGCCAAATTCATTGACGATAACGGCATAACGCTTGCCGTGATCCTCCGACAGGATGCGATTGAGCAAGGTGGTCTTGCCCGCGCCAAGATAGCCAGTCAGGACGGTAACAGGGATTTTGGACGATGTGGTCTGGGTCATGGCTGGCCTTTTATACCGCCAAGGCCGCTGTGCGAAGGGGGATCAGCCCTCTAGATGGGTACGGCCCGGCAGGCTCTGCAAGAGGCCCTTATGTGGGCCCAATAGGGCGGAAATCACAAACAGGCCCGAGGCGCACAAGGTCATGATGGCGCCGGGCTCCCAGCCCAGGGCCTTAGCCAGCCAAAGCCCGCTGCCGCTCGCCAGGATCGAGAGCAAGACCGCGACACCTGCCTGGCCGGTATAGCCGCGCGCCCAGAATCTGGCCGAGGCCGCCGGGATCATCATAAGGCCTACCGTCATCAGGGCGCCAAAGGCCCTAAACCCCGCAACCAGATTCAGCGCCACCAGCATCATCAGCAATAGATGCAGGCCGCCGCCGGATAGGCCAGACGCTCGCATAAAGACCGGATCAGCGCTTTCGGCCAAAAAGCCACGTAAAAACAGAGCAAGAACGATCAAGGTCGCTGTCGCCGCAACGGCCGAGACAATCAAGGCCGCGGCATCCAGTCCGCCTGCTGTCCCAAACAGAAGGTCAAGCAAGGCCTCGGCATTGGCGCTGCGGCCCAGGATCAAGACACCCAAGGCCAAGGCGCTGAGATAAAACACCGCAAAGGCCGCATCCTCGGGCAGGCGTCCGGTGCGGGCTAAGAGGCTGGATAGGATCGCGACCACAAACCCCGCCGCCAGGGCCCCAAGCGTCAGGGCTACAGGGTCAGGACCGGCAAGCAGATAGGCCAGGGCCGCGCCCGGCAAAATACCGTGGGATAGAGCATCGCCGACCAGGCTCATGCGCCGGGCAATCAAGAGGACGCCAAGCGGGGCACCGCCAAAAGCCAGCGCCAAGGCACCCGCCGCCGCAGCCGGCATGGCAAATTGCGCATCGCTCAAGTTATGCAATGCGCTCACGCGGCGTGATCACGGCTGCAGATCGCCGCTTCCTGGCTCCAGGCCTCAGACAGCCTGCGGGCCTTTAAAAGGTTGTCGCCGCCCAGCGCCGTCTCAGTCGGGCCCCAGGCGACCTTTTCGCGGGCCAACAAAAGTGTGTCGCTGCAAACCTCGCGCACCATGTCTAGGTCGTGCAGGACCATAACCACGGTCCGGCCCTCGCCCGGCCAGCGTTTGACCAGGGCGATTAGATCGGCCGTGGTCCGGGTATCCAGGGCGGTAAAGGGTTCATCCAGCAAGATCAGCCGCGCATCCTGCACCAGCACCCTCGCAAACAAGGCCCGCTGCAGCTGGCCGCCAGAAACACTATCCAGGGCCCGGTTTTCAAAACCGGCCAGGCCAACCGCCTGCATGGCATGTTCGACCCGGTGTCGATCGGCCTTGGTAATAGCGCCAAACAGGCCCCGCCGCCCCCAAAGGCCCAAGGACACAAGCTCGCCCAGCGTCATGGGAAAGGCGCGGTCAACGCCATGATCTTGCGGCAGATAGGCAATATCGCGCGCCTTTAGGCCTGACCGATCAACACGCCCCGACAGGGGCGTAAGCGCTCCGGCCAGGCCCTTGAGCAGGGTCGATTTGCCCGAACCATTGGGACCGACAACAGCCGTATTACTGCCAAGGCCAAAAGTGCCATCAAGATGGTGCACCGCCGGGCGGCGCTCATAGCCAAGTGTTAGGTCATGCAGGCGAACCGCGCTCATTGCCCGGACCCCATGAACGAAAGGGCCCAGACCACGCTGGTCCAGATCAGGCCACAAATTAGCGCCGCCAGCCCGAGCCGGGACAAGACGCTCATTTGCAACAGATTAAAGGAAGGCTTTGCCATATTCGACCAATAGCACGTTACAGTATAACATGCGAGATCAGAGTTTGCGGGTATCCTTCAAGCCCGCCTTACGCTCCCGCCAATTTCGGGCGCAAACTTGGTGCGGTTCAGATTGACTCAAGGCAAGACGGCTGTATAAGTCCTGCCTCCGCCTGCGGGACCACTCGCGGGCCAATATTTTTTGCGATCTCGGTTTGGGATGCCTCTTGGTTTGGGGGCTAATCCCAGACCGCACCAGAGAGGCTTTAGGTCCATGTACGCGGTGATTAAGACCGGCGGGAAGCAGTATCGAGTTCAAGCGGGTGACCTGCTTGTTGTCGAAAAGCTTGACGGCGAACCAGGCGCACAAGTTGCGTTCAACGAAGTGCTGATGCTTGGCGAAGGCGCTGATGTTGTCGTCGGCGCACCGACCGTTGAAGGCGCGGCCGTGACCGGCACCCTGATCGAGACCCGCAAGGGCGATAAGGTCAAGATCTTCAAGAAGATCCGTCGTCAGGGTTATCGCCGCACCGGCGGTCATCGCCAGATTGAATCGGTTGTGCGGGTAACCTCGCTGGCCGGCGCTGGCCTGACCCAGACCTGGGACGGCACGGTTGATCTGACCCCGCGCGCGATTTTGAACGCCAAGGCCCGCGGCCTGACCAATCTGGTTGCTGAGCTTGAAGCGGCCTGGTCGCCGCCAAAGGTCGAGGCCGCCGCGCTCAAGAAACCCCGCGCCAAAAAGGCCGCCCCTGCTGCAGACGCTGGTGAGAGCGCCGAAGCCTAAGGCTTTGCTAGAGATTTAGGAGTTTTACGATGGCTCATAAGAAATCAGGCGGTTCTTCGCGCAATGGTCGCGATTCCGACGGCCGCCGCCTCGGCGTAAAGAAGTTTGGCGGCGAGAAGGTTCTGGCCGGCAATATCATTATTCGCCAGCGCGGCACCAAATTCTATCCCGGTGAAAACGTCGGCATGGGCAAGGATCACACCTTGTTCGCCCTCGAGCACGGCAATGTAAAATTCGTCACCAAGCGTAATGACCGAACTTTTGTAACGGTCGTTCCGGCTATGGAAGCGCTCGCAGCCGAATAGGCGATCCGCAGGCTTCCCCCGGATCGCGCCGCACAATCGCAGCGATCCGGACAAGACAAGACCCAAGCGGGGAGTCCGGACGCCGGACTCCCCGCTTTTTGTTTTGTCTAATGAGGCCAGACCATGGGCCAGCCAAAGCCCCCGCCCGATATCATCACGCAGCGCCTGCGTCTGCGCACGCCCCGGCATAGCGATGCGACGCGCCTGACCGAGCTGGCCAGCGACTGGGATATTGTCCGCATGACCAGCCGCATGCCCCACCCCTATAAGCGCAGCGATGCCGAGGCCTATATCGACCAGGTCTTGGCCCAAACCGATCCCAAGGCCCGGACCCTCTTGGTCGACCATGAACAGGGCGGCTTAGCGGGTGCGATCGGGCTTTTTCCGTCTGCGACGGGCCAGCCCGAAATCGGCTATTGGATCGGCAAGCCGTTTTGGGGCCAGGGCCTGGCGACCGAAGCAGTGTCTGGCCTGCAAGCCTGGGCTAGCCAGGCCTTGGGGCTGCGCAATCTCACGGCCGGGCATTTTGCCGATAATGATCCCAGTGGCCAGGTCCTGATCAAGACGGGCTTTCTCTATACGGGCGAGGTCAGGACCCTCTATTCCAATGCGCGAAAGGCCGAGGTTCCATCCCGGATGATGGTCTGGCTGGCCTAGAGCACCGCCTTGAAATGGGCGATCACCTCATCGACGGCTTTGCGTGTCGGCTGGCCAGCGGCATCGATCAGATCGCCGGTAAAGACGCTATGGGGCGGCTTTCGGCCCTCCGGATTAGCGACGGAGTCTGGAAAGTAGGTGCCAACAAAGCCCTTGCCTAGGGCGGACCCTAGGGCCTCAAACTTCGCGGGGCGGCATAGGTCATCGCCGTCAAACCGGTAGCCAAGTACCTTTAGGCCCTCTTCGCGCACCCTGGCTTGGACCTTGGCAAGATCGCTGGGCGAGATATCGATCTGATCATGCTTGCCCGGCGGCATGCTGGGCTGACTTAGGACCGGCGCGAGAACTACAGGATCAACCGCCATGGACAGGGCAAAGCCGCCCGTAAGGCACATGCCGATCACCCCCACCCCCCTGCCGCCGCATTCCTCATGCGCCAGGGCCGCCAAAGGCCGCAGCCAGTCGACAATCGGGCTGGAAGCGCCAGTTTTGAAGAGGTGAAACTCTCGCGAGACACACAGGCCGACTATCTTGCCGAGCGTTATCTTGGCCGCATTCTGGGCATTGGGCTGGCCAAGCAAGATTGGCGCATAGACCCTTAGGCCCGCCTCCGCCAACCATCGGCAAAACCGGGCAACTTCTGGGGTAAAGCCATAGACCTCGTGAATGACGATCACCGCAGGGCCGACGCCGCCCAAGGTCAAGACCGGCTTGGTTTTTTGGTTGAATTCCAGATCCCGACGCGAAAAATCATCAATATCGGTGCGCAGACGTGTCGACATCTCTTTCCCCTCGCCGCTTTTTTTCGATATGAACGCTGATGAAGTTTCTGGACCAGTGCAAGATCTATATCCGTTCAGGCGATGGCGGCGGTGGCTCCGTCTCGTTTCGGCGTGAAAAATTCATTGAATATGGCGGCCCTGACGGTGGTGATGGCGGCCGCGGCGGCGATGTCTGGGTTGAGGCGGTCGAGGGCCTCAATACCCTGATCGATTTTCGCTATCAGCAGCATTTCAAGGCCGATACCGGCGTCCATGGCATGGGCCGCAACCGCGCCGGTCACAATGGCGCCGATATTGTCCTGAAAGTCCCCGTCGGCACCCAGGTGATGGAAGAGGACAAGGAAACCGTCATTTGCGATATGGACAAGGTCGGGATGCGGGTGCGCCTAGCAAAGGGCGGCAATGGCGGCTTTGGTAATGCCTATTTCAAGAGCTCGATCAACCAGGCCCCGAAATATGCCAATCCTGGCCAAGAGGGCGAAGAAAAATGGATCTGGCTAAGGCTTAAGCTGATCGCCGATGCGGGCCTCGTTGGCCTACCCAATGCCGGAAAATCGACGTTTTTGGCGGCGGCCTCCGCCGCCAAGCCCAAGATTGCCGACTATCCCTTTACCACCCTGACTCCCAATCTCGGTGTGGTCGACTTGACCACACAAGAGCGGTTTGTCCTGGCCGATATTCCAGGCCTGATCGAAGGGGCGTCTGAGGGCGCTGGCCTTGGCACCAAGTTTTTGGGCCATGTCGAGCGCACGGCGGTCTTGATCCATCTGGTCGATGCCACCCAGGACGATGTTGCCGGGGCCTGGCAAACCATTCGCGGCGAGCTATCGGCCTATGGCGAGGGCCTGGAAGACAAGCCCGAACTTCTGGCCCTGAACAAGGCCGATGCCCTGTCGCCAGACGAGCGCCTATCCAAGGCTGCGGAACTTGAAGCCGTCGCAGGGCGCGCGCCCTTTATCATTTCTGGCGTGTCAGGCGAGGGCGTGCGCGAACTCCTTCGCGCCGCCCATGGCGAAATCGTCGCCAAACGCGCGCGGGAAAAAGCCATAGACGTAGCAAAACACAGGGGCGGCAGCGATATAGATGCCGACTGGACTCCGTGACCCGCCTTAGCAAGGCCAAACGCATTGTCATCAAGGTCGGCTCGGCTCTTGTGGTCGATCAGGCTAGCGGCCAGGCCGACCATGCCTGGCTGGCCTCAATCGCCGCTGATATTGCCCGGCTGAGGCAGCGCGGCCAACAGGTCCTGATCGTGTCGTCAGGATCCATCGCGCTTGGGCGGCAAAGGCTCGGCCTTGGCAAGCGCACCATTACCTTGCCGGAAAAGCAGGCCTCGGCCGCGGCAGGGCAAAGCCGCCTGATGCGGGCCTGGGAAGAGGCCTTTGAGCCGCATGACCTGGTCACCGCCCAGATCCTGCTCACCCGCGACGATACTGAAATCCGCCATCGCTGGCTCAATGGCCGAGCCACCTTGGAGGCGCTGCTGGCCTTAGGCGTTACCCCCGTCATCAATGAAAACGACACGGTCGTGACCGAAGAGATCCGCTATGGCGATAATGATCGCCTAGCCGCCCGCGTCGCCCAGATGATCGGGGCTGATCTTTTGGTGCTCTTGTCCGATATTGACGGCCTTTATAACGCCGACCCGCGCCGCGATCCGAAAGCCGAGCATATTGCCGTGGTCCAAGAGCTGACTCCCGAGATCGATGCCATGGCGGGCGGTGCTAATCTGAGTGACGGGGTCGGCACCGGCGGCATGGCGACCAAGCTGATTGCGGCCAAGATTGCTGCAAGCGCGGGCTGCGCCACCTTGGTCACATTGGGTAATCGCCCCTCACCTTTACAGGCGGTCGAGGACGGGGCACGCTCGACCGTGTTTGAGCCAACGACCACCCCGGCGGCGGCCTATAAGCAGTGGATTGCCGGGTCCTTGGCCCCTATGGGCCAGATCACAATCGATGCTGGGGCCGCCAAGGCCCTGAAATCGGGCAAGTCGCTCCTGCCCGCAGGGGTTAAGGCGATAGAGGGCCGGTTTGAAACCGGGGACTGTGTTGTGGTCCTGGGTCCAGATGGGTACGAGATTGCCCGTGGCCTGATCGGCTATGATGCCGACGAGACCGCCAAGATTATGGGCCGCCAGTCCAGCGAGATCGAAACCCTATTGGGCTATACGTCTGGCCCAACCCTGATCCATGCCGATGATCTGGCCCTAGGCCGCATCTAGGCAGCTCGCCCCAACGTCGGTTTATCTTGCAAAACCTCTGATCCCACGGCAAAGCCAAAGGATGAGTAGGATCGACATCTCCTTAAGCGACCAGATGGCCGCCATGGGCCAGGCCGCAAGGCGCGGCGCTGAGGCCCTGCGCCTGTCTGATGCCCAGACCCGTACCCGCGCCATCACCGCCATGGCCGCCAGCCTTCGCAAGCATTCTGAGCCCATACTAGCAGCGAATTCTAAGGACCTGGCCGCCGCGCGGGAGAATGGCGTTGCCGGGCCCATGCTCGACCGCCTAGCCCTCGATGCCGGACGCCTGGAAGCCATTGCCGCCAGCCTCGAGGTTGTCGCCGCCATCCCAGATCCACTGGGTGAGGTCATGAACCACTGGACCCGGCCCAATGGCTTGGATTTTTCACGGGTTCGTACACCCATTGGCGTCATTGCCATGATCTATGAGAGCCGGCCCAATGTGACGGCCGACGCTGCGGCCTTGTGTGTTCGCTCTGGCAATGCAGTTATCTTGCGCGGCGGCTCCGAATGCCTCGCCTCCAACCTGGCCATCCATGCCGCCGTGGTTGAGGGCCTTGCGGCTGCTGGCCTGCCAGCTGACTGTGTTCAGGCGGTGCCTACCCCAGACCGGGCCGCCGTTGGCCTGATCTTGGCAGGCCTGCATGACGCGCGTGGTGAACGCTGCATTGACCTGATCATTCCGCGCGGCGGCAAGAGCCTGGTCGCTCGGGTCCAGTCAGAGGCCCGCGCCTCTGTTCTGGGCCACCTCGAAGGCCTATGCCATACCTTTGTCCACCAGGGCGCCGACCAGGCCAAGGCCAGCGAGATCGTGGTCAATGCCAAGCTGCGGCGGGTATCAGTCTGTGGCTCGCTCGAAACCCTCTTAATCGACAAGGTCGCCGCCGAGCGCCTCCTGCCCCCGATTGCAGCGGCCCTAATCGCCAAGGGCTGCGAACTGCGCGGTGATGCCGAAAGCATGGCCCTGGTTCCTGGCATGACAGCGGCCAGCGAAGAAGATTGGCGCACCGAATATCTCGCGCCTATTCTATCGGTGCGGATTGTTGATGGTGTTGCCGGTGCAGCCGAACATATTCGCGTCTATGGCTCTGGTCATACCGACGCGATTATCACTGAGGACAAGGCTGCTGCTGAAGCCTTTATTGCCGCGGTCGATTCCGCCATTGTTCTAGTCAATGCCTCAACCCAATTTGCTGATGGCGGCGAATTTGGCTTTGGTGCCGAGATCGGGATTGCCACCGATAAGCTTCATGCCCGCGGCCCGGTTGGGGCTGAGCAATTGACGACCTATAAATATGTGGTCCGCGGGACCGGCCAGACGCGCCCCTAGGGCGGGCCTCCCCGCCGCCTTGCGGCCAGGCTTTTTCCTGGCGCCGGGCATGCGGGTTGGTCTGTTCGGGGGCTCGTTCAATCCGGCCCATAGCGGCCATGCCCTGGTGGCCAAAACGGCCTTGACCCGGCTTGGGCTCGATCAAGTTCTTTGGCTCATCTCCCCACAAAATCCGCTCAAATCCGCTGATGAGACCGCCGATCTGGCCCTGCGCCTTGGCCAGACCGAAAACCTGGTCCGGGGGATTATGGCAGGCCATGCCATGAAGGTCAGTGATTTTGAAAGCCGCATCGGCGGGCGCTATACGATCGATACGCTGCGGGCCTTAAAAGCCAGGTTTCCCGGTGTGCATTTTGTCTGGATCATGGGGGCAGACAGCCTGGCCAGCCTGCATCGTTGGCGGGGTTGGCTGCAGATCATGGCCCTGGTACCGGTCGCCGTCATTGCCCGCCCCGGTGCCCTGATCAAGAGCCGCCTGGCACCAGCGGCAAAACGCTTTGGATATGCACGCCTGCCCGCCCGGGCCAGCAGTGTCTTGGCGACCCAGATCGCGCCAGCCTGGACCTATCTCAATGTGCCGCTCGATTTTGCCTCATCGTCCGCCATTCGGGCCAAGCATCGGGCTCAGGCGCCCAGTACAGAAGAGCCATGACCAAGCCGGTCATGTGTGATAAGGTGACCTTCCAGACCGTAAACACAAAGGAGTTTCACGCTGAATCGTGAGACCGCGCCAAGCGCACCTGAGGCCCTGACACCGATTGCCAGCGCCCCACACACTGATCTTTCCGTCTATCTGCCCGAAGGGCACGAGGTCACCTCGGTTGAGGAACTGATCTTGTCCCGCCTCGATGATGACAAGGCCGAAGATATTGTTTTTATCAATCTAAAGGACAAAAGTTCTGTCGCTGACAGCCTGGTCGTGGCTTCTGGCCGCTCGCATCGGCATGTTGGTGCCATGGCCGATCACCTGATGCGTGCCTTGAAAGAGTCCGGGTTTGGCAAGGCTAGGGTCGAGGGCCTGCCGGGTTGTGACTGGGTTTTGATCGATGCCGGCGATGTCATTATTCATCTGTTCCGACCTGAAGTGCGCAGCTTTTACAATATTGAGAAAATCTGGTCGATTGAGCCATCAGGTCACGTCACCGCCGCCAGCTAAACGGCCTATTTGGCTAAGACAGCAGATCTTATGAAGATTACCCTATTGGCGATCGGCCGGCTTGGAACCTCGCCCGAAGCCGTCCTAGCGCGGGACTATGTCGCAAGGGCCACAGCCACGGGCCGAGCGCTTGGCCTAGGTCCAGTTGAAATCATTGAACTTGAAAGCAAAAAGCCCGGCAAGGCCGCTGAGGCCGAGGTCCTGGCCGCGCAGATCACAGCGCTAGGTCCAGCCTGGCTGGCGGTCTGCGATGAGCATGGCACGGCGCGGCGGTCCCGCGATTTCGCGGCTCATATTGGCAAGCTTCGCGATGATGGCCATCGCCGGATGATTATCCTGATTGGCGGCGCCGATGGGCTGGACCCAGCCCTGATGGCCACAGCGCGTGAAAAGCTGGCCTTTGGTATCCAGACCTGGCCCCATGCCCTGGTTCGGGTCATGTTGGCCGAACAGGTCTATCGCGCCACGACCCTATTGGCTGGCGGGCCCTATCATCGCGACTAAATGGCTGCCCTTTCACCTATTTCCCGCCACAAGATTGGTTTATGAGTCGCGCCAATGCGTCGCTTGGCTTCCTTCATTGTCTGTTTGTGCTTGGCCTTTGCGGCCCAGGCGGCCGATGCCGCTGCGCAATCTCGCCAAGACCTTGCCCAGATCGAGGCCAAGGCCCAGGCCAGGGCTAAGGAAAGTGCGGCCTTACGGGCAAAGGCGTCAAAGACCAAGCGCGACCTTGCGCTAATGCGCGCGCAACTGGTCAAGCTGTCCGCTGACCAGGCCCGCAGCGAACAGATTGCTAATGATAGCCGCGAGAAACTGATCGCGCTTAACCGCAGTCAGACCATGCTGACCGGCGACATGCGCCGCAATCACGACCAGCTGTCGCGACTAATGAGCGCCCTACTTATCTATAGGCGCAATCCACCGCCGGCGCTTTTAGTCCATCCGCAGAACGCCAAGAACGCCGTTCGGGCCGCTATTTTGATCAAGGCGGTCACGCCTGAGCTCGAGAACAGGGCCAAAAGCTTTGCGGTAAGCGCGCAAGATATTGCCCAATTGCGGCGAGAAACGATCGCTGCCAATGAGGCTCTGGCCCAGGCTGAGCGCGATATTGCGGGCCGCCGCGCCCAGATGGAGAGCTTGATTCAGAATAAGGCCTCGGTCGAGCGCTCAATTAGCGCCGACGCTGACCAGGCCGAACGTGAATTTAGAAAGCTCGCCGCCAAGGCGAGATCGCTGCGCGAACTTCTGCAAGCCCTGCCCAAACAGTCTGGCAATACAGGCCGTAACTCGATTGGCCAAAACCTCGATGCCACTGACCTGTTTGGCCGTACGCGCGGCATTGTCAGCCCGGTTGCGGGCCGGGTCATTCGCAGATTTGGTCAGAGCGGTGGCGGCATTGGCCGGTCCGAGGGCTGGACCTGGCGCGCTGAGCCGAATGCGACTGTGCGCGCACCTGCCCAAGGCACTGTGGAGTATTCCGGCACGCTGAAAGGCTGGGGCCGCGTCTTGATCCTAAGACTTGGTGGCCAGTATCACCTTGTCCTCGCAGGCATGGAGAGTGCAAACGCAGTCGCTGGCGGCCAGTTCGCCGCCGGTGAGCCGGTTGGCCGCATGGGG
>JBILKO010000177.1:0-14510 GCA_044376615.1 Caulobacteraceae bacterium
CCGAGTCCGTTCGCACGCAGCATTACTTGGGTGAATTGCTTGCGGCCAGCGGCTATGGGGAAGAAGTCGTTCTACTCAACGGGTCGAACAACGACCCGCAGAGCAAGGCTATCTACCAGGACTGGCTCATCCGGCATAAAGGCTCGGATGTCATTTCCGGATCGAAGACGGCGGACATGAAGGCCGCCATTGTAGAGGCGTTCCGCGATAGCAAGAGCATCCTGATCGCCACTGAATCCGGTGCGGAAGGTATCAACCTGCAATTCTGTTCTCTGGTGGTCAACTTCGATCTGCCCTGGAACCCGCAGCGCGTGGAGCAGCGCATTGGGCGCTGCCACCGCTATGGCCAGAAGATTGATGTAACTGTTGTCAATTTCCTGAACCTCAAGAACCACGCCGAGCAGCGCATCCACCAGCTTCTTGATCTGAAATTCAACCTCTTCAAGGGCGTCTTCGGCGCAAGCGATGAAGTGCTAGGCGTGATCGAGCGCGGCGTGGATATCGAACGCCGCATTTTTCAGATTGTTCAGGGCTCCCGCACTAAAGCAGAGATCGACGCCGCCTTCGATCTGCTGCAAGAAGAGCTGCAAGCGCAAATTAGCGAGCAGATTCTCGACGCCCGTGAACGACTATTAGAACGGGTCGATGAGCAGGTGATCGACCGGCTCAAAATGCGCAAGGACGCTATTGACCGACGCCTTTCAGACTTCGACCGGCAACTCCTTTACGTCGCTCGGGCGGAGCTGCCCGAGGCCCGTTTCCACGCCGACGACGAGCGACGCTTCGATTATCGCGGCGACACCTACACCACCGAATGGCCACTTGCCGATGAGAGGGGATGGAAATTCTTCCGCCTTCAGGAAGGCACGCTCGCCACAGACTTAATTTCTAGGGCTAAGGATCGACGTTTCGATGCGCCGTCGTGCTTGCGCTTCGACCTTGCCGCCTATCCTGGCGGGAGGTTGGCAGATGTCGAGGACTTGCGCGGCAAGTCTGGGTGGGCGCGCATCGCCAAGCTTCATATCAAAACACCCGCCGTAACGCGCGAACAGATCGTCATCTCAGTAATCGCGGACGACGGCGCGACCGTTCACCCGGAAACCGCTGAGCGCTTGTTCCGCGTGCCGGCGCTGAATGAGCCGGTGACCCTGGATGCGCCCATCGTCGAACTCCAACGTCGGGAGGAGGAACGGAAAAAGGAGCTGCTGGACGAGGCTGAAAAGCAAAATGCCGAGTGGCTCGACGTCGAAAGCGAAAATCTCGACCACTATGCCGAAGACCTGGAGCGCTCCTTTGAATCGGAGATTAAAGCCGTCGAAGCGGAGATAAAGGAAGCGAAGAAATCGCTTCGCGGTTCCAGCCTTCCCATGGCGGAGAAGGTCGCCGAGAAGCGCCGCATAAGTGGCCTCGAAGGCAGACGAGATAAGCTCAAACGCGAATTCTTCGACCGTCGCGAGCAAATCCGCTCGGAGGTCGAGGCTATGTTGGATCAGATCCTTGATAGCTTGAAGCTCGAACCGACCATGACCGACCTGTTCACCATCCGGTGGGAGGTCGCATGACGCGGGACCTAATCAGCAAGACCACGCGCAACGAGTTCCGCGAGCTGCTTGTCGGATACACGCTACGTGAAATCGAAATGACGTTCGATGCGGGTGGTTTCGAGCCGCGAGCGGATTATCAACCCACTGTCAGTGGCCAGCGGCGCGGCCTAGTAGAAGCCTATTACGCCAGACTCGATTTCACCTCCGCGTCGGATGTGAAAAAGCTGCTCGCCGTCTACGAAGAGGTCATCGAAAACTTGACCACACTTGCGGAGCGCAACACCGGCACGCAATCCATAACCCTGAATTCCCTCCTGCGCCGAATGAAGCGGGATGGCTTCCGCTACGAAGGCGGGCGTTTCGTCTCCGATGCGCTGAAAGCTATGGTCGTCCATGCGCCGTCGCTGGTCCAGCTCACCGAAGAATCTATTCAGGAACACTTGGCGAAGGCCAGCCAGAAGATCGGTAGTGGCGACAACGCTGGAGCCATCGCAAGTGCCTACACACTGATCGAGGATTTCCTCAAACAACTCCTTCGCAAAACCGGCACCACCTTCAACGAAAGCGAGGGCGATGTTCGCGCCCTGTACAAATTGGTGGCGGCACCGCTCCATCTCGCGCCGAAAGGCGAGTCCTTGGAAAGCCATCTGAAAGCGATTCTTGAAGGGCTTCAGCGGCAGATCGGCGGTCTTTTTGAGGTCGCCAACAAAGCCAGTGACCGGCACGCCCGCAAATACAACCCAGCGCCGCATCACGCGCGGCTGGCGGTCAATGTGGCATTCACGCTCTGCGAATTCCTTCTGGAGTCCTACGAGTACCAACAAAAAAGAGAAGAGAGGCGGGCGTCATGAGTAGTCGGAAACAACGGCTAGAGCTGACCTGGATCGGCAAGGACGAACGCCCTCGCCTTGAGCCGCGCATCGTGCTGGAAGACGATAGTGTGTCCTATCACGCTAAATCGCAGACAACAGAAAATGACATCTTCGACAATATACTTATAAACGGCGACAATCTCCTCGCGCTCAAGGCGCTGGAACAGGAATTCGAGGGGAAAGTTAAGTGCATCTATATTGATCCGCCATATAACACCGGCTCAGCATTTCGATATTATGACGATGGCCTAGAACATTCGATATATCTTAGTCTCATGAGGGATAGAATCTCCATATTGCAGCGATTGCTGCGAAAAGATGGCTGTTTATTCGTTCAGGCAGACGACAATGAGGGTCATTATATAAAGGTAATATGCGATGAAATATTTGGACGTAACAATTTTATTGCCACGTTCATTTGGAAAAAAGTCGATAGCCCTAACGATAACAAGGTCTCGGTGACGCCCGATCATGAGTTCATTTTTGCCTATGCAAAATCTATTGACCACGCAGCGCTGAGGCAGCGCCCCGATGGATCACTTCTGGATGCCTATATCGGACCAGATTCTGAAGGGCGGTACTATAGAGATCGGCTGCTAAAGAAGAATGGTAAGGCAAGCCTTAGAACTGATCGACCCTCTATGTGGTTTCCGATTCCTGGGCCTGACGGGAAAGATGTTTATCCGATTCACGACGATGGGCGCGAAGCGCGTTGGGCGTCTGGCAAGGAAAGTGTCAACGAGGCTTTGCGCGAAGGGACTCTAATTTGGAAGAACAGGGGGAGCGAAGACGATCCCAAGTGGGTGCCCTACACTCGTGAATACGCAAGTGAAAATCCATCTCGTCCATTTCCAACTCTATGGACTGATCTTCCGACTACACGACAAACCAAAGCTCATCAGAAAGAGCTATTTGGTGCTGGCAACGAGTTCGATACCCCGAAGCCGGAGGCGCTAATCGAGCGGGTGTTTCAAGTTTGCACCTCGCCTGGCGACCTCGTACTCGACTCCTTCGCGGGCTCCGGCACAACGGGCGCGGTTGCGCACAAGATGGGTCGCCGTTGGATCATGATTGAGCTCGGCGAGCATTGTGCGACCCACATCGTCCCGCGTTTGCGTAAGGTGATCGATGGTAACGATCCAGGCGGGATAACCGAAGCGGTGGAATGGGGCGGCGGCGGCGGCTTTCGCTATTACAGGCTTGCGCCTTCGTTGCTGGAAAAGGACGCTTGGGGAAATTGGGTTATATCTAAGGAATATGACGCTGCGAAAGTGACGCAGGCTGTCTGTAAACTCATGGGCTTTACCTACCAGCCCGATGAGACACACTACTGGATGCAGGGGCGTTCGTCGGAGATGGACTTCATCTACGTCACCACCCAAAGCCTGACGCATGAACAGCTAGCAGCTATTTCCGAAGAGGTAGGCGACGAGCGCACCCTGCTTGTGTGCTGTAAGGCCTTCCACGCCAATGCGGACGCTTTTCAGAACCTCACCATCCGCAAGATTCCGCAGGCCGTTCTGCGAAAATGCGAATGGGGCAAAGACGACTACAGCCTCAACGTCGCTAACCTTCCCGAGGCTGCGCCGATAGATGACGAGCCAGTCGCCGAGCGGAAGAAAAGCAAGGCGAAGTCGCCTGCGCCGCTGCCTCTTGATGACCTGTTCAATACGGAGGACGGGCAATGACCGACCGTATTGTACGCACCATTTCTCAGCGTCTTTCTCTACGGAAGCCGCAGTCGGATTCGCTTGAAATCCTCGCTGACGTATTGGCCAGAGTGGAGTTGGTGAAGGGCGACGACGCCACCGCCGCGCTTGAAGCTATTCGCGATACCTACCCCAGTGTCGAAGCTTTCGAGCGGGATTTCCCTTCGCTGTGCTTCGCCCTCGCTACGGGTGTCGGCAAGACCCGGCTGATGGGGGCGTTCATCGCGTACCTCTATCTATCCGGCAAAAGCCGCCACTTCTTCGTGCTCGCGCCGAACAAGACGATTTATGAGAAACTGATCTCTGACTTCTCTCCAGAGAGCCCGAAATATGTCTTCAAAGGGATAGCAGAATTTGCCGCCAATCCACCGCTGATCGTCACGGGCGATAACTACGAAAGCGGCGTTGGGGTACGCTTCGAAGGTGGTCGTTCGACGGACCTGTTCGGCTCTGACGTCCATATCAACATCTTCAACGTCGATAAGATCAATAAGGAGGAGAGTCCGCGCGGAAAGCCGCGCATGAAGCGGCTCCAGGAGACCATTGGCGAGAGCTACTATGCCTACCTTTCGCGCCTTGATGACCTGGTACTATTGATGGACGAGGCGCACCGCTATCGAGCCAGTGCAGGTGCAAACGCCATCGACGGATTGAAGCCGATCCTTGGCCTGGAGCTTACGGCGACGCCCAAAGCCGTGGGCACGAGGCCTGTGCCCTTCCGCAATGTTATCTATGACTACTCACTCGGTCAGGCGATGTCCGACGGGTTCGTCAAGGAACCCGCCGTTGCAACGCGCAAGGACTTCGACCCTCGTTCAGTGGGCGAGCGCGAGCTTGAGCGGGTCAAGCTTGAGGACGCGGTTCACCACCATGACCATGTCGCGGTTGAGCTTGATCGCTATCACCGCACCACGGGTGCGCCCAAGATCATGCCTTTCATACTGGTGGTGGCTGCGGATACGACCGAAGCCAAGCGTTTGCGCGAATTCGTCGAGTCTGAGCAGTTCTTCAAGGGGCGTTTCAAGGGCAAGGTGGCTGAAGTCCATTCCGCGCAGCGCGGCGATGAGAGCGAAGAGGCCATGCAGCGCCTTGTGGCGCTAGAAACTGATGGACGAACTGAAATCGTCATTCACGTCAACAAGCTCAAAGAGGGTTGGGACGTCACCAACCTCTACACCATCGTGCCGCTACGGGCGTCGGCCTCCGACATTCTTACCGAGCAAACGCTAGGGCGGGGACTACGGCTGCCATTCGGCAAACGAGTCTCCAAAGGTGGCGATGACGAATTCGCCGCCGTGGATCGTCTCACCGTTATCGCTCACGAGCGGTTCGATGACATTATCGCCAAGGCGCGAGAGCCCGGCTCCATCCTGATGAAGACCCTAGAGATCGGCGAGGGCGGTGACATTTCGCTAGCGGGCGCAACCTTGGTAAGTGCGCCATCAGTTGCGGAAATGATTGTCACGGGCGCGCAACCGGAGATTCTTGGCTTTGCACGCGAGGAAGCCGCGACGTTTGTTTTCCACTCTGCCGAAGAAGGCAAGGCGGCTTCGGTCACCCTCGACGTCATCAAGCGCTATGAGCGCAAGCTAGGAAGCGCAGAAGCCCTTCGCGATAAAGAAGTGCAAAAGCAAATCGCTGATGAAGTCCGCGAGCTGGTTCGACCCGTGCAAGGTACACTGGAGGGCTTCATTGAAGCGCCACGGATCGACCAGATCGTGGAAACGGTTGCGGAGACGGTCGCTGACCGTACCATTTCCATTCCGCAGATCGTGGTTATCCCGAAGAAGCACGTCACGTTCACCTTCGAGGATTTCGATCTAGAGAGCCTTGAGACGATCAATATGAGGCCGATCGAGGATGGCATCATCATTGAGGATTTGCGCACCCAGGCGCGGGTCTATCTGGCCCGCACTGTCGAAGATCCACGCGAGGCCCGTCTCGAAGATTACCTCGTTCGCTACCTGATCGAGCGCAACGAAATCGACTACGATGCCCATGCGGCATTGCTTTATAAGTTAGCTAGGCAGGTAGTCGAGCGCGTGCGCGCCTACCTGACCGACAACGCCGAAGTCGAGAATGTGCTGCTGCGCCACGGCCGTCAGTTGGCCGATTTTATCTTTGCTCAGATGATGGCGCATTATCGTCAGACGCCGCTTACAGAGGACGACTACGAGGTTACGGTCACACGCGGATTTATGCTGCTCCAGGCCCAGCCTATGAATGTGCCTCACGGCCAGAGGGTGCGCGATTTCAAACAGGCAATCGCGCCGTTATCCGAAACCCGCAAGCACGTGTTCGGTGGCTTCAAAAAATGCTGCTATCCGCTGCAAAAATTTGACGCCGATCCCGAGCGGCGCTTGGCCGTCATTATCGATGGCGACGCCAAGGTCGAGAAATGGCTGAAGCCAGGTCGCAACCAGTTCCGAATCGATTACCGGTCCGGCGAAGCCTATGAGCCGGACTTCGTGGCCGAGACCGCGATCAACATGCTGATTCTAGAGGTGAAGGCTCGTAACGAACTCGATGACCCGACTGTGAAGGCTAAGGCGGCCGCTGCCACTAAATGGTGCCGCACGGCGACGACGTTTGCTCAAGGTGGGACGGGCAAGCCATGGATATACGCTCTAGTACCCGACGACCAAATCATCGGCAGCGCCACGCTTGAGGGTCTGGTGACTAAATTCGCGACTGCGTGAGAGGCGTAAAATGGTGGATGGGCATAACCAGGGACCAGATTTTGAGCGACTGGTAGAGCGCCGCCGCAAGTTCATCGACGGACTCGACGCCAATAAGGGTGAGATAAACCTCGATATATTCGAGGATTTTTATCCTGATCGCGCTCACTTCGTTTACGAGCTTCTCCAAAACGCCGAAGACGCGGGTGCGACAGAAATTGCCTTCACGCTCACGCCGCAGAAACTAGTCTGCGAGCATAATGGGCGCGCTTTCACACTGGCGGATGTGACCTCGATCACTGGCCTACACGACAGCACGAAAGCCAATGCCCAGGATAAAATCGGGAAGTTCGGGGTCGGGTTCAAATCAGTATTCGTTTACACTCAATCCCCTTCCATTCGCTCTGGCGCATTCGCTTTTCGGATTATCCAACTGATCCTTCCCGAGCCGACCGCATCGGATGGTGCGTTGCAAGAGCGCACTCGTTTCGAGTTTCCATTCGACAACCCGAAGAAGCCTCCGCAAGAGGCCTATAGCGAAATTGCCTCCGGCTTAGATGAGCTGGACGAAAAGACCCTACTGTTTTTGTCCAACCTCAAGTCGGTTGCATGGCAGATTGGCACGGACAGCGTGGGCAAAGTGCTTCGGGTCCAGCATTCCGAATTTCATGTTGAAGTGTTGAAAGAGTCTGGAAGCAAAATTGCTTCCAGTTCCCATTTCCTGAAATTCGACGAGACGGTTCCCGGCCTTGAGAAGCAATGCGCCGCCGTCGCCTATCCTTTGGATGTTCTTCCTGGTGTTCGCAGGTTCGATGCCGACGCGCGCTTAGCCGATCAGTTGAAAATCATCCCGGCGGAACCTGGAAGCGTAGCTGTGTTCTTTCCGGCTGTTAAAGAAGCGTCAGGCCTGCGCTTTCATCTGCACGCGCCCTTTGTGCCTGAATTGAGCCGCGCCAGCATCAAGGAAGCTAAAGCCAATCTCCCGCTTTTTGAGCAGCTTGCCGCGCTGTCAGCCCAATCCTTACATCGAATCAAGGAGCTGGGACTTCTGACCCCCGATTTTCTCTCCGTACTCCCGAACCCGCAGGATCAGGTGCCACCGCGATATCAGGGCATCCGCGCCGCGATCATCGATGAGATGAAAACGCATCCGCTGACGCCGACGCACGACAGGGAACATGCCCCAGCGAACTGCCTCATACAGGCTAGGGCGTCCCTCAAAGGCTTACTGTCCAAGGAGGACATTGAGTTTCTCGTCGATTACGATGTTGTGCCGCCACAATGGGCTATTGGCGCGACGCAAAGAAACAACCGGGTCGACCAATTCCTGGCTGGGCTTGAGATACGCGAATGGGGGCTACCCAAGTTCCTTGAGACAATGTGCAAGCGTGCGCGCGAGGAAGGCGGATTCTTCCCCGCCAAACCTGACGAGGAATTTCTATCCTGGCTGCGCCAGAAGCCTTCCACATGGATGCAGGAGTTTTACGCCCTCCTAAAAGAGGAAGCTGGCAATCTGGTATCTCAGCTTAGAGCGCTACAAATTGTGCGCCTAACCGACGGCAGTCTGAGCAGGGGCGATCAGGCTTTTTTTGCTGGTGAAGCCGCCGCTGAAGACATGCCAATTGTCGAAAGGGCCGTATATACCTCGGGCGCGAGCAAGAGCCAGAAAGACGGTGCCAAAGCGTTTCTTTCAGAGCTTGGCGTCCGTGAAATCGGTCAAACCGAACAGATCGAGCTGATTCTCAAACGCCGCTACTCAATAGATGCGGAAATACCGGATGACGCTACATATAAGGACGACTTGAAACGCTTTGTCGCATTTGTAGAGGAGACCGATGACGGAGCGATATTCGAGGACTACTTTGTCTTCCACGGCGATGGTGGCAATTGGCATACGCCGGAACACATCTATCTGGACCGACCATACCTCGACACAGGCTTGTCAGCCTATTATGGCGGGCTGCAAAATGAGGCCGGTCCGTATGCACTCCATCCCCGCTATGAAAAGTGCGGAATTACAATCAAGAAGTTGGCGGAATTTGCGAAGCAGATAGGCGCAATAACTGCTCTCGAAATTGAGCAGGACACTTGTAATAAAAATCCGGAACGCCAGCATCTTTACTCTGCTGGCGGCAATTGGACCTATAATGGTGTCAACCGGGATTACTTCATTCCGCATCTTGACGAACTGCTGAAGACGCCGTCGTTGGAGCTTTCGCGGCTTATCTGGAAGACGCTTGCGGGGCTTCCGGTTTGGTCAGACCATTTGAAGGCCACCTATCGGTCCAATGCGTCGCACAACGCCCGTGTCGCCGATTCCCGTCTAGTGCATGAGCTTCGAGCCGCAAAATGGGTACCCCAGGGCGATGATGTGTTCGTCCGACCTGCCGACGCATCGCGCGAGTTTCTGCCGAAAGGTTTCCCCTTTGATCCTGGGTACGCTTGGCTCAAGGCGATCCAGTTTGGTGAGACGGCTGTCCGTAGGTCGGCGCAGGCCCAGCAAAAAGACGCTATTGCGAAGAGCCTCGGCTTCGCAGACGCCGCTGCCGCTGAACGCGCGAGGCGTTTCAATGATTTGCCGGAGTCAGAGCAGGAGAAAATTCTTGCTGAACTTGAAGCCCGCAATAAGCCTGCCGTCCCCGATCGCCCGCTTGCCAATCCTGAACGACGTGCGCAACACGTACGCGCGCAAGCGCTGGCAGCTCCTGACAAGCGGAGCGAAGTAAGAGAGCGCTCCGTCTCAATCGGCCGAGAAGATGTGAAGGCGCATGCCGATACTTATCTTCGGGAGCATTACAGGAACGCCGAGGGCGAGGTGACATGCCAGATTTGCAAAGGGCCGCTGCCCTTTAAGATAGATGGGAGCGAGTACTTTGAAGTCGTAGAGTTTTTGCCCGAACTCACCAAGCGTCACCATCAAAATTATCTGGCCCTTTGCCCAAACCACTCAGCGATGTTTCGGCTCGTCAATGGATCAAGGTCAACGATGAGCGACGCGTTTCTTTCCCTTACGAGCAATGAACTTGAGGTCGAGCTCGCTGAGCGGGATTTGACTGTTTATTTCAGCAAGACTCATATCGTCGACCTCAAAGCGGTCATTGATGCGGAGGATAGCCTATCTGCGGAACCGGAAGCGGAACCGCCGGAAGACGATGCCCTCAGTGGCGCTGGATAGACTGTCCAATAGCTGAACCTTTAGTAGGATTTCATGGTGCGGCGTTCGGCTCCAGCGTCACGACCTTGCTCTTCGGAAGTTTGAATTCCTTGCTGGTCCAAGAGTCACGCCCCTTTAGGCCGATGGTTAGAGTGTTGATCTGGTAAGGGCCAGTGAGGGTGAGAATGCGCCAACGCTTCGAGAAGCGGGTGTAGCCACCGGCGGATTCCTGGCTGCCGTCTGAGTTGTACCAAGACGAGTAGGGGACCTCGATCTGGTGGCTAGAGAAGACGCCTCGCCAGAATTTGCCATCATCGTCCATGTACCAGATGGTTTTGAATGCGAAGGCGTGCGCCCATTTTTCCCACTGGCGCGGCGAGTACCGCTGGATGACCAGGTTTGCGCCCTTGGTCTCCGCGTCTTCGAATGTCTTTGTTCCCAGCAAACCAATCCATAGCACCGGCACGCCGGCGGCGATGTAGCCTCGGGTGCGTTGCTCGATACCGTCGAAAGAAAGCGGCTGGTGTTGTATTTCGAAGGCAACGCGGCTCTTTCCGTCCTTCGACCAAAGGACGACATCGGCCCGACGGTCTCCGCCGGATGAAAGGATCTCCACTTCCAGTTCCGCCTTCAATCCCTGTTGGCGAAGCGCCTCGCACAACGCGGTCTTCGCTTTCATGTGGGCCGTGGTTTCCCCCGAGGCCCATGTACAATCTGTCGGCGGCTTGTGGGCGAAGTGGTGGGTGATGACACGACCCTTCTTCAGGATCACCTCGGTCGAGCATTTGGGGCAAATATAGGCTGGCCCCTTCTCAGCGACTGACGCTTCCATCCGGCGTCCACTCTCAAGAGCAACAAGCACAGAAGTGTCCTCTCTGCGGTTTTTCGTCGTCGGAATCAGACTTAGGCAATGTGGGATTGGCGAGCGTTCCACTACCGTTGGTTCGAGGCAAGACATGCTCTGACCTTCAATCGTCCGAAGAACATTCCCTCTGCTTCGTTTCGGTGAGCGTTCTGCATCAGGCCCGCTGACGTTCAACCCAGCTCGCTTCCTCCACCTTCGGTTCCGTGCAGCTCCGCTCCCTGCGGGCGCGCTTGCGCGCGAGGTGTGATCGCCAGCTCGATGGCCTGCTGCCTTGGCTCCCCATGAAGCCGCGGGATGGTCCCGCGGTTGAATTGAAGGAGACAAATCATGGCTAAACAACCTCAACCACAACCGGCTGGGCGCAAACCCACCCATCGCCTCTACCGTGTCGTCGGCGACGGCGAAAACGCCTCCTGGACCCCCATCGGGGCCGCTTGGCCAAACAAGGACGGTATGGGCTTTTCCCTTACGTGTGATGCCGTTCCCCTCCAAGGCCGCATCCTCATGCGCGCGATCACCGAACGCAACGAAGCTCGTGGAGGTCAGCAATGACCTCCATCCTTTGCACCGCCACACGTATCCGCGATCTCAACGATGCATTTCGCCGGGGTGGCATGGTTCCCGGCCAATGGATGCTCACGCGCGGCGTGGCCGACATGGGAGCCGACTTCGTGGCCGAGGCCGTCCGGCAGATCCGTACGTTCGAAAGGTTCACCGAAGGGGATGACCCCTATGGCGAGCACGATTTCGGATCGTTCGACCTCGCAGGCGAGCGTCTCTTCTGGAAGATCGACTACTACGATCCATCCCTGTCCTACGGCTCCGACGCACCGGACAATGCCGATGCGACAAGCCGGGTGCTGACCATCATGCTGGCCTCAGAATACTGAGGCCAGCGATGAAGAAGGAGCGCCATATCATCACCACCGTTATCGACTGGCAGGGCATAGCCCTGTCAGTCTCCTTTGAAGCTGAGTGGCTTGGAGCCGGTGCTTGCATCGCCCATCTGCAAGTCGAGACAGCGCGCCGCGACGCGCTGCCGATCACCAGGACCGGCTACCTCTCGCACTTCCTGCCATTGGGCGAAGTCGAGGCCGCCGGAGGTCCGGCTGCCTACGTTCGCGCCTGGCTGGATCAGGAAGCATCCTGCGAGGAATGGCGCAGCCACCTCGACAAGGTGCGGCAAGGGACACTGTTCTAATGCGCTAACCTCTGTGGAAGGATTTCGCGTCATTCTTGCGTTCGAGCGTCAAATCAGTCAGTTTGATCGAAAGGGGTCGTTCGCGGCCCCTTTTTTGTGGGCCGATTAGCGCACTGATTAGCGCACTAGCTCACAAAAGCCCAAATAACTATTATTTTTCAATAATATAAGTTATACATAACCAGACTCAAAAAGGGGTTTGTCTACCCTATCCACAGCTTTTTATACGAGCTGATAGCCAAATAAGTTCAGTAGGTTAGAGAGAAGAGAGTTTTTGCTGCTGGAGTTCTAAAATCGCGCTAGGTGCAGTATAGGTGCAGAGCGCGGCGGATAGAGTCGGCGGCAAAATGCGGGTGTGGTGGAATTGGTAGACGCGCTGGATTCAAAATCCTGTTCCGAGAGGAGTGCCGGTTCGACCCCGGCCACCCGCACCACCTTCTAAAATGAGATTTCCGTAAGGCAGCTGAATAAATCTAAGAGCAGGTCTCTCATCCCGCAAATTCAGATGGTTGCGGGGGCAGGCAACCATCTCGAATTGCAATTCGCCTCAGTAGGCGATGATTTCTGGGCCAAGTCAGCTATGGTATCGGGAAGTTGGCCAGTTCTCACACCTTGCGACACCATTTCCGTCGCCTGGTAAAGCTTAGCCCCAGCGAATATCGTAGCCGATTTCCTGACAACCGATCTGGTACATAGATCGGAAAAGCATCCATGCGGCCACGACACTGATCATTTTGTTACAATGCCCATCGCGCGCTCATGCCGGGCAGGCACACTATGCCAAGAGGGCCTTTCTGAAGGCGCTAACGAGTGGCTTCGGATCATCTTTGCGCCACATTGCGTATACCTTGACTGCCGAGGGGAACCAAGGAATATCGCGAAAAGTAAGCCGCTCGGGAAGGGCGTCGCGTAGGCTGGATTGAACGAGTGTCACTCCAAGACCTGCGCCAACAAGACGAAGCGCGGTTAGCAGGTCATCTACTTCCATTTGGATGTCCGGTACAAATCCAGATGATTGGCAGTTTTCAAGAAAGTGCTGTCGTGCTTTGGGGTTCCGTATTTCTGCCAGAGCAATCCAGTGCAGGTTGTCGAGATCACCGGCTCGAACATCGGACTTGCGCGCCAACGGATGATCCGACGCCAACGCAAGGACTACGGACTCACTCATGATTTCTACTACCTGAATATCCGGATCGTGAGGTGGCGAATAAAGCATTCCTACATCAATCGCCCGGCGGCATAAGGCTTCGACTTGCTCGATGGATCGTAATGAATGAAGCGTAACGCTAGACGTTGGTCGTTGCACCTTCAGATTCCGGAGGGCTTGAGGCAACACGTCAGCATGCATGACGGCCTCGACATAGCCGACCGCAAGAGTTCCGAATTCTCCCCGTGCAAGACGATGGGCTTGAGCTTTTACGTGCTCAGCTTGCGACAAGAGATTTTGTGCCTCGACAAAAAATAACCGACCTTCGTCCGTTAGTCGAACCCGTTGGCGTGATCGCTCGAAGAGGGTGAGGCCAAGTTGCGCTTCGAGTTGCATAATCTGACGACTGAGCGGCGACTGGGAAATGTGCAACCGTTCGGCCGCGTGACCGACATTTTCGGTCTCGGCGACGGCGACAAATGCGCGAAGCAATCTAAGGTCCATATGATGCTCATTTGGTCTTAAGTTTGTCTACATAAGTCTTAGATTGGATCATCACTTTCTGCAATGCTTAGCCGCAATTGCAATTGCGCAGAAAAAGAGCGCCAACATGAAAGTACCCGAAATGGTCAACAAACTTGGATATGCGGTGTTCTTTATTCAGGTAAACAATCTGGATGCATATGCGGAATATGCATCCTTGGTCCTTCCATCTCTAGAGCCATATCAAGGTCGCGTGATATCTGCGGTTAGTAGGACTGATATGCAACAAATCGAAGGAGGAGCGACCTTAGATCGGGCTGCAATCCTTGAGTTTCCGTCCCTGGAAATTGCAGAGGAATGGTACAAATCCTCAGCATATGCACAGGCGACAGCTCTTCGAAACAAGGCTGGAACAAGCCAAGTAGTCCTGATGCGCGGGCGTTAAGCCATGTACAAAGTGATTCCAAATACAATTTCTAGGTAAACACTCCACCGGCTTTCAGCTGCTGGAGTGTTTACTAAGTTGAAAAAATAAAATACAATATTTATATAAACATTATGCATGAAAATAAACAAATAAACGCTTCTTAATATCGAGAAAGAGTAAGGAGCCACGCTCCTCACCCCACTGATCTTCCAATCTGGAATAAATATTGATTAACCTGCGTCAGACGACGCTCAGATGCACATCAAGGTTACCCTTGGTCGCATGGCTGTAGGGGCAGACCACGTGCGCCTTCTGGACCAGACCTTCCGTGATCGCTAGCTCGACACCCGGCACATGGATTGCCAACGCAACCTCAATGCCGAACCCCTGCCCATCATCGCGCGGGCCTATTCCCACAGTCGCGGTGACA
>JBILKO010000013.1:0-42084 GCA_044376615.1 Caulobacteraceae bacterium
CCTTGTCATTATGAACCATGAGCTAGTCCTCCTCATCGAGGGGTAGGCGAGCGGCCTGATCAAAACCGGCCTTATTGCGCGGCCAAAACGCATAGACACAGGCGGCCAGGAACAGGACCATGAAGTAAATGGTGCCGCCCTGCTGGGCCAATCGGGAAACGGTTTCATAGGTCATGCCATTCACCGCAGATTCTCGCCGGCATCGGCCTTATAGGTGGAGAAATCGACCGTTGTACCGAGCATTTGCAAATAGGCGATCAGGGCATCCATCTCGCTGATCTGGTCGGGATTACCGTCAAAGTCGCGCTGATTGACCTTGGGGCCATAGCGCTGTTTCAAGGCAGAGCCATCAGATGAAAACTCATCAGCCTGGGCCTCCAGATCCTTGGCGGCATTGGCGATCATGGTATTAGTATAGGGCACACGCACGGCGCGCTGGGCCCTTAGCTTGTCAGCAATATCGCGATAATCGAGTTCCTTCTTGGCCAAAAAGGCATAGGGCGGCATGACCGATTCAGGCACCACAGCGCGTGGATTGGTCAAATGGTCGGTGTGCCAGCTATCAGAATACTTACCCCCAACCCGCGCTAAGTCTGGACCTGTGCGTTTAGAGCCCCATTGGAAGGGGTGGTCATACATGCTCTCAGCCGCCAGGCTGTAATGGCCATAGCGCTCGACCTCATCGCGCAGGGGCCGGATCATTTGCGAGTGGCAAAGATAACAGCCTTCGCGGACATAGATGTCGCGGCCCTCAAGCTCCAGCGGCGTATAGGGCCGCACGCCCTCGACCTTCTCGATCGTGCTTTCGAGGTAAAACAGCGGCGAGATTTCAACCAGGCCGCCAATAGACACCACAACCAATATGCCAATGACCAGCAAAAGGGAGTGGCGCTCAAGTTTTTGATGGTGCTTCCACATGGCCAGCCCCCCTATTGCGCCGCCGCCAGACCTGCAGAGGCAGGCCCAGAAGCAGAGGGTTGAACCAAGACCGCGCCGGTTTCGCCGCGGCGGACATGCCCGGCAATGGTGCGCCAAACATTATAGACCATGATAAGTGCGCCGGTCAGATACATGGCCCCGCCAAGCGCCCTGACTATGTTGGACACATGTTTGGCCGAAACCGTCTGGACAAAGGAATAGGCCAAGAAGCCTTCGGGCGTATAATTGCGCCACATCAGGCCTTCCATAATGCCCGACACCCACATGGCGGCGATATAGAGAAGTATGCCCGTGGTCGCGATCCAGAAGTGCCATTCGACCAGCACATCCGAATAGAGCCGGGCGCGCTTCCAAAGCCAGGGCACCATGCAATAAATGGCCCCAAACGAGACAAATCCGACCCAGCCCAGCGCGCCAGAATGCACATGGCCAATGGTCCAGTCCGTATAGTGCGACAAGGCATTGACCGCCCGCACACTCATGACCGGGCCTTCAAAGGTCGACATGCCATAAAAGGCCAGGCTGACAATCATCATGCGCATGACCGCATCGGTGCGCAGCTTGTCCCAGGCCCCAGACAGGGTCATGAGGCCATTAATCATCCCGCCCCAGGACGGCATCCACAGCATGATCGAAAAGGTCATGCCCAGGGTCTGGGCCCATTGCGGCAGGGCCGTATAGTGCAGGTGGTGCGGACCGGCCCAGATATAGATGAAGATCAGCGCCCAGAAATGGACGATGGACAGCCGGTACGAATAGATCGGCCGCTCAGCCCGCTTGGGGATGAAATAATACATAATGGCCAAGAAACCGGCGGTTAGGAAAAAGCCGACCGCATTATGGCCATACCACCACTGGATCAGGGCATCCTGCACGCCGGAAAACAGCGAATAGCTATGGCTGGATAGGGGCGATACCGGCACGGCCAGATTATTGACAATGTGCAGCATGGCAATGGTGACGATAAACGCCAGATAGAACCAGTTGGCCACATAGATATGCGGCTCCTTGCGCTTCCAGATCGTGCCTAGGAACACCAACAAATAGGTCACCCAGACAAGGGTCAGCCAGAGGTCGATATACCATTCTGGCTCAGCATATTCGCGGCTTTGGGTCACGCCCATCACATAGCCGGTCGCGGCCAGGACGATGAACAGCTGATAGCCCCAAAATACCAGCCATGGCGCAAGGCCTCCGGCAAGGCGTGCCTTACACG
The DNA here is from genome assembly GCA_044376615.1 of Caulobacteraceae bacterium. GTDB lineage: Bacteria > Pseudomonadota > Alphaproteobacteria > Caulobacterales > Caulobacteraceae > CAISGS01. The sequence continues at coordinate 2,156 of JBILKO010000013.1, forward strand.
TGCGCTGAACCACATAGAAAGACGTGGCGATCAGCACATTGCCGCCAAAGGCAAAAATCACGCCGGATGTATGCACCGGGCGCAGGCGGCCGAAATTCAGCCAACCGATCTCTGGGAAATAGAAGATGCTCGGCCAGGCCAGTTGCAGGGCAATGACCAGACCGGCCAACATGCCGACCACGGCCCAAAACAGCGACGCGATCACCCCGGCCCGGATGACCCCGTCTTCATACCGGCCTTGATCCTGGACAAACCGGCCTGAGGATAGGCCCATGACCAGGGCCGCCAGGGCGCTGATAAACGCTCCCATAAGAATGAAGGCATGCACCTGATAACGCGGATCGCTGGTCCGGGCAGCCATGAATATGGTCAGTAAGATGCCAAGGCCGAGGCCAATGGATAGGGCAACCGCCCCTGATCCTGAACTTGATCGCCCATGGGCTTGATCTGCCAGCGCCATGCCATCCCCTCCCAAGTGCCGGGTCCCCCAGGACCTTGCCGAATATCCATAAGACGTTTAAGGGTATTGCGCGGCCGGTTAAACCCTAACCTCCGCCGTGGGTCCAAATGACGCACCGTCACGTCAGGCCCTAGATGTAAAGTCTAGGCCGCAAAGCCAGGAGACGAATTGATGTTTCGCAATTTGAAGGCCAAGGCCGCTAGCCTGACCCTGGTATCGAACACCCCGATGGCCTGGCTACAATCCGGCTTAGCTCTAGGGTCCGCAGCCTGCGGTTGGATAGCGATCCGCGATGGGCTGATGACCAAGGCCGTCGGCCAGGCCCTGTGCCTTGGCGCACCGCAGAACAGCCTGCTAGCCGTAACCGGACACTGTCCCTGGTGCTATGCCGCCCTTGCCTTGATGGCGCTAGCGGCCTGGCCGATGACCGTAAAGGCTTAGGCCTCGGCCGCCAGCTAGGCCCCAACATCTAGGTCCCGCGCCCAGCCTGACCTAACGGCTAAGTGATCAATGGCAATATTCCCATTGCCAGACCGCCAGGCTCGCCTATCATCCAAGAAAATATAAGATCTTGGGAGGATATGGGCATGCATGATCTGGTGATCCGCGGCGGGACCGTGGTTGATGGCACGGGCGCGGTGCCGCGCCTGGCCGATATTGCGATTGATGGCGGCCTGGTTACCGCGGTCGGCACGGTCAATCAGCTCGGCAAGCGCGAGATTGATGCCAAGGGCTTGCTGGTTACGCCGGGCTGGGTCGATATTCATACCCATTATGATGGCCAGGTGACCTGGGACAAGTTGCTCTCGCCCTCCTGCTGGCACGGGGTCACCACCGTAGTCATGGGCAATTGCGGTGTCGGCTTTGCGCCCGCCCGCCCTGGCAGCCATGACTGGCTGATCGCCTTGATGGAGGGGGTTGAGGATATTCCCGGCTCTGCCTTGGCCGAAGGCATCAAGTGGGACTGGGAAACCTTCCCTGAATATATGGACAGCCTCGAGCGCCAGACCCGGGTACTCGATGTTGCCACCCAGGTCCCGCATGGCTCGGTTCGGGCCTATGTCATGGGCGAGCGCGGCGCGCGCAATGAAGCGGCCAATGATGATGATATTGCTGCCATGGCCAAGATTGTCCGCGAGGGCGTTGAGGCCGGGGCCCTTGGCTTTTCCACATCACGAACCATGCTCCACCTGGCCAAGGATGGCGAGCCGGTACCGGGCACCTTTGCCAACCGCGCCGAACTGATGGGCATTGGCCGGGCCTTAGGCGAGGCGGGACACGGCGTGTTCGAAATGGCCTCAGACATGACGCCTGCCGAGGACGAATTTAACTGGATGAAGGACTTGTCGGCCGAGACGGGCCTGCCGGTCACCTATGCCCTGCTGCAATCGCCGATCGAGGCCGATAAGTGGCGTCATATGCTCGACCTGACCAATCAGGCCCGCAAAGAGGGGGCCAATGTCACAGCCCAGATCGCTTGCCGGCCAACCGGCATGGTGCTGGGCTGGCAGAGCACGGTCCACCCCTTTATCGCCAATGAAGCCTATCAGGCCATAGCGGGCCTGCCCTTTGATCAGCGCCTCGAAAAACTGCGCGATCCGGCGGTGAAGGCTGAGATTCTGGCCTCAAAGCCACGCGAATTGAATGTGCTGGCCATGATCCTGACCCAAGGCTTTGACCGCATGTTCCGGCTGGAACGCGAGAGCGGCCTGGAATACGAGCCTGCGCCCGAGGACAGCGTTGCTGCCCTGGCTGAACGCACCGGCAAGGCCCCGGTGGAAGTCGTCTATGACATGATGATGGAAAAGGATGGGCGCGGCTTTGTCTATCTGCCCCTGCTCAACTATACCCATTTCAATTTCGACCATATTTACGAAATGATGCAGCACCCGGCGACGGTGCTCAGCCTGTCCGATGGCGGCGCGCATTGCGGCATTATCTGTGATGCCAGCTTCCCGACCTATATGTTGACCCATTGGGTCCGCGACCGCTCGCGCGGCAAGACCTTGCCTTTAGAGCAGGTGGTCAAGATGCAGACCCAGGATACGGCCAGGCTTTATGGCCTCAATGATCGCGGCGTCCTGGCCCCAGGCATGAAGGCCGATGTCAATCTGATCGATTTTGACGCCCTCAAGATCTTGCCGCCAGAAATGGTGTTTGACCTGCCCGCCGATGGGCGGCGCATGATCCAGCGCGCTGACGGCTATCGCGCCACCATCGTTAGCGGCGTTGTAACCTTTGTGAACGGTCAGGAAACCGGCCAAATGCCAGGCCGCCTGATCCGTGGCCCACAATCGGCCCCGACCACCGCCATTGCCGCACAATAGGGGCGCAAGCGCGTCCGACTAGGGTTTGAGAGACAGAGCCATGGATTTTGAGTTTTCCGCTGAACAGATGCAGTTGCGCAATGAGGCGCGCCGCTATCTGGCCGACAAATGTCCGACCACCGTACCACGCGCCGTCCTGGAAGGGGCTACATCCTATGACAAGGTGCTCTGGCAAGGCCTGGCCGAGATGGGCTTTTTGGGCGCGGCCATCCCCGAGGAGTATGGCGGCCTTGGCCTTGGCTATTTAGAGCTCTGCGTCATTGCCGAAGAATTGGGCCGGGCCATTGCGCCTGTGCCGGTCTCATCCTCAGTTTTTCTAGCCGCCGAGATCATCAAGGCCGCAGGCACCGAGGCGCAAAAGCAGGCCTGGTTGCCCCGCCTGGCCTCCGGCGAGGTGATTGGCACCTTAGCGGCGGTTGAAGGCATGGGCGGCGGGCGGCCCTCAACGATTAAGGCCCTGGTGACTGGCGGGCGCCTGACCGGCGACAAGACCCCCGTGCTCGACGGCGATATTGCTGATCTGGCCATCGTCCTGGCCCGTCATGCGCCCGGCCGCGATGAGGCGGGCCTGTCCCTCTATCTGGTTGATCTGTCAGACCCTGGCGTGAGCCACATCAATCTGGACACGATTGATCCTTCGCGCAGCCAGGCGGCCCTGTCGTTTAAGGGCGCAAAGGCCGAACGCATTGGCGCAGAAGGCGAGGGCTGGCGGCTTTATCAGGAAGCGCTGGATCGGGCAGCGGTCCTGACCGGATTTGAACAGATTGGCGGCGCAGATAGGGCGCTCGAAATGGCCAGGGACTATGCCCTGCAACGCTTTGCCTTTGGCCGGGCGATCGGCTCCTTCCAGGCGATCAAACATATGTTGGCCGATATGTATGTCTCGGCCACCCAGGCCCGCTCCAATGGCTATTTTGGTGCCTATGCCCTTTCGACCGGCTCGTCTGATTTGGCTGAGGCGGCGGCAACGGTAAGGGTCAGCGCCACCAAGGCGTTCCAGCACTGTGCCAAGAACAATATCCAGGTGCATGGCGGCATGGGCTTTACCTGGGCCATGGACTGCCACCTGTTTTATCGCCGCTCCAATCTCTTGGCCCTGACGCTCGGCGGCCAAAACGAATGGGAAGACAAACTTATTGATCGGCTGCGCGCCAAGAACGCCGCCTGACCAGAGCCTTAAAGGACAAAGATCATGAATTTCGACGATACGCCGCAAGAGGCCGCCTTTCGCGCCGAGGCCCGGGCCTGGATCAGCGCCAATGGCCCAAGCCATCTTCTGCCCTATCTGGAAAAGGCAGGCTTTGGTGGCATAGACCTTGGCGGGCTTGACCCGATGCAAGAGGCCAAGGCCTGGCAGAAAAAGAAATATGAGGCGGGCTGGGCCTGTCTGCACTGGCCAAAAGCCTATGGCGGCCGCGGCGCAACCCCGATCGAGCGGGTGATCTGGGGTCAGGAAGAAGGCCCTTACGGTGCCCTATCGGGCACCTTTATAATCGGCCATGGCATGTGCGGCCCGACGGTCATGGAATGGGCCGATGAAGAGACCAAAACAAAGCGCCTGCCGCCGCTCGCCTCCGGCGAAGAAATCTGGTGCCAGCTGTTTTCTGAACCCGCCGGTGGCTCGGACCTGGCCGGTCTGCGCACAAAGGCCGAAAAGGACGGCAATGACTGGGTGATCAATGGCCAGAAGATCTGGACCAGCGGCGCGCATTATTCGCAATACGGCATTGTCATTACCCGCACCGACCCCGACGCGCCCAAACATAAGGGCCTGACCATGTTCTATCTGCGCATGGATACGCCTGGGGTACGGATTGTCCCGATCAAACAGGCCAATGGCCAATCGGGCTTTAACGAGGTCTATTTCGACAATGTCCGCATCCCCGACAGCCAGCGCCTCGGCGCGGTCAATGATGGCTGGAAGGTGTCGCTGACCACCTTGATGAATGAGCGCCTCTCGATTGGCTCAGGCATGAGCGCAGGCTTTCCAGACATATTTGAGTTCTGCAAGGACCTGGAACTTAGCGACGGCACCTTGGCGATCAATGACCGGGGCGTGCGCTCCAAGCTCGCCGACTGGGCCTGTCGGCAAAGCGGGCTGAAATATACCGGCATGCGGGCGATCTCAGCCCTGTCGCGCGGCGAAACACCTGGACCGGAAAACTCGATCGGCAAGCTGGTGGCGGGCTCTAGCCTGCAGGAAATTGCCATGTTTGCGCTCGATCTTCAGGGCCAGGCCGGAGCCATTGCTGATCCCAAGCTGGCGGCCATGGGGGCCAAGTTCCAGGCCCAGCTGATGCGCTCACCCGCCACAAGGGTTGAGGGCGGCACGGACGAGATCTTGCGCAATATTATCGGCGAACGGGTCCTTGGCCTGCCCGAAGATATGCGCGCCGATAAGGGCCTGCCCTTTAACAAGATCCCAACCGCCTAAAGGACTGATCCGCCATGCCCGCGCCCTATAAGACCCTATTGATCGAAAAAGACGGCGCGGTGGACCATGTCACCTTAAACCGACCAGACGCGCTCAATACGCTGAATAATCAGATGGTTTACGATCTGCTCGATTATTTTGGCGGGCTCTATTTTGATCGCGAAACCCGCATTGTCGTGCTCAAGGGCGCGGGCCGGGCCTTTTGTGCGGGGCTGGACATCAAGGAAAGCCAGAACGCCCAGCCCGGGGACAATGCTAAGCGCGGGCCCTCGGCTGGGCTTTTGGGTCAAAGACGCATTTCCGAAATCGTAATGCGCATGCGCCGCTGTCAGCAGGCGATTATCTCGCTCGTGCATGGCCCAGCCTGCGGCGGCGGCTTTGCTATAGCGCTGGCGTCGGACATTCGTATTGCTGGCGAAAGCGCGCGCATGAATGCCGCCTTTATCCGCATTGGCCTGTCGGCCTGCGATATTGGTGTCTCTTACTTTCTGCCGCGCCTGGTTGGCGTGTCGGTGGCCTCCGAACTGATGCTGACCGGCCGGTTTATCCATGCTGAGCGGGCCTTGCGGGTGGGCCTGGTTAGCGAGGTCGTACCGGACGCTGACCTGGCCAAGGCGGTTAAGCCCTATCTGGACGAGATGTTGACCACCTCGCCCATGGGCCTTCGCCTGACCAAGGAATGCTTGAATATGAGCGTCGATGCTCAGAGCCTGGAAGCGGCCATTGCCATGGAAGACCGCAACCAGATCCTGTGTGCCCAGTCCGACGATGTCCGCGAAGGCATGATGGCCTTTTTGGAAAAGCGCACGCCGAACTATTCCGGCAACTAGCCCCGCAGAACACCTGAGCGCAAAACCGGGATCAGATAGGCAATCAAGAAGCCGGTATTGGAGACGGCATTCAGGCCAAATCCGGTCAGGATCGAAATGCTGCTATCGACGATGTACCAAAGCCCGAGGGCCAAGGTCAGGTCACGCCAGACCGGTGCGCCGCCAAGCCTTGCGGCCCTTATCATGCCGACTACGGTCATACCAAAACCAAACGTGACAGCGCCAACTAGGGCAATGTTAAAACGCATACCGGGGGCCTCCAACGACACGGGCTGCGCATGGCCAATATCAACCAGGCTATAGATCCAGCGAGTTGGGCCATCCAAAAACGGGAACGCCGCGGCCGCCAGAAGAAGTCCAAACGATACGACGCAGAAACACCAAACCTTTAGCCAATTGTTCCAAAACCGGGTCATATCCATCCTCCAAATCTGTGAATGGACAGACTATGGTGCGATCAAGGTAGGTCTGGCAATTACCTGTGAGGTCATTGACAGTCTGAGCCAAACTGGCAGGCTTTGAGCATGCAACAGACCCAATCTGCCCAAACGCGTCCGACCAGCTTTGCCAATGCCTTGCGCCATTATCGGGCCGGGCGGCGCATGAGCCAGCTCGACCTGGCCTGTACCAGCAATGTCTCGGCCCGCCATGTCTCCTTCCTGGAATCGGGACGCGCGCAGCCGAGCCGCGACATGGTCATGCAATTGGCTCAAGGCATGGTCTTGCCGCTTGCGGCGCGTAACAGCCTGTTGCAAGCCGCTGGATTTGTTCCGGCCTTTCCGGCCTCGCCGCTGGACTCCGAAGCCCTTGGCCCGTTTCGCGCCGTCTTGTCGGAAATGATGGCCAAGCATGCGCCCAATCCGGCCCTGGTCTGTGACCGGCATTGGAACCTGCTCGATGCAAACCTCACCGCCAAGGCCTTGGTCTCGGGGCTAGACCCGTCGGGCACCCAGTCCAACCTGATCCGGCTCTTGTCCGAACAGGCCCTGGCCTCCGATCTGGTGGCCAATTTTCCGCAAGTCCTGCATGAAATGACCGCTCGCCTGCAATTGGAGGTACTGGAGGCTGGAAACGATCCTGTCCTAAAATCCTTGCTGCAATCGCTTGAGGCTGCCAGCAAGGCCCATCCCTATAAGCCGGCTGCCAGCCCGCGCAGCCCGGTTGTGCCGCTGGTTTTTAATACACCTGACCAACCTTTGAGCTTTTTGTCGGTGATCGCCCATTTTGGTACCAGCGAAGACGTGACCGTGCGCGATCTGCGCCTTGAGCTGTTTTTCCCGACCGATGATTATACGCGCAATGCCATGATCGCCTTAAGCAGCCAGGGCTAGGCAAGCACCGATTTCGCGGGTCATACTCTGCCCCAAACGCCCAAATGGGCAAATCCGGGGGAGACGGGCAAATGAGCGAATTTCAAATCAATCGCCGCGCCTTGGGCAGCCTGGCACTGGGCGGGGCCGCCTTAAGCCTTGGAGCCTGCGAGCCCGCAGCCAAGACCGATCCTCAACCTAAGAGCCGCCAGTTTCCAAGGGATTTTGTCTGGGGCGTGGCCACCGCGGCCTTTCAGATTGAGGGCTCGCAGCAGGCTGACGGGCGGGGCAAGAGCATTTGGGACACGTTCGAGCGCCAGCCTGGCAAGATTGTTGATGGCTCGGACGCCAGCATCGCCACCGATAGCTATCGCCGCTATGGCGAAGACATAGACCTGATCAAGGCCGCTGGGCTGGGCGCCTACCGGTTTTCCATGTCCTGGCCACGCATTTTTCCGACCGGTGAGGGTCCGCTCAATACGGCAGGCCTGGATTATTATGAGCGCCTGGTCGATGGCCTGATGGCCAAGGATATTGTCCCCTATGCCACCTTGTTTCACTGGGACCTGCCCCAGGCCCTGCAGGACAAGGGCGGCTGGGCCAATCGCGATACGGCCCTGAGGCTCGCCGATTATGCGGCTGCGGTGGGGCAGAAACTCGGCGACCGGCTCAAGCGCTATATTGTCCTGAACGAGGCCGCCGCCCATTCGCTATTGGGCCATCTCTTGGGTATCCATGCGCCAGGCTTGAAAGATCCCAAACTCTTGGGGCCCGTCGTCCACCACATGAATCTCGGCCAGGGCCTGGCCATCCAGGCCCTTCGTGCCGGTCACTCGGACCTATCGATTGGCACGACCTTTGCCCTGCAACCGGTGCGACCGAGCGGCGGTGATCTGGCCTTTTGGAACCGGCCGGCCGCAGATGGGCTGGATGCCTTGGCCAATCGCGCCTGGCTGGAGCCTGCACTAAAAGGCACCTATCCCAAGCTGGTCAGCGACCAAATTGGCAAGGCTCTGAAAGACGGCGATTTGACCACCATTCATCAGCCGGTCGATTTTGTTGGGGTCAATTATTATGCCCCGACCTATGTGCGGCTAGACCTGACCTCGCCAAGCAAGATTGCCCTGGCCAAGCCGCCCAAGGGGGTCGAGCTTGATGCCTTTGGCCGCCATATTGATCCATCGGGCCTGGTTGAGGTCCTGGACTGGCTGCGCAACGATTATGACAATCCGCCAGTCATGATCACTGAAAGCGGCTGCTCGGACCCGTTCAGCACCAAGCCGGCCATTATCAAGGACACGTTCCGGATCACCTATTTGCGTCGCCATCTTGAGGCTGCCCTGGTCGCCAAGGAGGCCGGCTCGCCCTTGAACGGCTATTTTGTCTGGACCTTGCTCGATAATTTTGAATGGAACTTTGGCTATACGTCTAAATTTGGCCTGGTGGCACATGACCGGGCCACAGGCCAGCGGACGCTGAAAGAGTCCTATGGCTGGTTTGCCAATCTGGCCAAGACTGGGACCTTGCCCACCCAGCCTTAAGACCTGAATTGATCCAGCCCCACCCTGCTTGCGTATATTCGGCATGGCCAAGATGCGGCGCAAACCGGACCTGCCCGAAAAGACCTGCGTCGCTTGCGGGCGCCCTTTTGCCTGGCGCAAGAAATGGGCGCGGGTCTGGGACGAGATCCAGACCTGTTCTGATCGTTGCCGTGATGATCGTCGGCGCGCTGGCCGGGCGGCCTCGTCATGACCTGCCTGCGCCTCGTCCTTGGCGATCAGCTCAGTGCCAGCCTGTCCAGCCTTTGCGATCTAGATTCTAAGGCCGATACGGTCGTCATGTTCGAGGTCGCCGAAGAGACGACCTATGTGCCGCACCACAAGCAAAAGATCGTCCTGGTCCTCTCGGCCATGCGCCATTTTGCCGAAGAGCTTCGCGCCAGGGGCGTAAGCGTCGATTATGTGCGCCTGGGTGACCCGGCTAATACGGGCAGTTTCACAACCGAGCTTGAACGGGCGGTTCAGCGCCATGGGGCAAGCCACCTAGTCCTGACCGAGCCGAGTGAATGGCGTGTGCTCGAGGCGGCCAAGACCTGGGCAAAGCGGCTAGGCATTCCTGTTGAGATTCGCCCCGATGACCGGTTTTTGGCCAGCCGCGAAGACTTTGCCGCCTGGGCTAAGGGGCGCAAACAATATCGGATGGAGCGCTTTTATCGCGATATGCGCCGCAAGACTGGCCTCTTAATGGACGGGGCCGAACCGGTCGGTGGCCAATGGAATTATGATTCTGAGAACCGCAAACGGCTTCCCGCCAAGACCGTCCTGCCCCCTCGGCAAAGATTTGCGCCCGATGCCATCACGCGCGAGGTCATGGCCCTGGTCGCTGAGAGATTTCCCGAAAATTTCGGCGATCTTGAGCCCTTTGGCTGGGCGGTGACGCGCGAAGAGGCGCTTGTCGCCCTGGACAATTTTATCCAACACGCTCTGCCAGGCTTTGGCGATTATCAAGACGCCATGAAGGCCGGTGAGCCCTTCTTGTTTCACAGCCTCTTATCGCCCTATCTCAATCTAGGCCTGCTCTTGCCGCTTGAGGTTTGCCAGGCGGCGCAAGACGCTTGGCGCTTGGACCAGGCACCGCTCAATGCGGTTGAGGGCTTTATCCGCCAGATCCTGGGTTGGCGCGAATATGTGCGGGGCCTCTATTGGCTGACCATGCCGGCCTATGCGACCAGCAATGCCCTAAACGCGCATCGCGACCTACCAGAGCTCTATTGGGGCGCGCCAACCGATCTTTATTGCCTTGGCCAATCCATCAGCGATATTCGCCAAAACGCTTATGGTCACCATATTCAGCGCCTGATGGTGACGGGCAATTTTGCGCTTCTGACCGCTATTGAGCCGGCCCAGATCGAGGCCTGGTATCTGGCCGTCTATTGTGATGCCTTTGAATGGGTGGAGCTGCCCAATGTCCATGGCATGGCCCTCTATGCCGATGGCGGGCTTATGGCCTCCAAGCCCTATGCGGCGTCCGGGGCCTATATCCATAAGATGAGCGATTATTGCAGCGGCTGCGCCTATGACCCGGCCATCAAACTGGGACCCGGAGCCTGCCCTTTCAATTATCTCTATTGGAACTTCCTGATCGAGAACCAGGCGGCTTTAAAGTCCAATCCGCGCCTTGCCATGCCCTATAAGACCCTGTCCGCCTTTACGCCCGAGCGACGCAGTGCCATCAAGGACCAGTCTGAGCAGTTTTTAGCAGGGCTTTATCATGAGCAAGACCGGGCCTGATCGCCGCCTCATCTCTTCTGGCTCACCCTATGAGGCCCTAGCCGGCTATTCCCGCGCCGTGGTCCAGGGCAATTGGTGTTTTGTCGCAGGCACGACGGGCGCAGATCCTGAATCACAGATCATGCCAGACGATGTTGCCGAGCAAGCGGCCAATAGTTTTACCAACATTATCGCAGCACTCGGCGAGGCAGGTTTTGAGCTCGGCCATGTGGTCAGGGCGACCTATTACATCACCGACGCAGCCTATTTTGAGGCCATCCTACCCGTCTTGAGCCGCCATTTTGGCGAGATCCGCCCCGCCGCCACCTGTGTCGTGGTCGCAGGCCTAGTCGATCCGGCCATGAAGATCGAGATCGAGGTCACGGCGCTGAGGGGCTAGGGGCGGTGGCGCAGCCTGGTGGCATAACCGCCAATCTCAAAGACATTGGAGCGGGCGAAGAGATTCGAACTCTCGACCCCAACCTTGGCAAGGTTGTGCTCTACCACTGAGCTACGCCCGCACTCCAGGGCATCAAAGATACCCGTCTCGAGAGGCGGCCTTATGACAGAGGCCTTGGTCCTTTGCAAGAGGCTTGATGGCGCGGGTGGCCAAAACCGAGGCCTGGTTCAGCCGCCCTTGACCCGGGGCTGGGCCAGGCGGCGCTTATTGACATGATCGGTGGGGGCGGGGCCGACATCATCGGGCATTTCACCCTTGAAATAATAGCGCTGCCAGGCCTCTTTCAGGGCTGAAGGGTCGCGTTTAAACAGGCGGCTATTGAAGTCAGACCTTTGCTTGGTCCAGGCCTCATATTGGCCCTTGAGCACGGGATCAGACTCCATGGACCGGATCACCGGCTCAAAGGTTTCCAGCGTCTTGTCCTGCAACAAGGTGATGAAACAAAACGGATCGCCCTTTTCAAACCGCACCTTGCCCGGGCGGGTGAACATCCAGTTCATGGTAAAGGGAAACGGCAGCCAATCGGTCTCAACCAAGCCGGCCAAAGGCTGGATCCCGTCCTTAATGAAATTGGGCGGACCCTGCACCGTCATCGACCATTTCAGCGGCGTGCGAAACATATAGCCGGGATGAAAGGTCAGAATACCGCGGGTAAAATGCGAGACGGCAAAATCCTCAAAGCCGGGATAGGGATGGTCGGGCTTGAGTGTAATATCCGACTGCAATTCGCCGCCATTCCATTCGGCGCTAAAGCCAACCGGGCACAAGATTTCCCAGCCACTAGTATTGGCCATGCTGAGCGGTAGGCAGCGATAGGGGTGGCGCTCGGCAAACACATCCATCCAGTCGCGATTAGGCCTACCTGGCACAATCTCGGGTGGACGATTAATGATGGGATAGCATTCCAGTTCCATGGCCACACCTGCCTTGCCAATTACCGTCAAGCTCTAGGGTGACAAGACCCAGCGAGGCAACGCGTTTTTTGCGGCGGCGGCCCAAACATAGCGCCGCCAAAGCTTGAGATCGCGCGCCCAGCATCGTAAAAAGCGCCATGACCCATGCCACGCCGCAAGACCTGTTTGCCCTGCTCGATGCTAATGGCATTGCCCATCAAACCCTGGAGCACCCGCCCGTCTTTCGCGTCGGCGAAGGCGATGAATTCAAGGCCCAATTGCCGGGCGGTCACAGCAAGAACCTGTTCTTGAAAGACCATAAGGGCCAGATTTGGCTGATCTCAGCCAAGGACACCACCGCGATCAATTTGAAGGGCCTGCCCCAGTTGCTCGGCTCTGGCCGCATGTCCTTTGGGTCTGAAGCTCTGTTGTACGACACTCTGGGCGTTCGGCCCGGATCGGTCACGGCCCTGGCCTTGATTAATGATCGCGACCATGTGGTGAGATTTGTGCTGGACCAGGCCTTGATCGATCATGATCTGGTCTATTTCCACCCGCTGCACAATGGCGCGACCACCGGCCTATCGCCAGCGGGCCTCATGACCTTTCTAAAGGCGATCGGGGTTGAGCCACTTGTGCTCGATTTTGCCAAGCTGGCATGATTAGATTGAATAAGCCTGGCCGCCTGCCCATCTAGGGGCAGGACCAAGGGCCAGGAATTGAGGGACCAACCATGCTGGGACAGACCCCAACCGACCAGAGCACTTGGATCTCGCACGGCACCGATGCCAGCTTTGTCACGGACGTCATTGAGGCCTCCAAGATTCAGCCGGTGATTGTCGATTTTTGGGCGACCTGGTGCGGGCCCTGCCGCCAATTGACGCCCGCCCTCGAGAAAGCCGTCACCGCCGCCAAGGGCGCGGTAAGGCTGGTCAAGATCGATGTCGATAAGAACCCGGTCTATGCCGGCCAGTTACGCGTCCAGTCGATTCCGGCCGTATATGCCTTTGTCGATGGCAAGCCCGTAGACGGCTTTATGGGTGCCCTGCCCGATAGCCAGATCCAGGCCTTTATCCAGAAGCTGACCGGCCCCAAGCCGCCGTCCGAGGCCGAGCAATTACTGGATTTGGCCGCAGAATCGCTCGCGCTTGGCGATCTGGCCGGGGCGGCCCAGGCCTTTGCCCGGGTGCTGCAGGACGAGCCGGACAATATCAAGGCCCTGGCTGGATTAGCCCGCTGTTACCTGCTCGGCGGCGATACTGATCGCGCCGCGGATCTGGTCGCCATGGCCCCGGCCGGCGCCAAGAGCGCCGAGCTCGATAGTGTTAAGGCCGCCCTTGCTCTAGCCCAGGCCCCCACTTCGGATACGGACGGGTTTCGCAATCGCCTGGCCAAAGACCCAGCCGACCATGAGGCGCGGTTTGAACTGGCCAAGGCCCTGGCTGCAAACGGCAATCTGGAAGCCGCCAGCGATGAATTGCTGACCCTGATTGGCCAGGATGCGAACTGGAATGATGGCGAGGCGCGCAAACAGCTTCTCACCATATTTGAGGCGGCCGGGGTCATGTCTGATCTTGCCAAGCAGGGCCGTAAGCGGCTTTCGGCGATCCTATTCTCATGACCCAGTCTGGCTTTCAGGACATTATGGACCTGCCGCAATCCCTGGCCGTGTTTCCGCTCGATGGGGCCATCGTCCTGCCCGATGGCCAATTGCCGCTGAATATTTTTGAGCCGCGCTATCTGAACATGATCGATGATGCCATGGCGGCTGAACGTCTCATTGGCATGGTCCAGACCCAAGGCGGCGGCGACCGGGCCCGGCCGAACCTGGCCAGGATTGGCTGTGTCGGTAAGATTACCAGTTTTTCTGAGACCGCCGATGGCCGCTATCTGATCACCTTGACTGGCATTTGCCGGTTTAAGATCGTCAAGGAGTTGGACCTTCAAACCCCTTATCGCCAGGTCCAGGCCGACTATCGCGATTTTGCATCCGACCTGATCGAGGACGAGACAGCCGATGCTCTTGACCGGGCCGGCTTTTTCCGGGCCCTGGAAGTCTATCTGCGCCATTATGAGCTGGACCTAGATTGGCAAAGCGCCAAGAGCGCGCCAACCAAGCCCCTGGTCAATAGTCTGGCAGCGGCCCTGCCGTTTGCCCCAGCAGAGCGCCAGGCCCTTCTTGAGGCCGTTAGCCTTGCCGATCGCGGCAAGGCCCTAATTGCGCTAATGCAGATCAATGCTGCAGGCCCTGCCGACAATGATTCAAGCCCCCTTCAATAGGACAACCCGATGACCCAAATCCATGAGACTGCCGATCTGGGTCAGATGCTTGATCCGCGCCTGCTTGAGGTCCTGGTCTGTCCCTTGACCCACGGACCACTGGACTATGACCGCGCAAAGGGCGAACTGATCAGCAAGAAGGCCCGGCTGGCCTATCCGATCCGAGACGGGGTCCCGGTCATGTTGGCCGATGAGGCCCGGCCTCTTGGCGAGGATGAGTGAGCAAGGGCGCGGTTCCCTGGCCGGTAAGCCTGGTTTTAGACCGAGGCCATAACCGGCTCGATATCCTGTTCGATGACGGACAAACCTATCAGCTCAGCGCCGAATACTTACGCGTCATGACGCCCAGCGCTGAAGACCGAGGCCATGGCCCAGCCGCAGGGCCTGGACAGGGCGGGCGCACCGTCTCCGGCAAGGCTGATGTAAGATTAGAAACCCTAACCCCCATTGGACGGTATGCGGTGCGGCTTGGCTTTAGCGATGGGCACGATACCGGCCTTTACACCTGGGCCCTGCTTGCGCAGCTGGGCCAGGACCAGGAGAGGCTTTGGTCAGACTATCTGTCAGCCCTCGAGAAACAGGGCTTGAATCGCCAGCCCTAAAGCGCTTGGCCGCGCAAAAGCCTGGGCAAATCACCGATCGCGCCGCCCGCCTCATGCATGAAAAACCGCCGCGCTGGGCCAATACGATTGACCACCGCCATGCCAAGCCCGCGAACCAGCCTCAAGAACGGATTATCATTGGAAAACAGGCGGACAAACACGTCCGTGGCCGCCGCCAACATAACATTGTCAAACCGGCGCCAAGCGGCATAACGCTCGAGCACCAGTTCGGAGCCGATGTCCTCGCCCAAGCGATGGGCCTCAACCAGGACCTGCGCCAAGGCGGCTGCGTCTTTTAGACCCAGATTAAGCCCCTGACCGGCGATGGGGTGAACGCCATGAGCGGCGTCGCCCAGCAAGGCCAGTCTTGGCCGCACCATCTGCTCGGCCAATTGCAGGGCAAGCGGATAGACAAAGCGCGGACCCAGGACCTTTATCTCGCCAAGATAAGCGCCGAACCGGCGGCGCAGATGGGCCTCAAAGACTTCGGGGCGGGCATCGGCGAGGGCACGGCCACGAGCGGTTTTCTCGGTCCAGACCAGGCTGGCGCGATTGTCGGTCAAGGGCAGGATGGCAAAGGGGCCAGAGGGCAGGAAGTATTCATGGGCAATGCCTTCATGCGCCCGCTCCATCGCCACAGTCGCGACCAGCCCGACCTGATCATAATCCCAGCCGATCAGACCGATCCCAGCGTGCTGACGGACCAAAGAGTGACGCCCTTCTGCCCCCACCACCAGCGGCGCCTTGAGCGTCTGGCCACTCGTTAGGGCGACGGTCGCGCCTTTCGCCTCGACCTGAAGAGTCTGAACCTCGGCCGGAGCAAAAACATCCAGGCCGGCCCGGCGCACCGCCGCAATGAGAGCGACCCGGATCTGGCGGTTTTCCAGCATATAGCCGAGCGGCTCACCGTCCGAGCGATCGGCGATCTCAGCCGATTCAAACCTTAAGAATGCGGGGCCTGCGACAGTCGCAGCCGCGCCCGGCGCGCGGCCATCGGTCACCAGAATCTGCTCAATGCGCTGGGCGTGGGGCGGCAAGTCTTCGGCCACGCCCAAAACCTGCCACAGCCGAAAGCTGGAATAGGCAATGGCTGAGGCACGGCCATCAAAATCCTTAGCCACTTGCGTGTCTTGCGGCGCAAGATCGATCAGGGCCGGGCGCAGGCCACCGCTAGCCAGGGCCAGCGCCAGGGTCATGCCCGACATGCCGCCGCCAATAATGATCACATCGAAATCCTGCGCGGTCATAGGCCCTCTTAGCTTGGTCTCTTGGTCGCAAACTGGCCGAAAAACAAACCTCGGCGTTAACGGACCGGTCAATGGTAAACTGATATTGACCATTTTGCCTAAGATTCAATCGCCTTAGGCTTGGGTGCGCAGTTAGCGGGAGTTTTATATGGCGCGGCTGGCGCGAAGGTCTAATCGCGAACTCTTAATGATGGCGCTCGCGGCCGGATGGCGCCATCCCGTGACCGAGCGGTTTCGCGGCGGACTGGTCGCCGCGATCGGCCTGGGCCTTGTCCTATCGCTGGCCAGCTATAACCCAACCGACCCTAGCTTTAATGCCGATTCAGCCAGCCCAGCCCACAATTGGCTCGGCGGCCTGGGCGCGAGCCTTGCCGATCTGACCATGCAATCCCTGGGCCTGGCTGCCTGGGTCCTAGCCGCCTTAATCCTCAGCCTTGGCCTTTCTCGGGCGACCAGCCTAGATCCGGCCGATAGTCGCACCAGCCTAAGGCTAAGGGCCCTGGCCGGGACGGCAGGGGTCTTAGTCTTGTCGGGCGTGTTACAGGCCGCGCCAACACCAGCAACCTGGCCATTGGCACGCGGTCTTGGCGGGTTTTGGGGCGAATCGGTCCTGGCCGGGACCGTTTCTGGCCTCGAATTTATCCGCATGCCCGCCGCCTGGCCAGTCGCGCTTGGCCTGCTCAGCGTGCTGAGCCTTGTTGCCCTAGTCTATGGCCTGGGCCTTAGCCGCTCTGGCCTTGCGACCCTTTTAGCCCAGATAAGGCCTGCTAAGGCACCCGAGCCAGCCGCGCCCAAGGCCCGGCGTGCGCCGCGTCAAGTCGCGAACACCCTATCTGATGACGTCCAAGATCCAAGCGACTTGAGCTCCGACCATCCCACGGCGGCGCCAGAGCCTGCGGCCCAGGTCCTGAACATTAAGCCGCCCAAGAGCTCGCGCCGCGAAACGGTTGAAAATCAGGGGGCCTTTGACTTCATCAAGCCCGGCGGCTTCCAGCTGCCGGAACTAGCCATGCTGGCCAAGTCAAAGCCAAGATCTTCAGCCTTTGACGAGGAATCCTTAAGACAAAATGCCCGGCTCTTAGAGACCGTCCTTGCCGAATTCGGCGTCAAGGGTCAGATCGACCAGATCCGGCCTGGGCCAGTCGTCACCCTTTATGAGCTGGTCCCAGCAGCAGGCGTTAAACACGCCCGGGTTGTGGCTCTGTCCGATGATATTGCCAGGTCGATGAGCGCCCGGGCTTGCCGCGTTGCTGTGGTTCAAGGGCGCAATGCAATCGGGATTGAGCTGCCCAATGCCCGGCGCGAAACCGTCTATCTGCGCGACCTGCTCGCCTCATCGGAATACGAAAAATCCAGCCAGATCCTACCCATGGCCCTGGGTGAGACCATTGGCGGCGAGCCCTATATTGCCGACATGTCGAAAATGCCCCACCTCTTGATCGCCGGGACCACCGGGTCGGGTAAGTCGGTTGGGGTCAATGCCATGATCTTGTCGATCCTTTACCGGCTGCCGCCTGATCAGTGCAAATTCATCATGATCGACCCGAAAATGCTGGAATTGTCGGTCTATGACGGCATTCCGCACCTCTTAGCCCCCGTCGTGACAGACCCAAAAAAGGCCATTGTCGCCCTCAAATGGACCGTGCGCGAAATGGAAGACCGCTATAGGCGCATGTCCAAGATTGGGGTGCGCAATATTGGTGGCTTTAATGACAAGGCCAATGAAGCCAAGGCCAAGGGCGAGCATTTTGTCCGCACCGTCCAGACCGGCTTTGATGAGACCGGCAAGCCGGTCTATGAAGAAGAAAAGCTCAACCCTGAACCCATGCCTTATCTGGTCGTGGTGATCGATGAGGTTGCCGACCTGATGATGGTGGCCGGCAAGGATATTGAGGGGGCGGTGCAAAGACTGGCCCAGATGGCGCGGGCGGCCGGTATTCACCTGATTATGGCTACGCAGCGCCCCTCGGTTGATGTCATTACCGGCACGATCAAGGCCAATTTCCCAACCCGGATCAGCTTTCAGGTCACCTCCAAAATCGATAGCCGCACCATTATGGGCGAGCAGGGGGCCGAGCAATTACTCGGCCAGGGCGACATGCTCTATATGGCCGGCGGCGGACGCATTACCCGCCTGCACGGGCCCTTTGTCTCTGATAGCGAGGTCGAGACAGTGGCCGCCTATCTGCGGCGCCAGGGCCAGCCGCAATATCTCGAAGACATTACCGCCGGCGGCGACGAGGACGGTGAAGACGGCGAGCTGGGCGAAGGCGGGTCTTCGGGCGATGACCTGTATGACCGCGCCGTTGCCGTGGTGACCCGCGACCGCAAGGCCTCAACCAGCTATATTCAGCGCCGCCTGCAAATCGGCTATAATCGCGCCGCCTCCTTGATGGAGAAAATGGAGCGCGAGGGCGTGGTGACCGCCGCCAACCATGCCGGTAAGCGTGATATTCTCGCCGCGCCACCGCCACATTAACGCGCGATGGATTGGGCTATATTTACCGCCCACTGACCTTGCCAATCCTCAGGATCCACATGTCCAGATCATATCTTGCCGCGCTTCTTGGCCTCGCTCTCCTAATGCCCAATGCTGGACTGGCCCAGTCGCCCGCGCAAAAGGCGGCCGTCGCGGCCAAGGCCCTGTCGCCAGCCGAACGCGCCCTGGTCGATCAGGCCAGCGCCTATCTGGAAGGCCTTAGTCAGGCCAAGGGCCGATTCTTGCAAACCGATGCGCGCGGCGGCCAGATCCGCGGCGATCTTTTTTTGCAGCGGCCCGGCAAGGTCCGCTTTGCCTATGATGCGCCGCGCGGGCTCATAGTCGTCTCCGATGGCTATAATGTTTCGGTGGCCGATAGCCGGCTGAAGACCTTCGATAAGTATCCCCTTGGCGCGACCCCGCTTGCCCTCCTCTTGGCGCGGCATGTGCGGCTAGATCAGGGGGTCGTGATTGATAAGGTCATCCAGACCGGTGACGGGTTTTCAATCCAAGCCCGCGATGGGCGCAAACAAGCCGAAGGTAAGATTGAGCTGGTCTTTGCCAATTCGCCCCTGACGCTTCGGTCCTGGACGGTCTCGGATGCCCAGGGCCAGAGCACCCGGGTCGAAATCCTAGAACTCAAGCCGGTGTCTGGCTTGTCGGCATCGCTCTTTCAATTGCGCGATCCCAGGGTTCTGCCCACGACTCGGCGCTAGGTGTGACATTTTGACGACAGGCAAGAAGCTTGTGCAATTTTCTTGACTTTTTATGCTGACGTTGCAATTATAACACTTATGAAGGCGGCGGTCCTGGCGACAGCTTCCCGATCCTGCGTCGGACCCTATCCCCTCCCGGCGACGGTTATACCCCTTGACGCTCGGTCGCGCTTTGCGCACCGGGCGTTTTTCTTATTGGCGAAACAGGCTATAGGCCAAGATCATCGCTGATACGGACTCACCCCATGCGCCTTGCCACCTGGAATATCAATTCTGTTCGATTAAGAATCGACCAGGTCGCCCGGTTTGTCTCCGAACACGCGCCCGACGTCCTGTGCCTACAGGAAATCAAGTGCCAGGAGGCCGAGTTTCCAGCCCAGGCCTTTATCGATATGGGCCTGCCCCACCTGGCGATTCGCGGCCAAAAGGGCTTTCACGGCGTCGCGATTGCCTCGCGCCTTCCGCTTGAGCCGGCAGAGGATCTTGGGGCCTGCCGCGAAGGGCATGCCCGGTCGGTCTCGGTCAAGGTGGCCGGCATTGAGCTGCATAATCTCTATATTCCGGCCGGCGGCGATGTTCCCGATCGCGAAGCCAATGCGAAATTTGACCATAAGCTGAGCTTTTTCGAGCGCCTGACCGCCAATATGGCTGCCCGCGATCCCATGGCGCCCCTGATCCTGACCGGCGATATGAATGTCGCGCCCGGAGAAAACGATGTCTGGAGCCATAAGCAGATGCTGCGAGTTGTCAGCCATACACCGCCAGAGCTTGAGGCCATGGCCCGTCTTCATGCTGCGCTCAATTTTATCGACCTGCCCAGAGCGGCAATCCCTGAACCGCAAAAGCTTTATTCTTGGTGGAGCTACCGCGCCGCTGATTTTCGCGCGTCTAATCGCGGCCTAAGGCTGGACCATATCTTAGCCAGCCCCGGCCTTCGCGAAGCCGCCTTTGCGACGGGTTCGGTTCAGGCCCGTGTACACGACACGGTGCGGGAATGGGAAAAGCCCAGCGACCATGCCCCGGTCAGCGTCGATCTGGCCCTCTAGGGCACAAGCCGATAGCCACCAGGCTCGGTCAGCAATAGGCGCGCATGGCCAGGATCTGGCTCAACCTTCTGCCGCAAGCGATAGACATGGGTCTCGAGCGTATGGGTGGTGACGGCGGCATTATAGCCCCAGACCTCGGCCAATAATTCTTCCCGAGGCACGGGATTGGGCGCCGACCGGAACAAGTATTTGAGAATATTGGTTTCTTTCTCGGTCAGCCGGATCTTTTTTTGTTTGGCGTCGATCAAGACCTTGGCCGCCGGGCGAAATTCATAGGGCCCGACCCGATAGACGGCATCTTCGGACTGCTCATGCACCCTTAGCTGGGCGCGGATGCGAGCGAGCAAGACGGCAAATTTAAAGGGCTTGGTGACATAGTCATTGGCCCCCGCCTCTAGGCCCATTATCGTATCGCTGTCCTGAACAGCGGCTGTCAGCATGATAACCGGGGCGGTGACGCCAGCTGCCCGCATACGGCGGCAAACCTCGCGGCCATTAATGTCAGGCAGATCGACATCGAGCAAGATCAGGTCCGGCTGGATTTCCTGGGCCCTTGCGGCACCTTCAATTCCGGTTTGTGCCTGCTGGACGACAAAATCGTCCTGCAGATCCAATTGCTCAGCCAGGGCCGTGCGCAGATCGGCATCATCGTCTATAATCAAAAGCGTTTTATGCTGAGCCATGTTTAGGACCATGCATGGGCGGGCAGGATTGACAAGACCCCGGACGAGAGATGGTGGGATGATATTTGTTGCAACCGCTAAAGGCCAGTTTCATTTCAGCCAAATCCAGGTGCCTTGCGCGCTGGGGCGCGGCGGGGTCATAGCCGCCGAAAACAAGACCGAAGGCGACGGGGCCAGCCCGACGGGCACCTGGCCAATCCGCCGGTTTCTGTACCGTGCCGACCGGCTGCAAAAGCCGAAGGCCCAGCTAGCCCTATCCGCCATTCAGCCTAATGATGGTTGGTGCGATGCCAGTCATGACCCAGCCTATAACCAGGCGGTCACCCTGCCCTATCCGGCCAGCTGCGAAAATCTTTGGCGCGAGGACGAGGTCTATGACCTGATTGGCATATTGGGCCACAATGATGACCCGGTTGTCCCTGATCGCGGCTCGGCAATTTTCTTGCATATTGCCAGGCCGGGCTATTTACCGACTGAGGGCTGCATTGCCTTGAGCCTAGAGCATATGCTCGAGGTCATGGCCTTGGCTGAGCCTGGCTCGGCCATCAAGATTACGGGTGACTAGGCCGCTCGCCAAAAAGGGCTGACCCGACGCGAACCGAGGTTGCGCCATAGACAATCGCGGTCTCGAAATCGGCGCTCATGCCCATGGACAGCTTTTCCAACCCATTTCGCGCAGCAATCTTGGCCAAAAGAGCAAAATGCATGGCTGGGGGCTGATCATGGGGCGGGATGCACATCAGACCTTCTATTTCTAGGCCAAGGTCCTGACGGCAATGGGCGATGAATTCATCCGTATCGTGCGGCGCAAGGCCAGCCTTTTGTGGCTCTTCGCCGGTATTGACCTGAACATAAAGGCGAACCCGTTTGCCTGTGCGCCCCATTTCATCGGCCAAGGCCTTGGCGAGCTTTGGGCGGTCCAGGGTTTCAATGACGTCAAATAGGGCGACGGCATCAGCAACCTTATTGGATTGCAATGGCCCGATCAGGCGAAGCTCTAACCCCTCGCGGCGATCTGACCAGCGCGCTTGCGCCTCCTGAACCCGGTTTTCCCCAAAAATTCGCTGGCCCTCAGCCAAGACCGGCGCAATGGCAGACCATTCTTGTTGCTTTGAGACGGCAACCAGCGCCACATCCTCAGGCCGCCTGCCCGAAGCAAGCGCGGCTGCGGTCATACGATTGAGAATAGACTGGCGAGGCGAAGATTGAGAAAGGGTCATAAGGCCTTGGGGGTCAAAGCAGCTCAGATAGCAAGCCTTGCGGCAAAACTAGGCCGTTTGGCGCCCAAGCAAAAGGTCGGCACGCGCGATTTACCTAGGCTTTGGCTGGTTACTGATCCGAACCGACTTGCCGACCCGCGTGAGGCGGCGGCTCAGCTCCCACCTGGAAGCGGGATTATCTATCGCGGCTTTGGCCGTCCTGAAGCTGACCAGGAGGCCATGGCCCTTGCTAAGCTGGCCAAGGTTCGCGGCCTCATCTTGCTCATCGGCGCTGATGCCGCCTTGGCCCAGCGGGTCGGCGCGGACGGGGTCCACCTACCAGAGCGGCTTGTGATAAGGGCGCGCCGTATCCGGGCAAGGCACCAAGGCTGGATTGTCACCGCCGCCGCCCACAGTCGAGCCGCCCTGGCCAGGGCCCAAACGCTTGGCCTGGATGCAGCCTTTGTTTCAACGGTATTTCAAAGCCTTAGCCCGTCGGCAGGGGCGCTGCTGGGGCCTGTAAAACTAGCAGGCTGGACACGGCACTCGTCCCTACCGATCATTGCGCTCGGCGGTATTGATGCCAAAACTGGGAAACGTTTAATAGCGACCGGCGTTTATGGCCTAGCGGCCATTGAGGGGCTTAAAACTTAAAGGCGGTTTCGAGACGGACGCGAGGCGCTTGATCCTCGGGCGCAGAATTGCGGGTCAGGCGGGCCGAATCACCCAAGGACACAGCGCCGCCGACCTGAAGAGACGGTGTAAGGCGATAAAACGCCCCAGCCTGAATGTCTTTCAACTGCACGTCACGGCCAACCGGCTGATTGAGATCAAGTTTCAGACCCCAGCGGGACTTATCATTCCATTGCAAGGAACGGTGTTTGGTCTGGCCATCCCAGAGATTCTTGTCTTGCGCAAAGGCATCGCGCGTTACCGCTGTGCGAGCGGCAAGCTCCGCCGCTGCAGCGGCGGCGCGGCTACGGGCTGTGTCGGCCGCCGCGTGCGCAGACACCGCCACCCCAGCCAGGCTGAGGGTCAGAGCCGTTACAGCACACATTTGCCACAGACGCGTCACGACAATCCAGTCTCCGAACCTGATGGGCAAACCTAATCCCAAAAGGTTAAAATCTAATCCTACACTCATCCCTTTTAAGAGGGTCTGATTTCAAGGGTCAACAGCTGCTTGTTGGTTGGGACTAACCTGTGTCTATAATTTTGTCGCTTGTATGGCCCCTGTTGCGCCTTAGCCACGCGATTCGTGTTTGGCGGTCGCGCCGGCTTGCTATAGACCGGTGGAGACAAGGTCGGGGGCGACGGTGCTGATCCGAAAAAGCGGGTCCGCCATTGCAGTGGAGCGATTGGGTATGGATTTGTTTCGTAAGGCAGGTTTGGTGATGGTGTCGGTCAGCCTGGTAGGCCTGACCGCGTGCTCTAGCCTGGGAAGGTCCGGGGCCAAGAGCCCAACTGTGTTTCAAACTCAAGAAGAGGGCGGCTTTAACCCGTTCCGGTTTCGTGGCGGCGGCGGTGCAGCCAATAGCGAGGGCGCTACGATCGGCGTCAACAGCTTTTTGTGGCGCGCAAGCCTGGACACTTTGTCCTTTATGCCCTTGGCCTCGGCTGATCCTTACGGCGGCGTGATCATCACCGAATGGTATTCTAATCCCGAAAAGACCGATGAGCGCTTTAAGGCCACAGTCTATATTCTTGATGCTCGACTAAGGGCGGACGGGCTCAATGTTGCCGTGTTCAAACAGGTTAAGGATGCCGCTGGCAATTGGGTCGATTCCCAAGCTGCCGGCCAGACCGAGACCGATATTGAAAACGCCATCCTGACCCGCGCACGCCAATTGCGGCTATCGACCGTCAATGGCAAGGGCTAGCTAAGTTTCGGGCCGGGCTTAAACGTCTGGCCCCGGTTTTCAGTTTGATATCGAGTACAGGCCAGAAGCCCGATCATGGCGCGTTATAATCCAAAGGAATCCGAGCCCTTTTGGCGCAAGGCGTGGGATCAGGCTGAGGTGTTTAAGACACTCCAGCCCGAAGACGCGGGCGGCCGCCCAAAATACTATGTCCTCGAAATGTTCCCCTACCCGTCCGGGCGCATTCATATGGGCCATGTGCGCAACTATGCCATGGGTGATGTTGTGGCCCGGTTTAAGCGCGCAAGGGGTTATAATGTCCTGCATCCCATGGGCTGGGACGCCTTTGGCATGCCCGCCGAAAACGCGGCCATGGAGCGCGGCATCCACCCCAAGGGCTGGACCTATGACAATATTGCCGCCATGCGGGGTCAGCTCAAATTGCTCGGCCTGTCGATCGACTGGTCACGCGAATTTGCCACCTGTGACCCTAGCTATTACGGCCATCAGCAGGCCTGGTTTTTAAGCCTTCTGAGGAAGGGTCTGGTCTATCGCAAAGAGGGCGTGGTCAATTGGGACCCGGTCGATATGACCGTGCTGGCCAATGAACAGGTCATAGACGGCAAGGGCTGGCGCTCGGGTGCGGTGGTCGAAAAGCGCAAGCTGACCCAGTGGTTTTTGCGCATTACCGACTATGCTGACGCCCTGATCGAGGGCCTGGGCGGGCTAGATCGCTGGCCGGACAAGGTCCGGATCATGCAGGAAAACTGGATTGGTCGGTCCAAGGGCCTGCGCCTCTCGTTCAAGTTTTCGGCCGCTTCGCCCGCTGGATTTGAGGCGGGCCTTGAGGTCTATACCACGCGCCCTGACACCCTGTTTGGCGCAAGCTTTTTGGCCATTGCCCCTGACCATCCCCTTTCAGAAGCCCTCGCGCAAAGCGATCCGGCCGTGGCGGCCTTTGTTGCCGAGTGTCGCAAGGGCGGGGCTTCGGGCGCGGATATTGAGACGGCTGAGAAAATGGGCCTGGATACGGGCCTTAGGGTCGTCAATCCACTGGCTCCCAACCAAACCCTGCCGGTCTGGATCGGCAATTTCGTGCTTATGGACTATGGCACCGGCGCGATTTTTGGCTGCCCAGCCCATGATCAGCGCGATCTGGACTTTGCCCGCAAATATGATCTGAACGTCCAGCCCGTGGTCCTGCCCCCCGGCGAAGACCCTCAGACCTATACGGTCGCGAACGAAGCCTATACTGGCCCTGGCGTCCTTTTCAATTCGCGATTCCTAGACGGGCTCGATATCGAAACTGCCAAGGCCAAGGTGATTGATCAGATTGAGTCCGTCGACCAGGGCCAGGGCGCAACGGTCTATCGGCTGCGCGACTGGGGCGTCTCGCGCCAACGCTATTGGGGCTGCCCCATACCGGTCATTCACTGCCAGGCTTGCGGTGTTGTGCCCGTGCCTAACGACCTATTGCCCGTCGTCCTGCCCGATGATGTGACCTTTGACCGGCCAGGCAATCCCTTGCTGCGCCATCCAACCTGGCGCCACACGACCTGCCCAAGCTGCGGCGCGGCCGCTGAGCGCGAAACCGATACGCTCGATACTTTTGTTGACAGTTCTTGGTATTTTGCCCGCTTTGCCGACCCAACCTCGCCCAGCCCAATCCATAAGGCCGCCGCCGATTATTGGCTGCCAGTGGATCAATACATTGGCGGGGTCGAGCATGCGGTCCTGCACCTGCTCTATGCCCGCTTTGTCACCCGGGCCCTGCGCGATACCGGCGCCTTGGACGTGGCCGAGCCGTTTGCCGGCCTCTTTACTCAGGGCATGGTCACGCACGAGACCTATCGCGGCCCCGATGGCCAATGGGTTGAGCCGCAATCGGTCGAGATCATTGCCGAGGGTAATCATCGCCGCGCGGCCATGGTTGAAGGCGGCGCACCGGTGGTGATTGGCGACATTGAAAAAATGTCCAAGTCCAAAAAGAATGTCGTCGCGCCTGAAGACATTTTTGACGCTTACGGCGTTGATGCTGCCCGCCTGTTCGTCATGTCCGACAGCCCGCCAGAGCGCGATGTCCAATGGACCAATGGCGGCGTTGAGGGTGCCTGGCGTTTCGTGAATCGGGTCTGGACCGAATTTGATAGCCAGCCAGACGGGCCGGTTATGGCTGTGCCCTACCTGGATAATCCTGAAGCCCTCGACCTGATCAAGGCGGCGCACCGGCTGATCAAGGCCTTGACCGACAGTATTGAGGCCTTCCGCTTCAATAGCGGAATTGCCAAGCTTTATGAGTTTTTGAATATTATCAAGGCCTTACCGGCGGCCGGCGCGAGCGCAGAGGTTCTCGCTGCTAGGGCTGAGGCCTTATCGGTCCTAGCGCGCCTGATTGCCCCGTTTACCCCGCATCTGGCCGAGGCCTGTTGGGTGCGCATTGGCGGCAACGGCATGGTGGTCAATGCGCCCTGGCCAGAGCTGGACGCTGCGCTTGCCGCCGACGATCAACGCATCTTACCAGTCCAGATTAATGGTAAGCGCCGAGGCGAGGTCTCAGTTCCGGCTGGGCTTGGCCATGCCGAGGTCGAAAAGCTGGCCCTGGCGGATGAGGCAGTTGCGCGTCATCTTGAGGGGCTTACAGTGCGCAAGGTGATTGTGGTGACCGACCGGATCGTCAATATCGTCGCCAGCTAAGTGTTATTTGTGCCAAGCCTGGATCGGGGCAGGATGATGAAACAGTCCATGGAAATGATTGCGCGCCTTGGGGCCGTCCTGTCCACCTGCCTGGTTGTCTCGGCCTGCGGTTTTGTGCCGCTTTATGGTCAAGGCGGCGTCAATCAGGGCCTATCGGCCATCGAGGTCCATGTGCCCCAGGGCCGCAGCGCCTATCTGGTGCGCGAAAGCCTGGATGATTCGCTTGGCCGCGATCTGCGCCAACCCGCTCTTTACAGGCTTGATATCACGGTCGATGAGCGCCGGTTTGCACGCGGCCTTCGTATCGACAATGTCGCCAATCGCTATGAGCTGCAGCTCAAGGTCGGATACAAGCTGATCAATAAGGCAACCGGCACGGTTGTGCTGACTGGCTCTGCGCCAGTCGCCGTGACCTATGATTCGGCCGACGCCCCTTATGGCGGCATTACAGCCCAGCAAGATGGGCAAAAGCGGGCGGCGTCTCAGGCGGCCCAGCAGATCCAGCTCGAAATATCCCGCTATCTTGCCAAATTGCCCAAACCCTAGGCGGGCGGGCCAGGCCCTATGATCCTATCCAAAAAGCCTGAGATTGACCGCTTTCTTACAGGGCCCAGCCAGGATATCCGCGCCGCCCTCATCTATGGCAAGGATCGCGGCATTGTCCGGGAGCGCGGCAATCAATTAGCGGCCAAGACCACGGCCAGTCCCGACGACCCATTTGATGTCGCCGTCCTAACCGAAAATGACCTGGCTCAAGATCCCGCCAAGCTTGTCGACGAACTCTCTGCCCAATCCCTGATGGGCGGTCGGCGTCTGGTTCGCTTGCGGCTCGGAGACAAGATCGCCGTCGATAAGGCCGTGGCCGAGGCCTTTAAGCAGCACGCCGATGGCCAGCTCAATTCCGGCGCCTTCTTGCTGATCGAGGCTGGCAATCTGGGCCGCGAGTCTGGCCTGCGCAAAGCGATGGAGGCGGCCAAGACCGGCGCCGTGGTCATCCCGTGCTATGAGGACGAGACCGGCGATATTGCCCGCTTGGTGCGCGATGCCCTGGCTACCGACAAGGTCGGGCTCAGCAGCGATGCCATGGACCTTGTGGTCTCGCGCCTGCCCAAGGAGCGCGGCATTGTCCGCCAAGAGATTGAGCGCCTGGTTCTGTTTCTCGGGCCGGGCAACGGCGTGGTCGCGACCCCCGCGGACCTTGCCGGATTTGTCGGGGTCGAACCCGATGCCTCACTAAGCGACGCCGCCTTTGATGCTTTTAGTGGTCGCCTTGGCGCTGCCCAGTCCGGTCTTCGCCGCGCCTTTATGGAGGGCGAAACCGGTCCCGCCGCCGTGCGCGCGATCGGCTATCAGTTAGCAAGGCTGCGCAAGGCCCTGACCCTGGTTCAATCCGGTGCTGGCCTGCAAGAAGCCGCCAAGGCCTGCGGCGTGTTCTGGAAACAGGAGCGGGAGTTTTTGCGTCAGGCCAGGGCCTGGACCCTCGAACACCTCAACACGGTTCAGCCAGATGTCTTAAGCGCCGACCAGGCCTGTAAGACCACGGGCTCGCCAGACCTCCTAATAGCGGAGCGCCTCGCCCTATCGATAGCCGGGCGGGCCAAGCGCCTGGGCCTTTAAACGATTTACCTTCGCTTAACCATAATTAAGCGTGTTTTTTCAGTGCTTTAAATAAAACTGGCGAAATTAGCTCAGGCCAGCGTATCGGAATGCCCGCCCGTGCGCGTCAGACGGCGACAAAGATCGTCCAACTGCTCGAGCGTTGCATAGTGAAGCCGAATTTCACCCACCCCGCCGCGGTCGACAATCTCGACCTCTAGGCCAAGCACATCCGACAGGTCTGATTCTAAGGCGCGAGTATCGGCATCCTTGGCCTCTGATCTGGCCGAGCCCTTACCTGTCGGGGCTAGCCCAGGCCCCTCGGCCGCTTTTCGCGCCAGGGCTTCAGCGGCGCGAACCGAAAGACCCTCTGCCACGATCTGCCGGGCCAGGGCCGCCGGGTCCTGGGTTGAGGCAATGGCTCTTGCATGACCGGCGCTCAACTGGCCCGCAGCCAATAGGTCCCGAACCGCTTGTGGCAGGCCAAGCAGGCGCAAGGCATTGGCAACATGGCTGCGGCTCTTGCCCACGGTTTGGGCGACGGCGTCCTGGGTGCGGCCAAACCGCTCCATCAGGGCCTGATAGCCTAGGGCCTCTTCAAGAGCATTGAGGTCGGCGCGCTGAATATTCTCAATAATGCCGATTTCGAGGACGGCGAGATCATCCAGCTCGCGGACAACCACGGGCAGGGTCTTAAGGCCTACCCTTTGCGCCGCCCGCCAGCGTCGCTCGCCCGCAACGATCTGAAACTGGCCAGGCAGGCCCGGCGCAGGCCGCACCAGGATCGGCTGTAAGACCCCTTTTTGCCGGATCGAGTCGGCCAACTCGACGAGGTCGCCTTCGGCAAATTGGCGGCGCGGCTGATCAGGATTGCGGATGATCAGCTCGATCGGCGTTTCTTGCGTATTGCGACTGGGCGCACCCTGGCCCTCGACCGCCTCAGCATCAGCCTCGCCCAATAGGGCCGACAAGCCACGCCCCAAACCCCTACGCCCTTCGGCCATATCTTATAATCCTGTTAAATCAGAGTCTTAGGCGGCATTGGCCTGGCGCTCACGCTCTCTTTGCACCAGTTCGCGCGCGAGCTTGAGATAGGCGACACTGCCCGTGCATTTGAGATCATAAATCAGGACCGGTTTGCCGAACGAGGGGGCCTCCGACACCCGCACATTGCGCGGAATAACCGTATCATAGACCTTGTCGCCAAAATGCGCCCTGACGTCCTGCGCCACCTGGTCGGACAAGCTATTACGCTTGTCATACATGGTCAGGACCACCCCTTGAATTTCTAAGGTCGGATTGAGGCTGCCCCGCACCATGTCCACAGTCCGCATCAGCTGACTCAGGCCCTCAAGCGCGAAAAACTCACATTGCAGCGGCACCAAAACCGCATCTGCGCCCGCCATCGCATTGACAGTCAGCAGGTTCAGAGACGGTGGGCAGTCGATCAGGACATAGGTATAGCGCTCCGGCCCCGTATCTGCACGCAGCAGCTTTAAGGCATCGCGCAATTTAAACGACCGGCCAGAAACCTGGCTCAGCTCCATCTCAACGCCAGACAGGTCTGCATCTGACGGCACAATATCCAGGCCAGGCACGCTGGTCTTAACGGCGGCAGCGACGAGGGGCTTTTCGCCTAAGAGCACGTCATAGATCGTCGTGGTGCGCTGCTGGCGCGGTACGCCAAGCCCGGTGGAGGCATTGCCCTGCGGATCTAGATCCAGGATCAGAACCTGCTCGCCGACAGCAGCCAGGGCGGTGCCGAGATTGATCGCCGTTGTGGTCTTACCCACGCCGCCCTTTTGGTTGGAAATGGACAGGACCCTCAGGCCATTATCCGCCAGCTTAGACATGTCTCAGGCCTCTAATCTCAATAATGCGGCCGCGCGGATCGCTGCGGCTTGGGAAACACTGGCTTTCAAACGACCATAGCTTTTCGGCCAAGGCGCGCTCGGCGTCCAGCCCCTCACCCTTCAAAAATAGCCCAACCGCACCAACTTTAAGAAAGGGTTCGGCAAAGCCCAAAAGCCGGTCAAGCGGCGCAAACGCCCTGGCCACTACCCGATCCACCTTCAGGCGCAAGGTCTCAGCGCGGCCATTATGCACCTGAACTGGCAGATCCAGGGTATCGACGACGCAGGACAGAAACCGGCAACGCTTGGCCAGGGTCTCCACAAGATGCACCTTGGCACCCGGCCTATCTTTCAGAAAGATGGCCAGAACAAGACCCGGAAACCCCGCTCCAGCCCCTAGATCGGCCCAGGTCAGGGCCTCTGACGCCAGATCCAGCAATTGGGCGCTGTCATAGGCGTGCCGGCCCCAAAACTGGGCCATGGCCGAGGGTCCGACCAGGTTCATCTTGCCGTTCCAGTCTTCAAGCAGAGCGCGAAAGGCCTCAAGATCAGCCATTTGCTGCGCAGTCGCGCCGGTCGCTGCCTGGAAACTCGCAGCATCTGTGACTTGGACGGCCTCAAGCAGCATCACTGCCTACCGTTTTGGGCGCGCGCCGGACATGGGCCAAAAGCGCAGTGATTGCACCGGGCGTCACACCCTCAATCCGGGCTGCCTGGCCAAGGGTCACGGGCTGGATGAAGCTGAGTTTTTCGCGCACCTCATTAGACAGGCCGCCAACCGCGCCATAATCCAGGCCCTTGGGCAGGAGCAGGGTCTCATCGCGGCGGAAGGCCTCCACATCGGCGGTCTGGCGATCCAGATAACCGGCATAGGTGGCGTCAATCTCGATCTGTTCGCGCACAACGGCAGACCAGGCCTCAATCTGCGGCCAGACCCTGGCCAGGCCGGTCAAATCAAAGTCTGCATAGGCCAGCAGGTCCATCAGGCTGCGCCTATGGCCATCAGCCTTAACAACAAAGCCATGCCGCGCCGCCTCTTGCGGGGTCAGGTTCAAGGCTTTTGCCATTTGCCGCGCCTCGGCCAGTGCTTCTGCCTTAATGGCAAAGGCCACCGCCCGCTCTGGCCCAACACAGCCCAGGGCAATACCCTTTTGCGTCAGCCTTTGATCGGCATTATCGGCCCTCAGGGTCAGGCGATATTCCGCGCGGCTGGTAAACATCCGATAGGGCTCGCTGACACCGCAGGTCACCAGATCGTCAATCATGACGCCAATATAGGCCTCATCCCGGCCAAAGCTGATTGGATCACTGCCGCCGGACTGGCGCGCCGCATTCAGGCCCGCCACCAGGCCCTGTGCGCCCGCCTCTTCATAGCCGGTTGTGCCATTAATCTGGCCAGCGAGATAAAGCCCAGGCAGGCGCTTGACCTCCAAGGCCGGGCTCAGCTCACGCGGATCGACATAGTCGTATTCAATCGCATAGCCATAGCGCCGCACCTCGACCTGCTCAAGCCCGACAATGGTGCGCAGGAAAAGGTCCTGGGTCTCGGCCGAAACCGAGGTGGAAATCCCATTAGGATAGACGGTGTCGTCGTCCAGGCCCTCAGGCTCTAAAAAGATCTGGTGGCTGGTCTTATCGGCAAACCGCACCACCTTGTCCTCAATCGAGGGACAATAGCGCGGGCCACGCCCGGTGGCGCGGCCGCCATAGACCGCCGATTCCGCCAATCGGTCCGCAATGATCTGATGCGTCTGGGCATTGGTATAGGTGATGCCACAAGCAATCTGGGGCACGGTAATGGCCGGGGTCATAAACGAAAACGGCACCGGCGGGTCATCGGCCTGCTGCATTTCAAGCCGATCCCAGGCAATGGTTGCCCCATTCAGGCGTGCAGGCGTACCGGTCTTGAGCCGGCCTATGGTCAGGCCCAAATCATAAAGCCGGTTAGCCAGGCCGATTGCTGGATGTTCGCCAATCCGGCCCGCAGGGGTTCGAACATCGCCCTGATGGATGACGCCCTTCAAGAAGGTCCCCGTGGTCAGGACTACGCAGCGCGCGCGAAATTGCGCGCCACTCGCGCCAACAACGCCAACAACGCGCCCCCGATCTAGGATTAGGTCCTCAACCGCCTCAGCGTGAATACGTAGGTTGGGCTGTTCGGCCAGGGCCGCCCGCATGGCCTGGCGATAGAGTTTGCGATCAATCTGAGCTCTTGGCCCGCGAACCGCTGGGCCCTTAGAGCGATTGAGCATGCGAAACTGGATCCCCGCCTGGTCGGCCATCCGGCCCATCAGGCCATCAAGCGCATCGATCTCGCGGACGAGATGACCCTTGCCAAGGCCACCGATCGCAGGATTGCAGGACATTTCGCCAATTGTATCGATCCGGTGGGTCAATAACAGGGTCTTGGCCCCCAGACGCGCCGATGCCGCCGCAGCCTCGCAACCGGCATGGCCGCCGCCGATAATGATGACATCCCAGGCCTGGGATTGAGGGGCATTAGTGGTGTTGGACACAGACAAAATCATCAAATGACGAAAGGAGCGGCGCCAGACGGCGGCCGCGGACGCCCCGACTTATAGGCAAGGGGCCGCGCGACGTCGAGACGCTAGGGCGCGAGTCTGGGTGCTAGACCAAGATTCTTTTCAGCAGTTGTGTTTCACGTGAAACATTTGCCACGGCGCTGCGGTGCGCTGCCCGGTGTTTCACGTGAAACACCTTATTTGCCGATACAAAAACTGGCAAAAACTTGGCCGAGCACCTCTTCGGTCCCGATCCGCCCCGTAATCCGCTCCAATGCCCGGGCCGCCAACCGCACATCCTCCGCCGCCAATTCGGCACCCAATGCCAAGGCCGCATCCGCCCGCACGAGAAAATCCCGCGCAGAGCTCAGGCCCTCAATATGACGAAGTCTGGTCGCCGCGGGCATATCGGCCCCCGACAAGGTTGAAACAACCGTACGGTCGAGCCAATCCTTCACGGCGATGGCCCCGTCCGCCTCAAGGCTGATCGTCACCACGTCCAATCCCGCGGTTGTCGCCCAGTTGTAAGCCAACTCGGCATCCGGCGCTTGGGGCAGATCGGCCTTATTGATCACGCACAAATCGCCTGGCTGGACCAGGTCCTTGGCCAGAGTCCAGTCGCCCGAAGCGTGCGACCCATCGACCAGCCAGAGCCGCCGCGCAGCACTATCCGCCCAGGCCCTGGCTCGCCGAACGCCTTCTGCCTCGATTTCATCCTCGGCCTGTCTGACGCCAGCCGTATCGGCAAGCAGGACCTTGTACCCAGAGACCAGGATCGGGATCTCAATCACATCGCGGGTCGTCCCCGCCACAGGCGTCACGATAGCCGCCTCCCGCCCAGCCAGGGCATTCAGCAGGCTCGACTTGCCCGCATTGGGCGCGCCAATCACAGCCACCCGAAACCCTTCACGGATTCGCTCGCCCCTCTGTCCATCCGACAAGGCTTGATCTAAAGCGCCTATCAATTCAAGAAGTGGGCCACGCGCCTGCTCAGCCAAGGCCTCTGGCAAGTCCTCGTCGGGAAAATCGATCCCAGCCTCGAGCAAGGCCAAAACGTTCAATAGCGCAGATCGCCACAACGCATACTGCGCAGACAATCCGCCGGCCAGCTGATCCACGGCCAGCCGCCGCTGGGCGTCGGTCTCGGCATCAATCAGATCGGCCACGGCCTCAGCCTGGGTCAGGTCTAGCTTTTGGTTCTCAAAGGCCCGTCGGGTAAATTCTCCAGGCCTAGCCAGCCTCAGGCCAAGTCCTGTCAGGGCCTCAAGCACGGCCTGGATGACCGCGCCGCCGCCATGGACCTGTAGCTCGGCACTGTCTTCACCGGTATAACTGGCCGGGCCAGGAAACCATAGGATTAGGGCATCATCTAGCACCGCGCCCGAATTGGGGTCTCTCAGATGGGCGTGGATAGCCCGGCGCGGTGGCGGCAAGCGGCCCGCCAGCGCCTCTAGAGCCGAACCGGTCGCTGGGCCTGATAGCCGCACGACGGCCACAGCGGCCCGGCCAGCTGCCGTCGCTAGAGCAAAGATTGTATCGGGGATCACCTAAGGGTCTCGGCCTAGGTCTTGGGCCCGCCCATGGCCCCGGTTGCGGCGGCGGTCATAAGACGCTGGAACTGTTCCGTCGCCTGGCCGCCAAACGCCATCCAGTTCTTCATTAATTCTTCCGGCTGAGCCATGGCCATATTGGCATCCATCCGCGCCTTCATCTCGGCGACCAGGTGATCATTCAGGCCGCTGACATCGGGCAGGCCTAAAAAAGAGCGGGCCTCAATTGGGGTGCAATCAATCTCAATGGTCATTTTCATCGGTTCTAGCTTTCTCTTTTCAGACTCAGATGGCCACCTTGTCAGCCAAATCGTTTACCATTAGGCCTAGGCCCGCGCTCCAAACGCTCGCTCAGGTCCAAACTGACCCTATTTGCACGCCGCGTCCATGATCAAGGAAAACCCCCATGTCTAGCCAAAGCCTTAGCATAAAGACCCCGGATGGTGATTTTTCCGCCTATGTCGCTAGGCCCGCCGCCGAAAGCGCGCCAGCCATTGTCGTGATTCAGGAAATCTTTGGCGTCAATGCGGTCATGCGAGGGATTGCCGACGACCTGGCCGCCCAGGGCTATTTGGCGATATGCCCGGACCTGTTTTGGCGCATCGAACCCGGCATCGATATTACCGACCAGTCCGAGGCTGAATGGGCCAAGGCGTTTGAGCTCTATACCGCCTTTAAAGTCGATAAGGGGATCGAGGACATTGCCGCAACGATTAAGACGATCCGCGCCAATCCTGGTTGCAATGGCAAGGTCGGGGCCGTCGGCTATTGCCTGGGCGGGCTGCTATCCTATCTGACCGCCGCCCGCACCGATATTGATGCAGCGGTCAGCTATTATGGCGTCGGCATTGATGGCAAGCTGGATGAGGCCACCAAGATCAAGGCACCGATCTTGTTGCACGTCGCCGAGAAAGATCAGTTTGTTCCGGCGCCGGCCCAGGCGGCCATGGCCAAGGTCTTGATCAATGGCCCGCGCCTAAGCCTTTATACCTATCCCGGCTGCGACCATGCCTTTGCCCGACCCGGCGGCGAGCATTTTGACGCCGCAGCGGCAAAGCTGGCCAATGACCGCACCTCAGACTTTTTCGCCAAGACCTTGGGCTAAGCCGCCTTAACCGACTTAAAGGACCATAACCATGCTGGCGATTCAGGCAGAAACGGCGGGCGGCGCTGAGGTTTTAAAGGCGATCGATCTGGCGACCCCGACACCAGGGCCAGGTCAGATCCTGATCCGCCATGCGGCGGTTGGTCTTAACTTCATCGACATCTATCAGCGCAACGGCCTCTATCCGATCAAGTTTCCGTCGGTGTTGGGGCTAGAGGGCGCGGGCACAGTTGAGGCGATTGGGCCTGGCGTGACCCGCTTTGCGGTCGGTGACCGCGCCGCCTATGGCACTGGGCCTTTGGGGGCCTATAGCGAGGCGCATCTGGTGCCCGAAGGCCGCGCCGTCCATCTGCCCAAGGATATCAGCTTTGACCAGGCGGCCGCGGCCATGCTCAAGGGCATGACGGCAGAGTTCTTGATCCGCCGCTGCTATCCAGTCAGCGCAGGCGATACTATCTTGGTCCATGCTGCCGCTGGCGGAGTCGGCACGATCTTAACCCAATGGGCCCGGGCCTTGGGCGCCACGGTTATTGGTACGGTCGGGTCAGACGAAAAGGCGGTCCTGGCAGGGGCTCAGGGCTGTCACCACACCATCCTTTATCGCAGCGAAGACGTCGCGGCCAAGGTTGCCGAGATTACCGGCGGCAAGGGGGTCCAGGTGGTCTATGACTCGGTCGGCGCCGATATGTTTGAAGCCAGCTTATCCAGCCTGGCGAGGCGCGGCCTGTTTGTTAGCTATGGCAATGCCTCAGGCCCCGTCGCCCCTTTTGCTCCAGCCCGCCTAGCCCAGGCCGGATCGGTGTTTATGACCCGGCCCACCCTATTTGACTATGTCGCCACCACCGAAGAGCTTGATGCCAGCGCCGCTGCCCTGTTTGCGGTCATTGGCAGCGGCGCGGTCAAGATCGAGATCGGGGCCAGGTTTGCCCTGGCCGACACAAGCAAGGCTCATGAGGCTCTAGAGGGCCGATCCACTACAGGCGCGACCTTGCTCATTCCATAATAATGGGGTCGCCACCACCAGGTCGCGGCCCCTAAGTCTTTGTTTAAAAACTATTTTATGTATTCATCGACTGGAAGAAGTCGGCATTATTCTTGGTCTGGCGCATCTTATCGAGCAAGAACTCAATCGCGTCTTGCGGACCCATCGGATTAAGAATGCGGCGCAGGACATAGGTCTTTTGCAGCACATCCTTAGGCGTAATCAGGTCTTCCTTACGCGTGCCGGATTTTAGAATATCAATAGCCGGGAAGACGCGCTTATCGGCAACCTTGCGATCCAGAATGATTTCCGAATTGCCTGTGCCCTTGAACTCTTCAAAGATCACCTCGTCCATGCGGCTGCCCGTATCGATCAAGGCGGTGGCAATAATGGTCAGTGAGCCGCCTTCTTCAATATTACGGGCGGCACCGAAAAAGCGTTTGGGCCTTTGCAGGGCATTGGCATCGACGCCGCCGGTCAAGACCTTACCCGAGGATGGCACCACCGTATTATAGGCCCGGCCCAGGCGAGTAACGGAATCGAGCAAGATCACAACATCGCGCTTGTGCTCAACTAGGCGCTTTGCCTTTTCAATGACCATTTCGGCAACCTGGACGTGGCGCGTGGCTGGTTCGTCAAAGGTTGAGCTAATCACCTCGCCGCGCACGGTGCGCTGCATATCGGTCACTTCTTCAGGCCGCTCATCGATCAGGAGCACGATCAGATAACATTCGGGGTGGTTGGCGGCGATCGACTTGGCGATGTTTTGCAACATCACCGTCTTACCCACGCGCGGCGGCGCCACAATCAAGCAGCGCTGACCCTTGCCCAAGGGCGAGACAATATCGATCACCCGGCCGGACCGATCCTTTAGGGTCGGATCCTCAATCTCCATGGTCAGGCGCTCGTCGGGATAGAGCGGGGTTAGATTGTCAAAATGCACCTTGTGCCGGACATTTTCCGGATTCTCAAAATTGATCATGTCAACCTTGAGCAGGGCAAAATAACGCTCACCCTCGCGCGGCGCGCGGATCGGCCCTTCAACCGTATCGCCGGTGCGCAGGCCAAATTTGCGGATCTGAGACGGCGAGACATAAATATCGTCAGGCCCAGGCAGATAATTGGCTTCAGGCGAGCGCAGGAAGCCAAAGCCATCCTGGACCACCTCCATGACGCCGCCGCCGGAAATCTCAACGCCTTCTTCGGCCACGGTCTTTAGAATGCCAAACATCATGTCCTGCTTGCGCATGGAATTGGCATTTTCGATCTCGAGCGCCTCAGCCAGGGCCAGGAGATCACTCGGTGATTTCAGTTTTAATTCCATCAGCGACATGCGGCTAATGCCCATGGCGGCGACAACGGCAGAAGGCCCATCACTGGCCGAATCTGACGCATCAGATTCTGGCGCGGGGCCGGCCAAGGCTTCGGCCTCAGGCTCAATTGCGGTCGTGTCTGGAAAAGTCTCGTCTTGCATGATCAAACTCTATAAGTCGCCTGACCTCTTATGAGGCCACGGCAAGCCGACTGGCTAAAACAAGCCAAGGCCGGGATAAATTGTTGGCCCAAACGGGCGGTGGGAAGACCCAAAACCTAAAGCTTACTGTGATTAGGGTGTGGGTTTAGAGGCAGGACTGACGCTAGGCGTCAGCGGTGGCCTAGCCAAGCCATAGTCCCTCGCCAAGGTCAAGCACTTGCAAGCGCAAAACCCTAATTGCCAAATTCCAAGGTTACGGCAAGGACCATGATGATCGCTGCAATAAAGGGCAGTTCATTGGTCATCCGCCAAAACTTGGCCGATCTTTGATTGCGCCCGTCAGCAAAAGCGCGCCGCGCTGAGGCAAGATAACCATGCCATCCGAGCAAAAATAAGGCGCCCAATAATTTGGTCACCATCCAAGGCTTGAGCAAAAATTCGGGGCCGCGAATCACACTATCGGCAATAATCAAAAGTAAGCCAAAGGTCAGACTTGCCAGCATGGCCGGGGTCATAATGATGCGTAAGAGCTTAAGCTCCATGACCTGGAAGGTGGCATCCATCTCAGAGCCCCGGGTCGCAGACGCGTGATAGGCATAGAGCCTTGGCAGATAAAGTAGGCCCGCCATCCAGGCGATCACGGCCAGAATATGAAAGCCTCTTAAGAGATCATAGTGCTCGGCAAGGATCATTGACTTAGGCCTTACGCGGGCATTTGGCCCGGCCCGCCGGACAGGTCCAGCCCTGACAAGGCTGTGTCCCCGTTCGATCAAGACTTTCTAGCGCAAGATCAGCCAAGCCTTGGATAAAGCCTGGATCAATGCCTAAGGCCGGAACCCGGATGAAATTTGGACAGCCGACTTCCGCGGCTAGCTCCGCATATTCATGATCGAGCTCGACCAGGGTCTCAATATGCTCTGAGACAAAGGCGATGGGCGTAATGATCACGCCAAGCCCAGCCTTGCCCGCAGCCTCAAGCGCCTCAGGCGTCGAGGGGCCAATCCATTTTAGGGGCCCAACACGGCTTTGATAACAAACCTGCCAATCCCAGCCGGGACCCAAGCGTTTGGCTACCGCCGCGGCCGTCGCTTCAATCTGGGCCTGATAGGGATCGCCTTGCTGAATGATTTTTTCCGGCAGGCCGTGGGCGGAAAACAAAAGCCTGGTGTTTGGCGGCGAGCCGGCGGCCTTATAAGCCGTTTCAATCGCCGAGGCGTGGGCCTCGACCACGGCCGGCAAGATCGGATAGCAGCAGATGGTTCGCGCCTTGCCCTTGCCCCTATAAACCTTGTTCCACTCGGCGACGGATGATCCGGTCGTTGTCGTCGAAAACTGAGGATAGAGCGGCAAAAGCACGATCTCGTCCGGCGCAAATTCGGCCACGGCCTTGGCGGTTTCCCGGCTAAAGGGTTTCCAATAGCGCATAGCAATAAAGACCTTGGCGACCTGATCGGCACCCGGCCCATTGAGCACAGCCTCCAAAGCCTCAGCCTGAGCCCTGGTTTGTGGCAAGAGCGGTGAGCCACCACCCATAATCGCATAATTAGCCTGGGCTGATTTTTTACGAAGGGTTGAGATCAACCAGGCCAGGGCCTGACGAATACCAAACGGCGCGCCTATAATCGCCTTGTCGGCAAAGAGATTGTACAAAAACGGCTGGACAGAGTCTGGACCATCTGGCCCGCCCAAATTGAACAGAACGACCGCAACGCGCTTGTTTGGGTTTGAAGTCGTCATTTCCCGTGCACCACCCGCGCCAATACTTGCTCGACATGCGCGATCGGCGTGTCCGGCAAGATCCCATGGCCCAGATTGAAGACATAGGGACCCTGCCTCCATTGGGCGAGCAATTGATCAAGCCGCTCATCCAAGGCCTTACCACCGGCACGCAAGAGCAAGGGATCAAGCGCGCCTTGGATCGCTACAGTTTTCTGCAAATCCAGCCCCATGCGAGCGCTTGCCTGCACATCCAAGGCCACAGCCTGGACCGCAACCTTTTGCGCATAGTTTCGGACAAGCGCGCCAGCGCCTCTTGGAAAACCGATAAAGGGCGCTGTGA
>JBILKO010000143.1:0-5010 GCA_044376615.1 Caulobacteraceae bacterium
ATCCGCTGGTCCCGATCCCT
Source organism: Caulobacteraceae bacterium (assembly GCA_044376615.1). Classification (GTDB taxonomy): domain Bacteria; phylum Pseudomonadota; class Alphaproteobacteria; order Caulobacterales; family Caulobacteraceae; genus CAISGS01. The sequence continues at coordinate 21 of JBILKO010000143.1, forward strand.
TGCCACATGGTCAAATGCTGACCGCGCGATAGACGGCTTTGCCCGCCGGTTTGCTGATGGCGGTGCCATCTTGCCCGCGAAAAACTAGTTGGCGCTGGACGGCGGCCTCCGAAACCGGTTTCATAGCCCCAAGCACCGGCATCTTGATCGGGCATTGGGGAAGACGCATTCGTGGCCGATCAGGGGCAGACTTCATCACGGCTAAGTTCCTGGCGCCTTAGTGCCTTTGCGCTGCCGTGTCTCCCACTCGCCGCACTCGGCCTGCCGCTGGTGGTCTATCTGCCCGAATACTATGCCAATGATCTTGGCCTGAACCTATCGATTGTTGGCGCGGCCTTTATGCTGGTGCGGATCGCCGACATAATGGTCGATCCGTTTCTTGGCGCGGCCATGGACCGGTCTCGCAGCCGGTTTGGCCGGTTTCGGCCCGCCATGGTCATCGGTGCCCCCTACTCGCGCTTGGCACCTATATGCTGTTCATGGCGCAAAAGGGCATTGGCCCGCTCTATTTGTTCTTCTGGCTGTCGGTAACCTATTTTGCCTATTCCCTTGTGGTTCTGGGCCACACGGCCTGGGCTTCGGTCTTGTCCGCCGATTATAACCAAAGATCGCGGATCTATTCGTTTTGGCAGGTCGGCAACATTATCGGCATGCTCTTGGTCCTGGCCTTGCCGACCCTGCTCGAGCAGATTTATGGGACGAGCCATGCCCAGAGTATGCAGTCCATGGGCTGGTTTATCGTCATCCTCTTGCCATTTGCGATCGGCATTGCCGCGCGAACAGTGGGTGAGCCCATCCTTACAACCCCACCTAAGCCCTCGGGCATTAGCGAATATCTTGGCCTATTGCGCAGTTCATACGTGCGCCAAATCCTGATCGTCGATCTAGCCATGGGCCTAGCGCCCGGCATTACAAGCGCCCTCTTCTTCTTCTTTTTTGAACAGGTTAAGGGCCTAGGCAAGGGCGAGGCCGGCATCCTTCTGCTTTGCTATTTCATGGCCGGTCTTGCCGGTGCGCCGGTTTGGAATGCGATAAGTAAGAAGATTGGTAAGCATAAGACCCTGGCCATTGCTTGCGTCCTTTATGCCGTGACACAATCGACCTTGGTTTTGTTGCCGGAAAGGCCCGAATGGCTACTTGTTGTATGCCTGATAGCGGCCGGCCTTCCCTATTCAGCGCCCATGGTCATGCTGCGTGCCATGATGGCGGATGTTGGTGATGCGGTGCGGCTGGAGTCGGGTGCCGACCGGACGGGCCTGCTCTATGCCTTGCTTTGGGGCACCAGCAAGATCGGTTATGCCTTGGCGGTTGGGACGACCTTTATCGGCCTTGATTTGATCGGATTTCACGCGGCTAGCGGCTCGCAAAATTCCGCCTCTGCGCTGCTTGGCCTGCAATTGTTTTATGCAGGAGTGCCGAGCCTATTGGGCTTGTTCGCTGCCCTGATCCTTTTAGGCTATCGCCTGGATGGGCCGCGTCATGCCGAGATTCGCGCAGCCCTGGCCCTGCGTGATGGGGCCGATAACCCAGAAGGCCCCAACCATGAGCCAAAACCAGCCTGATCCTGCCCATCCGATCTTTAACCTGGTCGAGATCATGGCTCGCTTGCGTAGCCCCAATGGCGGCTGCCCTTGGGACCTTGAGCAGAGCTTTGCCACCATTGCCCCCTATACGGTCGAGGAGGCCTATGAGGTTGCTGATGCCATAGAGCGCGGTGATCTCGGCGACCTACGCGATGAGCTAGGTGATCTTCTATTCCAGGTCATTTTCCATGCCCAGATGGCCAAGGAACAGGGCGCTTTTGATTTTGCCGATGTGGCCCATGCCATTTGCGACAAGATGATCCGCCGCCATCCGCACGTGTTTGGCGATGCTGGCGCGCGCAATTCGGCCGAACAGACTGAGGCCTGGGAAGTGATCAAGGCGGGCGAGCGGGCCGCCAAGGGCAAGGCGCAAAGCCTGCTCGATGATGTTCCCGCTGGCCTACCCGCCATGACTAGGGCGGTTAAGCTGACCCGCCGCGCGGCCCGGGTCGGCTTTGATTGGCCAACAACGGCGGAAGTCGTCGATAAGCTGCGCGAGGAATTGGCCGAGCTTGAGGTCGAGATCGCCGCGGGTGACCTGGACAAGGCGCGTGAAGAACTGGGCGACCTGCTGTTCGTGGTCGCGAATCTAGCGCGCAAACTCGATATCGAGCCAGAGGATGCCCTAAGAAGCGCCAATGCAAAATTCATTAGACGCTTTAATTACATAGAAAAATCACTTCAAGATCATAATATTAGACCCGAAAACTCAAGTCTTGAAGCTATGGATGAGCTGTGGAATCAGGCCAAGGCGATCGATAAGGCCGCCGCCAAGGCCTAGCCCTATTGCACCGTGGCACCCGGGAAATGCCGGGCAAATTGGCCAAGCGCCTGAGGATCAAGTTTTACCCGCAATAGAATATCGCCAGTCTCCCCGTCTGTGCGGCGAACAATGCGGCCATGACGATAGAGCCAGGCCAGGGCCTGGCCATCGCCATTGGGCAGGGTCACATCGGCCTCGTCACCCTTATCGACATGATCGGCCACAACCTGTTTGAGCGCGTCTATGCCTTCACCCGACACAGCGGAAACAGCGACGGCCAGAGGACCGAGGCCCTCCTCGGATCGAAGCGCCCGCGCCAAGACCGCGCCGCGATCTTCCGCTTCGAGCAGATCAAGCTTGTTCCAGACCTCGATCAGGACCCGGTGACTATCGGGACCCAGCTTGATCTGGCCCAGAACCAGTTCGACATCGGCGGCCTGGGCAGCACTGTCGGGATTGGCAATATCGCGAACATGCAAGATCACGTCGGCCTCCTGCACCTCTTCCAAGGTGGCGCGGAAGGCCTCGACCAATTCATGCGGCAGGTCGGAGATAAAGCCCACCGTGTCCGACAAGATGGCTGGTCGCCCGCCCGGTAGGCGCAGGCTGCGCAGGGTTGGGTCCAGGGTGGCAAACAACATGTCCTGGGCCATCACCTCGGCCTCGGTCATGCGATTAAACAGGGTCGATTTGCCAGAATTGGTATAGCCAACCAGGGCAATGGTCGGGGTCGGTGTCTTCTTCCGTGCCGCCCTATGCAGAGTACGCGTGCGACGCACCTCTTCCAACTCACCCTTGAGCTTGCGGATCTTGTCGGCAATCAGGCGGCGGTCGGTTTCGATCTGGGTTTCGCCTGGGCCGCCCATGACCCCCATGCCGCCGCGCTGGCGCTCCAGGTGGGTCCAGGTCCGCACCAGGCGCGAGCGTTCATAATTCAGGCGCGCGAGCTCGACCTGCAACCGACCTTCCCGCGTTCGCGCGCGGCGGGCAAAGATTTCCAGGATCAGGCCGGTGCGGTCTAGCACCTTGACCTGCCAGGTCTTTTCCAGATTGCGCTGTTGAACAGGCGTTAGCGCGTCATCAATAACGACGACACTAGCGCCTAGATCCGCAATCTGGTCACCGATCTCGATCACCTTGCCCTTGCCAAACAAGGTGGCCGGTATGGCGGTGCGTAGCGGCGTCAGCTGGACCCCGACAATCTCAAGGTCCAGGGCCTCGGCCAAGCCTACAGCCTCATCCAGACGGGCTTGAGGCTCGCGCGGGCTCGAGGACCCGCCCTTGGCCGCATAGCGTCCCTGGCCGCGCGCGGGATGGACAACGAGGGCTGTTTGGACTTCAGGCAGGCGGTCTATGGTTTGAAGGGTCAATCGTCGCCGTCTTGATCAAATTCAGGTTCATAAAGCTGAACCGGTTGCGATGGCATAATGGTCGAAATGGCATGCTTATAGACCAGTTGCGACTGCCCATCGCGGCGCAGCAGGACACAAAAATTATCAAACCAGCTGACCACACCCTGCAGCTTGACCCCATTGACTAGGAAGATGGTCAAGGGCGTGCGGGTCTTGCGAACGCTGTTGAGAAACGTGTCTTGCAGGTTTTGTTTCTTATCGTTGGACATGGCCTTAATGACCCTTTTGCTGATTAATCGAGGGCAACACGCCCCCACACACAAGGCTAGACGGCGTTAAGTCGCTGATCGTCGCGCCGCCTCCATATATAGGGACCTTAGGCGCAGGCTCAAAGGTCCTGGCGCTCCATTACCAATGATAACCTCGTCAATTTTGACAATGGGCAGAACAAAGGCAGACGCCGCCGTCAAAAACGCCTCCTTGGCCTGCTTGGCTTCCTCAACCGAGAACGGCCTTTCGCTGAAAGGTATGCCTTCGGCCTTTAAGTGCTCGATCAAGGTAGCCCGCGTAACACCGTGCAAAATATTGGCCTGGGTATCACGGGTCCTCAAGGTGCCCGACGCATCTAGGATCCAGGCATTAGTCGATGAGCCCTCGGTCACAAGGCCCAGATCATCAACCAGCCAGGCCTCTTCAGCCCCGGCTGCCCGGGCCCTTGTCTTGGCCATGGCATTGGGCAGAAGGCCAACGGTCTTGATATCGCACCGTCCCCAACGATTGTCGGGGTGGGTTATGGCGCTGACGCCCTTGGCGGCCTTGGCGTCCAAGGCCTCAAAATCCACAGGCTTGGTCGTCAGGACCAGGGTGGGTAAGGGCGCTGGATCCGGAAAGGGATGATCGCGCTTGGCGACGCCGCGACTGACCTGCAAATAGACGGCCCCGTCCTTTATCCGGTTCAGGCGCAGGAGCTGACCAATCACCATCCGCAAGGCGGCCCGCGACATGGGCTGGGGCATGGATAATTCCGAAAGGCTGCGGTCGAGCCGATTGAAATGACCCTCTGCATCAGTGAGCTTGCGATCAAACACCGCAAAATACTCATAGACCGCATCGGCAAATTGAAAGCCACGATCCTCAATGTTCACACTGGCCTGGTCCTGGGGCAGATAGCGACCATTGACATAGGCAATGCGGCTCATGCCCCCTCCTCCTCATCGCCCATACGCAGGGTGGTCAGGCCCAGTGATTTGAGCTTGCGATGCAGGGCCGAGCGCTCCATGCCGATAAAACTG
>JBILKO010000063.1:0-14377 GCA_044376615.1 Caulobacteraceae bacterium
CTGGCGCCAACGCCGAATTATCACGATAAGGTCACGCCCGCCCAGGAGTGGCTGCTCAAGACCGTACCCTTTTATGAAAAATGGTACCGCTTCTGGCTGTTTTGGCTTGGAACCGATGGGATCTTGGATGCGGTCACGGTCGATCCGAACTGGACTGGCCCTAAGACGGCCGTTAGCCAGGTCAATGCCGATACCCAGGCCATGATGATTGAGGCCATGCGGGCCCAAACGGGCGGGGATGAGGCGCTCCTGTCCAAGATTGTGCCGCAATATCCCTTGGGTGGTAAGCGCACGGTTCGGGATAATGGCGTATGGATTGCGGCCTTGCGTCGTCCGAATGTCAATCTCGTCACGGATGCAATTTCGGAAATCACGCCAGACGGTGTGATGACCGCCGATGGTAAGCTGCATAAGGCCGATGTGATCATTTACGGCACTGGCTTTACCGCCAGTGACTTTTTGCGAACCTTTAAGGTCGTTGGCCGCGGCGGGGTCGAGCTTCATGATCAGTGGGCAGGCGATGCCAAGGCCTATCTCGGCATGACCGTGCCAAACTTCCCCAACCTCTTTATTGTTTATGGTCCCAACACAAACATCGTCGTCAATGGCAGCATCATTTTCTTCAGCGAATGCAGCGTTCGTTATATAGTCGAGGCAATGAAACTCCTTGCCGAGACAGGCCATTCGGCCATGGAGCCTAAACCGGCCGTGTTTGAAGATTTCAATGCTAGGGTCGATCTCGCCAATGCCGGCATGGCCTGGGGCGTGCCTCAGGTCTCAAGCTGGTACAAGAACGCCACCGGACGGGTTAGCCAAAACTGGCCATTTCGCTTGATCGATTATTGGTCTGCGACCATGAAGCCTGAGCCTGCTGAGTTTTTGATGAGCTGAGCGCTAAGCGCCTTTCAATCAGGCCATTAAGTCATCTAAGAGCGTGCATTAGATTTGCACGTAGGGGGTTTCGTGGCACCGGCTCAATTGAGTGTCGCCTTTTTCCTGCAGGCAGCGGTCATACTTGTAACCTGCCGCCTGGTCGGGACTGTCGCTGAGCGTTGGCTCGGCCAGCCGCGGGTGGTTGGGGAGATGATTGCGGGGGTACTTCTAGGACCGAGCCTATTGGGCCTGTTGGCCCCGCAGATTCAGGCCTTCATCTTCCCTCCCGAGTCCAAGCCACTACTGTTTGTGATCGCCCAGTTCGGGGTAGGGCTTTACATGTTTATTGTCGGGCTTGGCTTTGACCGTGAGGAATTCCGCGCCGACGCTAAGGGTGCTGCCTTGTTGTCTATCGCAGGTATGGTTGCCCCCTTTGCTGCTGCGATTTTGCTGGCGCCTTGGTTGATGCGCACAGGCGGGCTGTTCATGCCGGACGTAAGTCAGCTCGAAGCGGCTATGTTTCTGGGCGCGGCCATCGCAATTACCGCATTTCCCATGCTGGCTCGCATTATCCACGAGTGCGGACTGTCGGGTACACGCCTTGGTATGCTGTCCTTATCAGCAGGGGCAATTGGCGACGCAGGGGCTTGGGTCGTGATTGCGCTTGTCCTCGCAAGTTTTGGGGGTGACCATAGCGCGGCGATTATAACAATCTTGGGCGGCGTCGGGTTTGCCGTCTTTATGGTTCTAGGCGCCCCAAAACTACTCGCTAAGTTGGGCGGAAAGCTTGATCAATGGACCGGCGAAAGCCTTCTAGCGATTGTTCTGGTGCTCTATCTCGCTTGCGCTTGGGCGATGGATTTTATCGGCATCCACGCTGTATTTGGCGGGTTTTTACTTGGTACCGCCATGCCGCGCGGGAAGTTGGTGAATCTAATTCGAGAAAAGCTTGAGCCTGTTACGGTGGTGTTTTTGCTGCCCTTCTTCTTTACCTATTCGGGTCTGCATACCCAGCTCAGCTTGTTGGGCAATCTCGGACTGATTGAGGTGTCGCTTGCTGTTCTGGCCGTTTCCATACTGGCTAAGGGCGGCGCGAGTTATCTGGCAGCGCGGCTGATTGGTCAGGATCACAGCACCTCTTTGGCCATAGGGGCCTTGATGAATGCCCGCGGCTTGATGGAATTAATCGTCATCAATATTGGCCTTCAGCGTGGCATAATTAGCGAGAAGCTGTTTTCAATCCTCGTGCTTATGGCCATTGTGACGACCCTGATGGCCAGCCCTTTGTTTGAATGGGTCTATGGACGAGCGGCCCGAAAATCTGGTCGGCTATAGCCAAACATCAAGCGCCGCAATTGAGGGCCATTATGCGGTGTCGCGCCGAATAAGCTGCGGCACCATCTCGATTGAGTCCGCTGAGTTGCCCGCGATCCGCGCAAATAACAGTTCGACCATGGCCTTTGCGCCCTCAGCAATGTTCTGACTGATGGTGGTCAGGCGTGGCACGGTCTGCTCGGCCAAGGGAAGGTCGTCAAATCCAGTCACCGAAATATCGCCCGGCACCGAAAGGGAATGGTCAGCCAGAGCCCTCACGACGTGCATGGCAATCAGGTCAGAGCCGCAGGCAATGCCATCTATGCCCGCCCGTATCTGGTCCATATGACCAGCAATTTCAGCGGTCATCGTGTCTGTGGCAAGGTGGGCATGCAGTTGCTGCGGTGGCGCGAGCCCAGCCGCCTTCGCCGCGTCGCAAAGGCCCAGGAATCGATCGCGCAGCTCTGGGCCGTCGGTTTCGCCGACAAAGGCCAGGTTTCGCCGACCCGCTTGAATCAGGCACTCGCCCGCTAGCTGACCGCCCATGCGGTTATCAACCCCGACCGTACAATGGATCTGGCCCGGGGCACGGCTTCCCCAAACCACCATGGGGCTATAGTGCTTTGCGACCCGCTCTAGTGCCTCGAATTGATTGGACTGACCGATAATCAAGACGCCATCGAGCATGCCGGACTCGACAATGCGTTCAAGCCAGTCATCGGCATTTGGGATGACCCGGCTTAGCATTATGTCATAGCCGCTTTCAGTTAGGGCATCGGCAAGGTGGCCCAATATGGCCATAAAAAACGGGTCCGACAGGTGCTGGCGCTGTTCGTGGCCGAGCGGGACGACAACCCCGATCACATTGGTTTCTTTAACCCGTAGACGACGCGCCATCTGGTTCGGACGAAACCCATATTCGCGGGCAATAGCCTGAATACGTTCGCGTGTTTCCAGATTGACGAGCGTCTTGTTTGCAAGCGCGCGGGACACTGTGCCAGCCGAAACACCGGCAAGGCGTGCCAATTCGGCGATATTGCGAATCTTCATGGGCGGGCCCGACGCATCAGCCATACACAGATCCTAATATGTGGGCATTGGATTGATCAGTCGTGAGTTGCTGCAAATGAAAAGCTTGTCAATCCTTACGCTCACATAGAGCTCAAACGGTTTGGTGCTTAGCATATTTGGCGACGAATTGTGCAAAGCCACGGCCGTCTCGTCCTTTGCCAGCGCATGTTCAAATAGGCTAAATGTCTCGGCGCGTGCTATTGGGACTCAAAGTCGACCTGGTTTCGCTCGTGGGCCTAATTCGTGGCGGATGGCTTGGGTTTTGGAGGTCCAGATAATGAAGACGTCAGTGCGTATGATTGCCCTGGGGCTAATTTCCGTTTCAATTCTGGTGGCATGCCAAAAACAACCGGCCTTGTCGCCAGACAAGGGCTTTGGGGAGGCCCCAGTCCTGCCGCCGCCCAATCCAGCCATGGTGGTTAAGATCGCCAAGGCGGTCGGTTGGGCTGAGGGACAAACGCCGGTGGCAGCCAAGGGCTTGAAGGTATCGGCTTTTGCCAAGGACCTTGATCATCCCCGCTGGCTCTATGTTCTGCCCAATGGCGATATTCTTGTCGCTGAAACGGCCCAGCCACCAAAGTCTGAGGATGCCAAGGGCTTTAAGGGCTGGATCGCGAACCTGCTCATGACCAAAGCTGGCGCTATTGTAAAAAGTGCCAACCAGATCACCCTCCTGCGCGATGCCAATGGCGATGGCATACCTGAACTGCGCAAGGTGTTTTTATCCGGCCTGAATTCACCCTTCGGCATGGCCCTGGTTGGACAGGCACTTTATGTCGCTAATACTGATGCGATTATGGCCTTCGACTATCAGCCCGGCGCGACTGAGATTGGCGCAAAGGGCAAAAAACTAGTTGATCTCCCAGCCGGTCCTCGCAACCACCACTGGACCAAGAATATCCTGGCCAGCCCTGACGGCACAAAGCTATATGCCACCGTTGGATCCAACAGCAATGTTGGTGAAAACGGGATGGACGCTGAAGAGGGCAGGGCTGCGATCTGGGAGATTGATCTGGCGACCGGCAAGCACCGGATTTTCGCTTCAGGCCTTCGCAATCCCAATGGCCTAGCCTGGCAGCCCCAATCTGGCGCACTTTGGACCACGGTCAATGAGCGCGATGAAATCGGCAATGACCTGGTGCCGGATTATATGACCTCGGTCCAGGACGGCGGCTTTTATGGCTGGCCCTATAGCTATTACGGCCAGATTGTCGATGAGCGGGTTAGCCCTCAAAGGCCAGATCTGGTCGCTAAGGCGATCAAGCCAGACTATGCGCTTGGTGCCCACACAGCCTCTTTAGGCCTTGCGTTTTACACCGCAAGAGCCTTGCCGCAGGCCCATTGGGGCGGGGCCTTTATTGGTCAACATGGGTCTTGGAACCGCAATCCAGTCAATGGCTATCAGGTGCTGTTTGTACCGTTTGCCAACGGAAAGCCGTCTGGAAAGCCTCAAGCAGTCTTGACCGGATTTTTGGACGCCAAGGGCCAGGCCTTAGGTCGGCCAGCAGGCGTTGCGGTTGACCAGTCAGGGGCGGTCCTGGTCGCTGACGATGTCGGCAATGCGATTTGGCGGATTACGTCCGGGTCTTAAGCCGATATGGCCTTGGCGGCTTCCCGCATAGCGCTGTCCCAATCGCCATAGCTGGGCGCAGCATGTATTTGTGCGCCCGGATACCAGGGATAGGCGCTCTGACCGAGGGCTGGCCAGGGCGCGGGCGGGGCGATCAGGTGCAGTGGCGTTCCAACCGCACCTAGCAAGTTTGTGCTCGCATTAGAGCCGCCTATGCCAAGGTCTAGCCCCGCCGAAAGGGCGGCCAGGCCTTCAAGGTCATTGAAGAGGTCTAGCTCTGGTGGCTGGTGGACAACCACGCCGAACCGCTCAAGCAACTCCGCCCGCTCAGAGGCCGTATCACCGTATTGCAGGCTAACAAAGCTGGTCCTTGGCCGCGATAAAATCGGGCCCCAGGCGCTCAAGGCGGCAAAGTTTCGGCCACGCTCATCGCTCATCTTATGACTGCGCCAGGCCATGCCGATCTTGGAATCCCCTGGTAAGGATGCGAGCCATGCCTTCCACTGTGCCAATCTTTGCGGACAGGGTTTTAGGAAGCCTTTAGGCTGATTAAAGGCACTTATGTCTGATCTCAGCATGGGCAAGAGGTCGCCGAGCGGGGCCCAAAGATCGGCGTCCACCGGCCCGTCTGTCCAGCGATGGCGACGGCCCATAATCTGTTGGGTCTTGTGACCGATCGCGGTCACACTCGGCCAACTGCGCTCAATCAGGCCTTTCAAGCGCTTATCGGCGCAAAGGGTTATGTGCCCGCTTTGACCGACTTGGCCTAAGATGTCAGGCATCATGCCCATAAAGGCAATCTCGTCGCCAAGGCCTTGTTCGGCCATCAGTAGGAGGCGGCGCCCTTCAAGCAACGTGACACCATCCCAGCGTGGCAGGTCCAGTTTATAAATGGCCGCGCTCGATAGGGCCAAATCGTGGCGTGCCGCATAGGCCGCCCAACCTTCCACTAGTTTGCCATCGGCTAGCAACACTGTTGCTTTTAGAAAACTGAGTGCGGCTCGGGTTTCGGAGTCGGGGCTAAGGCCTAACGCCTGGTTGGTCAGTTCAAGGCTAGAGTCTAGATCGCCAAGATCCGCCAAGGTCCAGGCCAGATCATACACAATGCGCGGATTAATGGGATCTAGGGCATGAGCCTGACTAAAGGCCTGTACGGCCTCTTTCAATCCGCCACTGGCCCTAGCCGTCTTACCGGCCAATTGCCAAAGACCACCATCCTCAGGCGATGAGGACAAGGCCGCCACCGCCCGGTCATGGGCCTCAACGACACGGTCAAGGCCGAGCAGGGTATTGACCAGGGTGATCTGGCCAATCCTATCCGCTGGCTGAGCCCGCACATAATGACTGGCCAGGGCATAGGCTTCGTCGCGTAGGCCAAGTTGTCCGGCACAGATGGCGAGGGCGAGCGCGACTTGGTGATCATGCGGGTCTAGGGCTAGGGCGCGGCCATAGGCGTCGAAGGCTTCTGAAAATTCACCGTCTTCTTGCAGCGCCAGCCCCAGATTGCGCCAGGCTGTGCCAGAGTTTGGCGCTTGCTCGGTCGCGCGCCGGGCTGAGTCCAGCATAGATTTGGGCATCGGATGGGTCTTTATGCGGGCATTATCCTCTTAATGCCCGCACGCCGCTAAGATATCATTAAGCATGCGCCGGTGCTTTGCGCCGGGGCGCAAAATAGAGGGCTGATGCCGCGACCAAAACGGTTCCGACAATGCTGGTGGCATAGGCCGCTTGGATGAAAAACTGCAACCAATCGAGCTGAACGCCGCCGAAATTGCGCCAAAGGACCAGGGCAACGCTGCCCAAATAGCCTGACGAGTCCGCCACATAGATCAAGAAGCCCGCAGTTGCGACCTGGCCACTGGCCGCAACCAGACGGTCGAACAACATGGCGTTGAACGGGGTATAGCCCATATAGAGGCCAGCGCCGACCGAGATCATCCAGGCGATTGGCGAAAGCAAATGGGCCTGATAGGCGGCCGTTGAAACCCCCATCAGAATAAAGCCAGCAATGACAATGCCATGCACGACCATTAAGGCTTTCAGATTATCGCGCACCACCATAATGGCGCCCATGGCCGCTAGGGCGACGGCGGCGACGGGAAGTTCGCTGGCCGTAAAGATGCCGGCTACCTTGCCAAAACCGAGCGCGGTCCAGATTTCTGCGGCAAAATTGTCCCTAAAGTCGCGAAACGCCGTCAACATCACATATGACAAGATCAAGAGCACCAAGCCTGGCCAATAGGTGGCGAAAAAGGCGGCGCGTTCCTTGCCGGTCATTGGCGCGCGTTTGACGCGGGCCGCCTCGTCTTCTGGAGAGGGCGGAGGCAATAGGCCCAGGACCCAGACCGATAGGATGAGCAGCGGAATAAAGACACCGCCGGCAGCCGCTGGCATCCAGAACCGGTCAATATGCAGATCGCTCATCAACCAGGCGCCGACCGATTTTACCACGCCAGAAGAGACGATAAAGCTGGCGCACATGGCTGCGCCGATCACCTCCGTAACGCGCCGACCCTCCATATAGCCAAAGACAAGGCCCCAGATCATCCCGAGCGGCAGTCCATTGAGGAAGAGCATGCTCACATTCCAAGGCGCAGGAATAAGGGCAAATCCAATCAAGGCCAGCCACGACGCCCCGATCAGGGTCAATATGGCTATGCCGCGCCTGGCTGGTGGCATTTCTGAAATGACCTTGACCCCGATCATTTTGGAAAGGGCATAGCCAATGACCTGGGCCAGAACTAGGGCAATCTTATAGTCCAATACGAAATACCAACCTGGCACCGCGTCAAAGGTAGCCGCTGTAAAGGGCTTTCGAAATGCATACATGGCAAAATAGGCGCAGAACCCGGCCAGGCCTGCGACCAGGCAAAACAGGATGGGATTGGCCTTTGCGAGCGCGCGGCTGAGCCGATTATTCATCCTATTTCCCCAATTCATTAGGATTCAAGTCGCCTTACGCTTTCGGCATTAGGCTCGCTCTGTATCAGACTTATGACAAGTCTATGGGGCTTAGCCCAGGCCCTAAGAGATTGTCACAGTCTTATGATGTGATAGTCGCTGGGAAATGCACGGCTCCAACCTTGAGGCTTTATGGCGACGACTTCGACTTATGATCTGGCCGTGGTTGGCAGCGGCATTATTGGGCTGGCCTGCGCCCTCGCGGCGGCTAGGCACGGCAAGCGGGTCATAGTAATTGACCGCGATGCCCAGGCCAATGGGGCCTCGGTTCGCAATTTTGGCTTTGTGACGGTGACTGGCCAAGAGCGCGGCGCCATGTGGAAACGGGCGCGCCGGTCAGCGCAGGTTTGGGACGAGGTGGCGGCGAAAGCGGGCATACCCGTTATTCATCGTGGCCTTGCCATGACGGCGCGTCGCCCAGAATCCGTTGATGTGCTCGAGGCCTTTATGGCAACTGAGATGGCGCAAGGGTGTCAGCTGTTAAGCTCAGCGCAGGTCGCCAATCACCACGTCCATCTGGCTACCGAACAGGTAAGGGCAGCCCTTCATAGTCCGCATGATCTGAGAGTGGAGTCGCGCCAAGCTATCCCGCGGGTGGCGGCTTACCTTGCTGAGCAATATGGCGTTGTGTTTCAGCGCCAGACCGCGGTTACGGCAGTGGAGACCTCAAAAGTCCACACGCAAGGCGGTGTCATTGAAGCTGATGCGGTTGCGGTTTGCCCGGGCGATGATCTGGTGAGCCTGTTTCCGGATCGCCTATCTTCCTACAGCGTTACCCGCTGCAAGCTGCAAATGCTGCGCTTGGCTGATCCTGGTTTTCGATTGAACAGCGCCGTCATGTCCGATCTGGGCTTGGTGCGCTATTCCGGTTATGCGGCCTTGCCGGAATCTAAGCCCCTTTTAGCGCGCCTGCAGGCCGAGCAGGCTGAGCATCTGGCCAATGGGATTCACTTAATTGTCGTGCAGAGCGAAGACGGCAGCCTGGTCGTCGGCGACAGCCACCATTATGGCGCAACACCAGATCCATTTGGTCATGACCGGGTCGATCAATTGATCCTGGAGGAATATGCCGCCGTCTTTGGCCAGGCCCCGCCGCCCGTATTGGAGCGGTGGACAGGAACCTATGCCTCTGCCTCTGATCGGACCGTGGTGATCGATACCCCCGCCGACGGTGTGCGGCTGGTTATGGTGACGACTGGGGCAGGCGCCTCGACTGGCTTTGCGCTGGGAGAGGAAGTGATTGACCAATTGTTTGCAAGGGCTGCTGTCGTATGACTAAACCAAGTTTAAAGGCCTTTGATCTGGTCATTTTTGACTGGGCCGGAACCATGGTCGATTTTGGCTGCTGCGCGCCGGTGCAGGCCTTAATCGCCGCTTTTGCCCGGCGCGGGGTTGAGATTTCAGACGCCGAGGCCAGGGTCGATATGGGCCAGGCCAAGGCTGATCATGTGCGCGGTATTCTTGGCCGCGAACCGATGGCGACGCGTTGGACCAGCTCGGTTGGCCGTGCGCCCAACGAAGATGAAGTAACCAGCCTGATGGCCGATCTTGGTCCTTTGATGACTGAAGCGGCTCAGGCCGCCAGCGCCTTGATCCCAGGTGCGCTGGGGACCTATCAGGCCCTTAGGGCCGCAGGTCTAAAGGTGGCTTCCTCGACTGGCTATACCCGCGACATGATGCAGCCTGTGCTCGCGGCGGCAGCGGCGCAAGGCTATGCGCCTGATCATCTTGTCTGCGCTAACGAGACCGTCTTGGGGCGGCCCGCACCGATGATGATCTATAAGGCCTGCGCTGAGCTTGGTGTCTGGCCGCTGAGCCGGGTGATCAAGGTCGATGATGCTGAGGCTGGTGTTGCTGAAGGGCGCAATGCCGGGTGCTTTACGATTGGCCTTGCAGCATCGGGCAATGGGGTTGGGCTCTCCAAGCCCGATTTTGATGCGCTTGATCCAGCTGAGCAATCGAAGAAGATTGCTGCTTCGCGGAGCGCGCTATTGGCAGCCGGCGCTGACCTGGTGATCGATTCTGTGGCGGACCTGATGGCCGCTTTTGAGACTTAAAGCAGTTTTGCAGCGGTATCTGAGGGCCGGCAGAGCGCCGCGCCCTTTGGCGTTATTATTATGGGGCGGTTGACAAGAATTGGGTGGGCCAACATGGCCGCCAATATAGCGTCTTCGGCCACGCCGTCTTCGAGTAGGCCAAGCTCCCCCGCGGGCGTGCCCGACTCCCGCATGAGCTGACGCAGGCTCTGGCCGGTTTGGCGAGAAAGATCGCGCAATTGCTCGGCCGTCCAACCGGTTTTTAGATATTCAATCACGTTGGGCGTATGGCCCGCAGCCTCCGCCATGGCCACAACATTGCGCGAAGTGCCGCAAGCGGGATTGTGGTAAATGGTGACGGGAAAGTCTTTACTGGACATAAGGCCTATCCTTGGTCTGGCAATACGCTGGCGGCGCGAGCGTGTACCGCCTTGCCGCGCTCGTACCAGGCCTTGCTGGCATTGACGACGGCGACGACGGATAACATGACGGGCACCTCGATCAGGACCCCGACCACGGTAGCAAGAGCTGCCCCGGACTGAAAGCCATACAGGCTAATGGCGGCCGCAACTGCGAGTTCAAAAAAATTGCTTGCCCCGATTAGAGCAGAGGGACCGGCCACGGCATGGGTTTCCCCGACCATCCGGTTCAAACCATAGGCCAGGCTGGCATTGAACAGTACCTGGATCAATATGGGCACGGCCAGCAGGGCTATGATCAAGGGCTGACGCAAGATCTGCTGGCCCTGAAATCCGAACAATAGCACCAGGGTTGTGAGTAGGGCGCAGATCGATACGGGCTGAAGCTTTGCCAGGACTTGATCAAGTGCCCCTTGACCACCCTTGGCTAGGACTAGGCGGCGAAGGACCTGAGCAAAGACAACCGGCACTATGATATAAAGGCCGACGGACAGAACCAAGGTTGTCCAAGGTACAGTGATCGCTGACAGGCCCAATAACAGGCCAACAATCGGGGCAAAAGCGACCACCATGATTGTGTCGTTTAAGGCGACCTGGCTAAGCGTGAAATTGGCATCGCCCTTGGTCAGATTGCTCCAGACAAAGACCATGGCTGTGCAGGGCGCGGCGGCCAGTAGGATGAGGCCCGCCATATAGCTTTGGATCTGGTCGGGCGGCAAAAGCGGTCGAAACAGGTTGGCGATAAAGATCCAGGCCAAGAGTGCCATGCCAAATGGCTTGACCGCCCAATTGATGAACAAGGTCACGCCAATACCGCGCCAATGGCTACGTACCTGGTTTAGGGCTTCAAAATCGACCTTGACCAGCATGGGTATGATCATCAGCCAGATCAAGCCTGCCATAGGCAGATTGACCTTGGCCAATTCGAGCGCGCCAATGGCCTGAAACGCAGATGGAAATACCTGACCAAGGCCGACTCCGACCAAGATGCAAAGGCCAACCCATAGGGTCAGGTAGCGTTCAAAAACGGTCATGCTGTTTCCATCGCTACAGCAGGTGCGCAGGCCTTGATCGGGTCAAGGGCCGCACTGAGCGGTGCACAGACTTCTTGGGCGCCGCCGCAGCAATCGGCGACCAGAAAGGTCATTAATTCGGTCATGGCTGGGTAGTGCGCGGCATAGACAACAAAGCGGCCAGACCTTTGTGACTGCACAAGCTGAGCCTGACTCAATAGGTTCAAGGCCGCTGAAAGCGTATTGGGCAATACAGCCAATTGCCGTGCAATCTCGCCGGCCGCGAGGCCTTGTGGGCCTGCCTGCACCAATAGCCGAAATATCCCTAAGCGCATGGGGTGGGAGAGGGCAGACAGGCGGCCAGCAGCTGTATCAGTGTCCATATTTCGATAATGCTGGAAATATAGAACTAATGCAATGGCGATCCTTTAGGCCTTGGCCTTGTCTTCATCTCCCCTCGCAACCAGCCAGTACATGACCGGGGTCGCGATCCGTGATAGCAGCGTCGACGAGATCAGGCCGCCTATTATGGCTATAGCCAGGGGCGAGGTTAGGCCTGAGCGCTCAAAGGCCAGGGGCAAGAGGCCGCCAATGGCTGTGACCGAGGTCAACAAGACCGGCAAGAACCGGACCTCGCCAGCGCGCTCAATAGCCTCGGCCAGGCCAACCCCTTCCTTGTGCAGCTGTTCGGTAAAATCGACCAAGAGGATGGAGTTTTTAATCTCGATCCCGATCAGGGCGATAATGCCGATGGTCGCAAAGAAGGAAAGCGAATTGCCGGTGACCCAAAGGGCAGCGACAGCGCCAAACAGGCCCAAGGGAATAATGCCCGCCACCACAATCGCGCTTCGGAAGCGGCCAAATTCAAGCACCAGCACGGCCAAGATTCCGAGGATCGCGACCATGATCGCTGATCCAAGCCCTGAGAAGCTATCGGACTGGGCCTGAGCCTCGCCGCCGAGCGAAAGGCTATACCCTGGGGGCAGGGGGACCTGAGCCCTTATCCGCGCCAGCGCGTCTTCAGTGACCTTTGCTGTGACTCGCCCGGTTTGAGTATAGGCGGTCACGGTAACCTTGCGCTCCCTTTGATAGCGCTCGATCCGCGATGGACTAGATTGCAGATGCGGGCTGGCAATGGCCGATAGTGGTGTGGCCTGGCCACTCGCGGACGGGATATAGATATGGTCGAGCGCGGACAGGTCACTGCGGCCGCCATTGGCGGTCTGGCTCAGGGGCAATCGTACACTAACGGAATAGTCATCGCCGTCTTGGTCCCTGAACCGGGCTGAATCTTCACCCGTGAGGGCAAGCCGCACCACGCGGCGAGCCAGGCCGGCCGGAATCCCGAGCGCGGCGGCCTTGTCTTCATCAATGCCTAGATTGAGGTCTGTGCGATCAACGCGCAGCGGATTGACGACATCGCGGGTGCCAGGCGTTTGGTTAAGTACAGCCTCAACTCGGCCAGCCAGCGCTTTTAGAACGTTCAGATCATCGCCCTTGATCCGCACGGCAATCGGGGCCTCGAGCGGCGGGCCATTGACAAAGGTCATCAGGTTGATGCGCGCGCCGGGATAGGCGGCAAATTGGCGTCTCAGATCGTCGACAATCGCCTCGCTCTTGCCGGGCTTCCAGTCCTTGAGCGAGACAAAGATCTCAGCCAGAGCCGGGCTCGTCTCATATTGGGGCTGGTTATAATAGATCTGCGGATTGCCGCGGCCAAGATTGGATGCGAACCAAACCACCTCGGGTGTCTTGGCCAGGCGGCCCTCGACAAATTTCATCGCCTGAGCCGTGCGGGTCAAGGGGCTACCATCAGGCAATTCGATCCGAACCAGGAATTGCGGGGTTTCGGCCGCTGGAAACAGGCTGGAGCCGATCGCCTTGAGCATCGGAAAGCTCAGCAGGCAAATGCCCATGATAAGGCCCAGCGCGCGCCAAGGCTTTGCCAAGGCCACGTGCAAGATGGGTTTATAGAAGGTCTGGATACCGTGATTGACCGTCTGCAAGAGGCGATTGCCCTCGGCGGCCTCATGGCGCGGCAAAAGCCGGCTGGCCAAGAAGGGGATAATGGTCAGGGATACGACAAAGGATGCGGCAACCGTACAAAACACGGTAACTGGCAAGGAGCGGATATAGGCGCCCGCACCCTCCGGCAGGGCCATGAGCGGCAAGAAGGCCAGCATCAGGCACCCGGTACACCCGATTACGGCCAGGGCGATTTGGCCAGTGCCGTTAATCGCCGCTGTAATCCGATCCTCGCCCTCGCGCATCCGCCGGGCAATGTTTTCGGTCACCACAATAGAATCGTCGACCAAGAGGCCAAGCGACAGAATAAAGCCTGCAATAGAAAGCTGGTTGAGATTGAAGCCAAAGGCCTGCAACAGTGCTAGGCCCATCAGCAGGGAAAGCGGGATAGAAATCATCACCACCAACCCTGCCCGGTAGCCAAGGGGCAATAGCGTAACCATGACCAAGGCAAGGGCTATGGCAAAATCGCGATAAAGATGGCTTAGCCGGTTCGTAACATTCTTGGACTGGAAAAAGGCTGGTTCTAGGCGCACGCCTGCCGGAAGGCTCTGTTTAAACTCATCAACGACCTTTAGGACCCCCGCTGAAATTCGGGTTACGTCCGTGCCGTCCTTCTGGGTCGCGGTAACGAACATGGCGCGTTGGCCATTAAAACTGGTGAGGTGCTGCGCTTCTTCCTGCCCCCAGGCAATCTTGGCTACATCTCGCACGCGCACGACTTGGCCATTCGGGGTCGCCACGGTGACAGCACCCACCGACTCCAAGGTTTTAAACGCACCGCCCGTCTTTACATTGAAGCGGCGGTCTGCGGCATGGATGGCCCCGATCGGCGCTTCGGCTCCGGCATTGCGCAGGGCATCAGAAAC
Source organism: Caulobacteraceae bacterium (assembly GCA_044376615.1). GTDB lineage: Bacteria > Pseudomonadota > Alphaproteobacteria > Caulobacterales > Caulobacteraceae > CAISGS01. Next base: position 14,152 of record JBILKO010000063.1, read on the forward strand.
GGCGGTAGGTGAGAGCTTGAGCCGGGCAAGCTTGGCGATGTCCAGTGAAACCTGAACTTGACTAGCCGGCGCGCCCCAGTATTGCGCTAATTTAACGCCTGGCACACTATTGATCTTGTCGCGTAGATCATGCGCGAGCTTTTCCAAACGGCGCATAGGCAGGATGTCGCTTACCAAGGCGACCTGGAAGAATGCCACCTGGTTTGTGCCAATTTTTCGCACTTCA
>JBILKO010000179.1:0-4974 GCA_044376615.1 Caulobacteraceae bacterium
ATTCCACAAGACCGGAAATAGGCTCTATCTCAAATCATCCTGTTGGGTTTATTACAAATAACACTACACAGATGCTATTGGATGTGCCTGGAAACCTCGGCCTAGGTGTTGTTCCGAGTGCTTGGGATTCAACTTACAAAGTCTATCAAAGTGGGCGTGCTAGCTACGGAGGCGATAACTCAAGTTTGATTATTTCGCACAATGCTTATTACAACAGCGGCTGGAAATATATCGCCACAGGCACACAAGCCACCGTATCTGATCAGTTTCAAGGAACGTTCCGCTGGTTCTCATCCCCCTCCGGCACAGCAGGCAACGCAATCACCTTCACGCAATCCCTCGCAGTCGGCCTAGGAACAACCCTAGCCCTCGAAGGCGCAACAAGCGCAGCAGGCACCGGCATTGCTTTCCCAGCGACTCAGCTTGCATCGAGCAATGCGAATACGCTGGATGATTATGAAGAAGGAACTTGGACGCCTACGCAAGGCGCTGGGCTTACTGTAGTGGGGACGTTTAGTTCGAGCGGTACTTATACGAAAGTTGGCAGGCAGGTCACTGTTGTTTTCATTCTGAGTGGATCGACTTCAATCGCGGCTGCGGCTGGTGGCATTGCGTGCGCAGGCTTGCCTTTTGCTGGGACCGTGAACGGGACAGGAAGTCTTACAGCAAATACGTCAGGTTCCATTACAGGTGTTTGTTTAGTCAGTGGGACTAATTTATTTTCAAGCACCATTGCCACCTCTACCATCATTTACGGCTCTGCAACTTACTTCGTCTAAAGGACTCACCATGTCACTCTCAGAAACCAAAATCATTAAGCAAATCACCATCCTCCCTGATTCAAAAATGGTGAACGTCCAATGGGCAAACCAGATCAAGCGCGGTACAGAAGTAATCAGCGAAACCTTCGAGCGCAAAGCCTATGGCGCTGACCTAGCTGGATTCAATGTCGGTGTGGGGAGCCTTAACGTCAACGCTTTCTTGGCAGCTTTCAACACCGCCAGCCTCGACGCAAAAGTGAAAGCAGAGCAAGACCTAGCCAATGCGCTGGGCGCTCATGCAACTGCACTTGCAGACAAAGACCGAATCATCGCTGAGAAGGATGCGCTGATTGCAGCTAAAGAAGCAGAACTGGCAGCAAAAGACACAAACATCGACGAGCTGCAGTCTCGCCTCGAAGTCACCACGGAATAAGCCATGCCGACCATCATCCAACTCTTCAAGTCTAAGACCCTGATCTTCGCTGCTTTCTTGGCCGCGCTCTCTGTCGTGCAAGGCTACATCACGATGCTCCCAATAACGCCAACGCAACAGATGTATGTCGGCGTTGTTGTGAGCGTTGCAATCGCAGTGCTGCGCGTCTTGACCAGCAAACCATTGGACGAAAAATGACAGAAGACCGCAGAATCACTGACGCGTATGGGGTCAAGCTAGACGCCATACAAGACAACGTCAGCGAGATGAAACTCGTGCTAAAGAGCTTAACCGAATCGGTCAACCGATTGAGCGTGATTGAAGAGCGCCAAGCAAACGGCGCGGCAGCCACAGAAAGAGCATTCGTTGCATTGGAGAAGGTGGACGTCAGGCTCATCAAGCTCGAAACTTCTGTCCCTGCGTTAGAGCATTCTGCACTTTCACTCAAAAAACTCGAAGAGCGCACAAAGCGACTTGAGGAAATAGCCCCGGACGGCAAGAGGGCGAGCGTTTGGGTCGACCGGTCTGTGTTTGCGGTTGTTGGATTGGCAGTCGCAACAGCAGCGAAGAAGTTGGGGTGGCTATGAACTTGGTTCTTAATCGATCACAGAGTCACGCAGGCGCAACGCTTGGCAAGCTGTACGCTAATGACAAGTTTTTGTGCCACACGCTTGAAGACGAGATCCGCGAAGTGTTTGACACACCTATCAGCCAGTGGAAGATCAAAGGCAAGACCGCCATCCCCGCTGGCCGCTATCGGGTGACGCTGGAAAACTCCCCGCGCTTCGGGCCTGAAACATTAACCATTCACGATGTGCCTGGCTTTCAGTTTGTCCGTATACACGCGGGCAACACCGCAGCCGACACGGAAGGATGCCCCTTGCTAGGCATGACTGCAACAGACCGGAGCCTTGTTGCCGGTACTTCGCGCCCTGCTGTGGCATTGGTTAAAACCGTGGTCAGGCAAGCAATTGCCCAAGGTGAGGATGTCTGGATTGACGTCAACAACCCTTCGGAAGTGGCGTGATGGACTGGCTCAACTTCCTGCAAGACCCGTCGATGGTAGCGCTGCTGTTTGGCAGCATTGTCACAGCATACTTGTTGTGGTTGTGGCACAAAGAGCCGGGTGAGTTTGATTTGCGGCACATGCTGCTGGATAACAAGACAGGCAAGATCGGCGTGGAGAAGGTCGGGCTGACCACTGCGCTTGTGTCCACATGGGGGTTTGTGGCATTGATCCAAGATGGCAAGATGACGGAATGGTACGCAGGCCTCTATATGGCGACATGGACAGGCGCAAAAGCGCTGCGGAACTACATCGACTTGAAGCGAGACAGCGATGCCTCTAGGTCTGGTCTTTAACTGGCACATCTGGGCAGCAGTCGCTGTGGCAGTGGCTTTGGCCGCGAGCCATTGGAAAGCCTACAAGATGGGCGGCGCAGAGTGTCGTGCCGAATGGAACGAGCAGATGTTTGCTGCTGCACAAGCGGCGGTCAAGGCCGGCCAAGACGCAAGGGCCAAAGAGCAAGCGCTCAACGCGACAATAGCAACTCAACAAAGGAAATATCAAGATGAAAGTCTCAAGCTCCGCACTGATAACGCTGCTCTTGTTGAGTGGTTGTCGTCACGCCCCAATCGTCCAGCCTCCGCAGCTCCCGCCGATGCAGGAACTCCCGCAGGCTGCACTGGAGCAGGACTTTACAAAAGCGATAGCGAATTTCTTGCGCGGCTCGCTCGGGACGCAGACGAGCTTAGGCTCGGGCTTAAAGCCTGCTACTCCCAATACAACGCAGCCGTAGATATTTTGCGAAAATGAATTTTCAGGATATAATCAAGCAATCGCTGACTGTACAAGCAGCTGTTTCTCAAAGGACACAGTGATGGCTTACACAATGACTTTCAGCTCTTTGCAGGACGACACCCGGCGCTATCTGGAGCGCGGATTCACGGCGCAGGATGACCCGTATGTTTACGAGCAGTTGCCGCGCCTGATCAACATGGCAGAGCGGCGCATCGCGCGCGAGTTAAAGCTGCAAGGCTTTATCAAGGCCGTCACCACCCCTATCGTCGTGGGTCAGTCCACTTATCAGAAGCCCGACCGCTGGCGCGAAACCATTTCGATCCGGGTCGCTGGCGAACCTCTCTTCGCGCGCTCTTACGAATACTGCCGCAGCTATTGGCCAGACGACGCACTCACAGCGACGCCTGAATTTTACGCAGACTACAATTACCAAAATTGGCTCATTGCGCCAACACCCAACGCTTCCGCCTTGATGGAGGTGCTCTATTACGAGCAACCTCAATTGCTAGACGAGGCGAACGAGGTGAATTGGATGACCGCGTACATCCCGAACTTGTTGCAGTATGCGGTGTTGTTGGAAGCTTCCCCGTTCATCAAGAACGACGAGCGCATTGCCACTTGGCAAGCCGCGTATGACCGTGCAGCGCAAGCAATCGACGGGGAGGACTTGAAAAAGATACTCGACCGTGCTGCCTCTAGGAGCGAAGCGTGACGACCTACACAGACGTTTTTGGCGGCACGCCAATATCCCCTTCTGAGCTTTCTTATTCAGCGGTTGCGCTCAGCGCAAACTTAACGCTTTTGTGGCCGCAAGAGACCTCGACCGGTGCAAATTATGCTGCCCGAATAATGGATGTGACGGCGAGTGCGGGGTCGCTCACCATCACGCTGCCTGACGCTACGCAAGTGAGCAACGGAGAGACGATCCTCTTCAACAACAAAGGCGCTTTTGCTTTCAGCGTTTTGAACGCGGCAGGGGTTTCTGTTGCTTCGGTTGCTCCGGGAGTTTCTTGGCAAGTTTACTTAACCGTCAACCTCACCTCCGCTGGCGTTTGGACAGCGCTGCAATACGGCGCACAAGCGTCCGCTGAAAACGCAGCCGCGCTCGCAGGCACTGGGCTTGTCGCCATCGGCTCCGCGCTCAGCCCTGCGGTGCCTGTGGTGACGTTCAATTCCAACTTCTCCGCAGGCACCAGCGACCGTGGCATCATGTATGTGTGGACGGGCGCGGGAGGCACATTCACGCTACCATTGCCCGGCACGGTCGGCAACAATTGGTTCTTGATGGTGCGCAACGCAGGCAGTGGGTCGTTGGTGGTGGATCCGACCGGGTCGCCTCTGATCGACGGTTCTTCGACCAAGACTTTTGCTCCGCTGGAGTCGGCAATAATTGTGACCGACGGAACCAACTTTTACACCATCGGTTACGGCAAAGCAACGTCTTTTGGGTTCGATTACACGGCCATCGCTGTTCCCGGCACCGGCAACTACACGCTCACCGGCAGCGAGTTGAACCGCATATCTTACAATTTTACGGGCGTCTTGACGGGCAACCGGGTCATAATTGTGCCGGCAACCGTGCAGCAGTATTGGGTCAGCAACAACACGACGGGTGCGTTCACGTTGACGGTGAAGACTGCTGCGGGGTCTGGCTCAGGTGTTTTGGCCGGTAGCACGTCCATCCTCTATTGCAACGGGGCCAATGTCGTGACCGCTTCCACCAGCGGAGTTTCTCTGCCTGTGTCCGTTGCGCAAGGCGGCACCGGGGCGACTTCGCCAGGAGGGGCGCTGATCAACTTGGGAGGGACGTCTGTGGGCATTGGCGTGTTCACAGCGGCAGACGCAAACGCAGCATTCGCAGCGCTCAACACCAGCGGAACTTTTTAAGCGTGGCCGCTCAAACCTCTCCTGTCGTCTCCAAGCCCGGCATCAAGCGCGACGGCACCTCATTCGACGGCGACTATTACACCGACGGGCAG
>JBILKO010000064.1:0-14334 GCA_044376615.1 Caulobacteraceae bacterium
TGGCTTAAAAGCTGTTGCCATTGGCGACGGCGGGCTCTGAGGCCGCGCCTGCCTGGTCGATGGGGGCCGAAAAGGCAACAGCGGCCGTAACGGCGGCCAAGGCTAGCGATCGGATCATGTCAAACTCCCTTTTCCTTAAGAGAAATGGGCCAAACGACGCCCGGATCAAGCCCCAGCAGCCAGTTCTACGGCCAAGGCCAGATCCAGCGCCCTCGCCGCCTCGATCCCGGTTACGGGCGGGCGCGCAGTTTCACCCCGTACAGCCGCCAAAAACCCCGCGACATTAGCGCCTAACGGGTCCGCGCCCTCGGGCGTCTCGGTAAAATCGGCGCGTAAGGCAAAGGGCGTTGAATTGCGAAAGGCGCGGGTTAGGAAATCGATCTCGACTTCCCCCGACGGATAGACAATGCGCATGGTCCGTTCTCGCGCATCAGCAATCCGTGAGGTCATGAATTTGGCGCTCATGCCACTGGCAAAGGTCACCTCGGCCTCGACCTCATCGAGATAGGGGCCATGCTGAATACGCCCCTCGGCCTCAACCGCGATCGGCTCACTTTTAGCCAAGGTCAAGGCTAGATCGAGGTCATGGATCATCAGGTCAAGCACACAAGATACATCCGTATTGCGGACATTCCATATGCCCCGCCGCACCGCCTCAAGATAAAGTGGCGTCTCAGGAATAGCCAATAAGCCCATGGCGCCAAATATAATGCGCTCCTGGTGGCCGCAGGCGAGTACCAGTCCGCTTTTCGCCGCCAGATCCGTCAGGCGCTCAGCCTCGTCCAAGGTCGAGGCCAGGGGTTTTTCGACATAGACGCTCTTGCCCGCTATCAAGGCCGCCAGCGCTGTGGCCGCATGGGTATCGGCCGGTGAGGCGACGGTTACCACATCTATCAGATCCAGAAACGCGGCTAGTTCGGTACAGGGCACCGCGCCCAGCTCATCGGCCAGGGCCTTGGCGCGGACGGGGTCAGGATCGAAAATGGCCGCGAGCGTTACGTCAGGCTGGCTCGCATATTTGCGGGCGTGATAACCGCCAAATACGCCCGCCCCGGCAACACCGGCTTTAAGTGGCTTGGTCATGAGGAGGCCCCGCTTGTTGCCAGATTCGTTTCAGCGACAGTGACCATGGCCGCCTTGGGATGCAAGCCACCTTTGCCCCCAGAACGGTCAAGTCAGCTTTCAATTTGTGAGCACGGCTCAAGCGCGCTAAACAAGTGTTTAAATCCTCAGCGCAGCCTGCGCCCGCCGTCATGGAGTTGAACATGCCCACACTCACATCCAAGGAAATTCGGCTAAAATCGCGCCCAGTGGGCCTGCCCAAGGCCTCCGACTTCGACCTGGCCACCGTCCAGATCGCAGAGCCCGGCCCCAGTGAAGTTCAGGTCAAAAACCTTTATATGACGGTTGATCCCTATATGCGCGGCCGCATGTATGACCGCCCCAGCTATGTCCCGCCCTTCCAGATCGGCGAGGCCTTGCAAGGCGGCGCGATTGGTCAGGTCACCGCCTCAAACGATCCAAAGTTCGCGGTCGGCGATATGGTCAACTCCATGTTCGGCTGGCGCGAGGCCTATGTCGCCCCAGGCTCAGCCTTGCAAAAGATCGAGACCCATGGCCTGCCGCCGCAAGCCTTTTTGGGCGTCGTCGGCATGCCCGGCATGACCGCCTATGTCGGCCTTCTAAAGATCGCGGCGCTTAAGCCAGGCGATGTGGTGTTTGTCTCGGCGGCGGCTGGCGCGGTGGGCGCGATTGTCTGTCAGATCGCCAAGATCAAGGGCTGCACCGTCATTGGCTCGGCCGGGGGCGCTGAAAAGATCGCCTATTTGAAAGAGATCGGCGTCGATCACACAATTGACTATAAGGCGGTACCCAACTTGACCGCCGCCCTGATGGAGGCCGCGCCCAAGGGCATTGATGTCTATTTCGAAAATGTCGGTGGCGAGCATCTTGAGGCGGCAATCACTGCCGCCCGTCCCTTTGCCCGCTTTGCCCTGTGCGGCATGATCTCGCAATATAATGAGACCGGCGAACCCAAGGGCCCGTCCAATATCATCCAGGCGGTTGGCAAGCGTATCCGCTTGGAGGGCTTTATCGTCTCGGACAATGCCGATATGCAGCCCGCCTTCGTCAAGGACATGGCCGACTGGATTGGCTCGGGCAAACTCAAATATCGCGAGACGATTGATGTTGGGGTTGAGAATGCCCCGGCGGCGTTTGTGAAACTGTTTAGCGGTGAAAACATCGGCAAGATGCTTGTCAAGCTGTCTTAAGCGATCAGACCTGGCTCCGAATTCTGGGGCCGACCCCAATCGGCTGTTTCCCTCAGGCCCGATCTTCGGCTAGATGCGGTCCTGAGGCGCAGGTCCTTCGACCTAATGGCAGGCTTTGGGAGAGTGTTTCAGTGTCTCGGCTATTTACGGCCTATGTCCTGTGCGGCTGGAGTGCGGCATCAAAGCCCGCGACGGGTGCAGATCAGATCTGGATCGCCGTGCTCAAGCGCGATGTGCGATTTCGTTTGGCCTTCGAGTCCCACAGCGTCGCCACCCGCGTCGAGGCCGAGGCCAAGATCAATCTGATCCTAGATGACTTGAAAAAGCGCGGTGAAACGGCCCTGCTCGGCTTTGACTTTCCGCTCGGCTTGCCGCGTGGCCTAGCTAGCGCGCTCAAACTGACGACCCAGCCTGCCTGGCGCGCGGTTTGGAATCACCTGATCAAGACGGTCAAGGACAAGCCCGATAATCTCAATAATCGCTTTGGCGTCGCGGCTGACATTAACCGCCGGACCAATGATGGCCCCTTCCCGTTCTGGGGCTGCCCGCCGCGCGATACGCTAACCACGCTGCAGCCCAAAAAGACGCGCGAGCATGGACCTGGTGACCTGCCCGAAAATCGGTTGGCCGGTATTGCGCTAAAGACCGGCCGCTCGCCTTGGAAGCTCTATTTCAACGGCTCAATCGGCGGCCATATCATCCTAGGCGTTCCCGCTGTCGGCCGCCTAAAGGCCGCCAAGGGTGAGGCCATGCGGATCTGGCCCCTGGAAACCGGCTGGCAGGCCTTGAGTGCGGCGGATCTGGAAGGCGTTGAGGTCGTGGTCGTCGAGATCAATGCCGACCTTGCAAAGGCGACACCCTTCCCCGGCGAAGCCAAACCCCTGGCCGAGCTCCGCACCCTAACCGAACAGATTGCTAAGCTGGACGAGGCTGGAAAGCTGGGCGCAGCCTTTGCCGCGCCAGCGGGCACTAATCCCGACACGGTCGCCGCGGTTGAAGGCGAAGAAGGCTGGCCGCTGGTCGTTTAGGTCCAAGCCCCCTCACTCTAATCCCGCTTCCCCCGCGCAGGCGGGGGCCTAGACGTGTTTAGTGCTGCCCGTCAGTTGGCCCAGATCTGGATCCCCGCCTTCGCGGGGAAGGCGGAAGGGGTTGGGCCGGCCTTGACCAATGGCGCATTTCTAGGCCAGCTTGGTTAGGCGCTAGGGGGACCCAAGAATGGCTAAGATCATCAAACAACGCATGGCCGCCGAGCGCGAAGGCGGGTTCGTAATGTTCTTAATTGGCATGCGGATCAATAAGCCTTGGAGGATCTGGCAATGGTTGCCGGTCGCAACGGCCATGCCGCGCATGATTATCGAGCTCTATAAGAATCCAGACCTTGGCATGCTGCACGCCCAGACCCTGTTTGCCTTTCCCAACATCATGGTCACCCAATATTGGCGCAGCTTTGAAGCGCTCGAGGCCTATGCCAAGGCCGCCGACAAGGCCCACCTGCCCGCCTGGCAGGCCTTTAACAAAGCCATTGGCACAAAGGGCGATGTGGGTATCTGGCACGAGACCTATGTGATTGAGCCCGGCCAGTACGAGAACGTCTATAATAATATGCCGGCCTGGGGCCTTGGCGTCGCAGGCACCTTGCATGAAGCCAAGGGCCCCCGCGCCTCCGCCGCCAAGCGATTGAAAGCGACGAACTAGACCTCTAGCTAGCCTTGGCGATCGCGCCTTCCAGCCTGGCCGCCTTTAGCCGCTCAGCGACCAGGAAGGACAGCTCCAGGGCCTGATCGGCATTCAGGCGCGGATCGCAGTGCGTGTGATAGCGGTGCGACAGCTCGTCCTCGGACAGGGCCCGCGCGCCGCCCGTGCATTCGGTGACGTTCTGGCCGGTCATTTCCAGATGCACGCCGCCGGGATGCACGCCCTCGGCCTGGGCCACATCAATAAAGCTGCGCACCTCGCTAAGCACCCGATCAAATGGGCGGGTCTTATAGCCATTAGAGGCCTTAAGCGTATTGCCGTGCATGGGATCGGTCGACCAGACCACGGACCGCCCACTGCGCTTGGTTGCCGCCATCAGGCGCGGCAAGCGATCACCGACCTTGTTCGAGCCAAACCGGCCAATAAGTGTCAGGCGACCGGGTTCATTGGCGGGGTTTAGGGCATCGATCAGACGCAAGAGGTCATCGGGCTCCATGGTCGGGCCGCACTTGACGCCAATTGGGTTCTTGATCCCGCGCATATATTCGATGTGGGCACCATCCAATTGCCGGGTCCGCTCGCCAATCCACAACATGTGGGCCGAGGTGTCATACCAGTCGCCCGAGGTGGAATCGACGCGGGTCATGGCCTCTTCAAAGCCAAGCAAAAGGGCTTCGTGGCTAGTGAAAAACTCAACCCTGCGCAGGTCCGGTTGGGTTTCGGGCGTTATGCCAATGGCGCTCATAAAGGCCAGGGATTCGGAAATCTTTTCTGACAACTCGTGATAGCGCGCGCCCTGGGGGCTATCTTGCACAAAGCCCAGGGTCCAGCGGTGGATATTATAGAGGTCCGCATAGCCGCCGCCAGCAAAGGCACGCAAAAGGTTCAGAGTCGCGGCCGACTGGCCATAGGCTTTCAGTAGGCGCTCAGGATCAGGCTGACGCTCAGCGGCCTCAAAGGCCATGCCATTGATGATGTCGCCGCGATAGGATGGCAGGGTAACGCCATCAATGGTCTCGATCGGCTCGGACCTGGGCTTAGCAAATTGACCGGCAATTCGGCCAACCTTGACCACTGGCTTGCCACCGGCAAAGGTCAGGACCACGGCCATCTGCAAGATCAGCCGGAAGGTGTCGCGGATATTGTCCGCATGAAACTCTTTGAAGCTTTCTGCGCAGTCCCCGCCCTGCAGCAAGAAGGCCTTACCTTCGGCCACGTCGCCGAGCAGCGACTTTAATCGGCGTGCCTCACCGGCAAACACCAACGGCGGCATGCCGCGCAGGGTCTGCTCAACACGCTCCAGCGCCGCACCATCCGGATAATCGGTCGGCACGTGTTTGGCGGTCTTTTGTCTCCAGGACTGCGGGGTCCAACGGTCGGTCATGATCATCACTCAAAAAGCTAGGCCGCAGCTTATAGCGCAGGCGTAGGATGAAGGCAAAAGGCCGGGTACGGAAACCTTCAAAATCGCTCCAGTGCCCCGATTGCCTGGTCCTGGCGGCGGATAGAGACCCGGGCTCGGTCCAATACGGCAATGGTGGCAAATGCAATCGCGCCTAATGCGAGCCACCATTCTTGCCAGACACCGAAACTCAAGGCACCAATCGTCAGATAGGCAACGGCCGTTGCCGCCGCCGCCGCCCCGAGATTGCGATCACGCAAAACCAGGTTGTTTATCAGGCTAAAAATGGCGACCCAGCCCATGGCCATCAAAACCGCTCCAACAGCGCCGAGCTCTAGCCAGACCTGCAAGGCGGCATCATGGGTGTGCAACGGTATAATCCCCTCAAAAATACGGCTTGCATCCATGCCCCAGCCCTGGAGCGGTTGCTCGGTGATCCTTGCCGTTGCGAAGGCCCAAATATCCAGGCGTGCATCCCAGGATGGGGGCAGGTAAGCCTTTGCCAAATCAAACAGGCCCAGACTGACCAGGCCTAAAATCAATAGGGGTGCAACCAACCAATAGATCAGGCTTGCTAGGGTCAAGGCGGTACAGCCTGCAGTCCCGGTTCTCCGGACGACCAAAAATACCAATGCGCCAAGCACCAACCCGACGAGGGGCGCGTCAGCAGACAGTGTAATGGAGGAAACAATCAGAGCCAGGCAGAGTGTGGCAATCAAAAAGGGTCCAAATGCCTTGATCTTATCACCAGCCAAACACAGCACTGCGGGCCAGAACAATAGGGCCAAGACATAGATCCCTTGACCGACATTTCGCATAGCCAAATCTGGGCGGATCGGCTGTCCGATACTGGCCTTAATCGACTGGTATAGCGGCGCGCCTTGTAATCCTTCAACGGCCAAAAGGCTGCCCAGGGCCAACATGCCGATGGTCATCACCCAGATCGCCCGTTTGGCCGAGGCTTCACACATTTGCGCCGCAACTGAGATAAGCACCGCATCGACCGCCAACTGAAACAAGAGTTTCATCGGCGTCGCCATTTCTGGCCTTGGATACTCCAGAACGAGACCCGGGAACGGCGCTGCGGGGCTCCAGGCCAAGCTCACCGTTGCCCAGAGCGCAAGGCCAAGCCAAGGCCAAATTACGGGCTGTTGCGGTCGAATACCGCCCAGACCAAACAGACACAATAAGCCTGCAAGGCCGGTCAAGGGGGCGAAGCCCAGCGGCCCAAAATAGCCTAATAGAGCGGTCAAAACATAAACGCCAATCATCAGCCCGCAGCGCCAAGGCGTCTCTAGTCTGGATGCTCGCGGCCTAGCTTTGCCCATAAAAGGCAACCTAATGGCAGAGGGACGAAAGGCCATCCTTAAACAGAGGGGCCGCTTCGGACGAGCTTGTCGCGCATGGTCACCAGCTCTTCGGCTGCTGTCGGATGGACCGCGCAGGTCTGATCCCATTGGGCCTTGGTTGCGCCCATCTTGATGGCAATCGCGGCCATCTGGATCATTTCCCCAGCTTCTGGGCCAACAATATGGCAGCCGACAATCTTTTGGGTTTCGGTCACGACAATCAGCTTCATCAACATCCGATCCGCATCACCGGTAAAGGTGTGTTTCATCATCCGAAACCGGGCGAGATAGATATCGAGCTCGCCATACTTCTCGCGCGCCTCGGCCTCGCCCAGCCCAACCGTGCCAACATTGGGCTGGGAAAACACGGCCGTCGCTACCGTGTCATGGTCAAAGCTGGATGGATTGTCCCGATAGACCGTGGCAGCAAATGCGACCGCTTCTCGGATCGCTACAGGAGTTAGATTGATCCGGTCGGTCACGTCGCCGATGGCATAGATATTGTCGATATTGGTCTTGGAATAGGCATCGACCTGGATCGCGCCGCGGTCATTGACCTTCACCCCAGCGGTTTCAAGGCCAAGGCCCTCGACGTTGGGCTCACGTCCGACCGCAAACATCACAGCCTCGGTTGTGATATCGACACCATTGCGCAGATGATTGATGATGCCATTTGGGGTCTTTTCCAGACTGGCGTGAGTCTGGTTGAAAACAAGCTTGACTCCCTGCCTTTGCATTTCTTCGATCAGGTGATCGCGCACATCCTCGTCAAAGCCGCGCAGGATCTTATCACCTCGATAGACCAGGGTCGTATCGACGCCGAGACCGTTGAATATCCCGGCAAATTCGACGGCAATATAGCCACCGCCGGCGACGAGTATGCTCTTGGGCAAGCGATCAAGGTGAAACGCTTCATTCGAGCTGATCGCATGCTCGATCCCAGGAATACCCTTGGGCCACCAAACGCGGCCACCAACAGCGATCAAGATCTTGTCAGCAGTGACGGTTCGGCCTTGCTCAACCAGTTCAACCGTATGGGCATCAACCAGCACAGCGCGTGAACGGATCAGCTCGGCGCCAGCCTTGGCCAGATTAGACTCATAAATGCCAGACAGCCGCGCAATTTCGGCGTCTTTGCGCTTCAAAAAGGTTGGCCAGTCAAATTTCGCCGCCGCCGCGCCGCCCGGCAGGGTCCAACCAAAACCCTCGGCCATGTGAAAGGCGTGGCTGAATTCGGACGCATAGACCATGAATTTCTTGGGCACACAGCCGCGTACAACGCAGGTTCCGCCGACCTGATCCTCTTCGGCAACAGCGACCTTGGCCCCCGTGGCCGCCGCTAGACGCGCAGCGCGAACGCCGCCAGACCCTGCACCAATCACAAACAGGTCATAGTCATAACCGGCCATGGTCATCTCCAAACATCAATTGGGCAAAATTAGATTGCCTAGGGCAACAGCCTTAGCACGGTCCCATCACTGCCGACCAAGGCCTCGTCGGCAAGATCGAGGAACAGGCCGTGATCGACGACGCCGGTCACGCTCTTAAGGGCATCGGCCAGCGAAGAGGGATCGCGGATTACCCCGCACGCCGCATCATAGATGAGATTACCATTATCGGTCCGCAAGGGCTGACCGTCGCGCAGGCGCAAGATAGGAACAGTCTTGATATTGCAGTCGGCTAAGGCATCCCGAACACGTACAGCCGTGGTTGCATGACCAAAGGGTACAATCTCGATGGGCAAGGGAAACTGACCCAAGACAGGCACGGACTTGGCCGCATCGGCAATCACTATGCACCGCCGCGACGCTTCCCAAACTAGCTTTTCGCGCAATAGCGCCGCCCCACCGCCCTTGATCAGGCCCAGTCCCGGGCCAATCTCATCGGCCCCGTCCACAGTCAGATCAATCTTGGCGGCATCATCAAAGCTGACAACCGAAATACCCAACGAAATGGCTAGATCTTCTGTCGCTTTCGAGGTTGCTACCCCGACAATGTCCAGGTTCCTCGCCGCCAAGGCCTTAACAAACCAGGCGGTCGTGGTACCCGTTCCCAAACCCACCACCATTCCTGGCTGGATCAGCGCGGCCGCAGCCTCAGCGGCTGAGCGCTTTTGGGCATCAATACTTGTACTCATTGAAGGCTCATACCTCAGCTTAGGACTTTCCGCCACGGGCTCGTTTCATTTGGCGAAATCGCTCCGCCCATCCCAGTTTTTGGGTCTGGGGGGCTCGGCCAAGGCCGAGGGCGTTAGGCTCGACATCTGCGGTAATCACCGAGCCGGAGCCAGTCATAGCCCCCTCGCCGATCCGCACCGGCGCGACCAGGGCTGAGTTAGACCCTATGAACGCGCCGGCCCCTACATGCGTCTGATGCTTGTTGAAGCCGTCATAATTACAAAAGATGGTACCCGCACCAATGTTAGCCTTAGGTCCGACGGTGCCATCGCCCAAATAGGCCAAATGATTAGCCTTGGCCCCGGCTCCGACCGTGACCTTTTTGACTTCCACAAAATTACCGATATGAGCGTCCGGACCAATATCGGCACCGGGCCTAAGCCGCGCATAGGGGCCGATCAAGGCCCCAGCCTGGACCTTGGCGCCTTCCAAATGGCTAAAGGCCTTAATCACCGCACCAGTTTCGACTGTCACACCTGGCCCGAAAACCACATAGGGCTCAACAACCGCGCCGCCAGCAATCTGGGTGTCCCAACTCAGATGCACCGTATCGGGTGCGGTCATGCTGACTCCGTCAACCAAAAGCGCCTGCCGTCGACGGCGTTGAAAGACCGCCTCGGCCATGGCCAGCTCGGCCTGGGAATTGACCCCCATGACCGCGTCTTCAGAGGCAAAGGTAACCTTGGCATGCAGGCCCTGGTCATGGGCGAGGCCAACCACATCGGTCAGATAGTATTCGCCATTGGCATTAGTGTTGCCCACCCGATCCAACAGGCCAAATAGGACCTTAGCATCAGCTGCTAATATGCCTGAATTACAATGGCGTACCTGGCGCTCCTCACTGCTGGCATCCTTAGCTTCGACAATGCGTAAGAGCTCGCCGCTCGGCGTCATGATCAGGCGGCCATAGGCGCCTGGTTCAGCCGGGTCGAACCCCAAAACGGCTAGGTCCGCGCCCTTTGGCCGTAGATCAAACAGGGGCGCGATGGTCTCTGCATCCAGCAAGGGGCAGTCGGCATAGGTAACGACAATATCGCCTACAAACCCGGCCATGGCGGAGCGAGCAGCAAGAACCGCATGGCCCGTACCCAATGGCGGATCTTGGATGGCGACAGCAGCGGCTCCAAGGCGTTGCTCGGCATGGGTAGCGACCGCAGGACTGTGTGCGCCAGCAACCACGATAATGCGCTCGCACCCCAGAGCCTGGGCCGCATCAATCGCGCGATCCAGCAGGGTACGGCCGCCCACCGAGTGCAAGACCTTGGGTCTTGGTGAGCGCATGCGCGTACCCTGTCCGGCAGCGAGTATAATAGCGGCGCGTGCAGTCATTGCGGCGGTCCTTTTGGTCATCCAAGATTGCCTTGCCCGAGGATTTAGCCGAAACCAAGACCTGTTTCGAGCGGAGAACTTGGACTTGAGCGATTTACCCCTAAGACTCGTGCCGGGAAGCCTTGATGGTGCCACACTGGCCTTTGACCTTGACGGGACCCTGGTCGATACGGCCCCCGACCTAATGGGCACGCTCAATACGATCCTAGCCGACCATACCCTTGCACCCCTGCCCATTAGCGCTGCCCGCACCCTGGTGGGCAAGGGTGCCAAAACCATGCTTGAACGCGGCTTTGCAGCGTCTGGCCAGACGCTCACCCCCGATCAGGCCAACCACCTGTTTGACCGCTTTATCGAGATCTATCTCGGCCGCATTGCCAACGAGAGCCGGCCCTTTGAGGGCGTGGAACGGGCCCTAGATGCTTTTGCTGAGGCAGGCGCTAGCCTGGTGGTCTGTACCAATAAGCAAACCCGGCTATCGCTTGCCCTGCTGGACGCGCTTGGCCTCACCTCGAGGTTCAAGGCGGTGATTGGCGCCGACCTCGCGCCGATACCAAAGCCGCATGCCAGCCACTATCTCACCGCCATAGAGGCCGCTGGCGGAACCTTAGGCCGCTCAATCATGGTTGGGGACAGCACGGCGGATGTTCAAGCGGCGCGAAATGCTGGCGCGCCAGTGGTGGTGGTCAGTTTTGGATATACCGATATTCCTGCCGCCGAGCTGGGCGGGGATGTCCTGATCCATCATTATGACGAGCTAGCTGGGGCGGTGTTGAAGCTTCTAGGCTAGCCAAGCCCCCTACCCCGGCTTCGCCGGTACTTCCCCCAAGGGGGGGGAAGATTATCAGTATTCAAATCCTCCCCCTCTGGGGGAGGGGGACCCCGAAGGGGTGGAGGGGGCCATCCGCGCCGCTTAAGCGAACTCGACCAAAACCTCATCCGCCGCGACGCTGTCCCCAGACTTGGCCCCGATTTCCTTGACCACGCCATCGCGCTCAGCCCGGATGATGTTCTGCATCTTCATGGCCTCGATAATGCAGACAATCTCGCCTTCCTTGACCTCTTGGCCAAGGGCCACATCCATAGACACAACCAGACCCGGCATGGGGGAGATGACAAGCTTGGAGGTATCCGCAGCCAGCTTAGGCGGTAGGCGCTTATGCAATACGGCTGAATGCGGGGTTAGAACGAGCACATGGGCCTTAGCGGCACGGTGACGAATGACAAAGCCCTCTGCAGCAGACTCCACAGCCACAGTAAAGGCTCGGCCATCGAGCAGGCCCTTAAAGGTCGGCTTGCCAGGTCGCCAGTCCAGGATTTCAAGGGTGAGGGAGCGTCCCTCACCCTTAAAGCTGAGTTCAAGCGTTTTCGCCTTTTGACTGACCGTCACAGCCCGCTCTTGCTTGCCGACAAACACGGCCCAGTCAGACCTGACCGGCACAAGGTCCAGACTATCTGGGTTATTGCGCGCCCGGGCCGTATAGGTCCGGTGCATGGCCACAGTCACGGCCGTCATGACATCAGTCTGGAAATCGGTCGGGACCGTGCCGTTAAAGCCTTCTGGAAACTCATCGACGATGTAATTGGTCGAAAGTGCGCCCGACTTAAATCGGTCCTGATCCATGACCGCGGCCAGGAAGGGGATGTTTTGGCCCAGGCCCTCAATATGGAAATCTTCCAAGGCCCGGCCCATGCCCGCAACCGCGGCTTCCCGCGTCGGGGCCCAGGTGCAAAGCTTTGAGATCATGGGGTCATAATACATCGAAATTTCATCGCCTTCGCGCACCCCGGCATCATTGCGCACCGTATAGGCGCCCAGATGCGACGAGCCGTGCTCACCCTCGGACGGGGGGTCATAGCGCACCAGGCGGCCAATCGAGGGCAGGAATTTGCGGTAGGGATCTTCAGCATAGATCCGGCTCTCAATCGCCCATCCCTTGATCTTGAGGTCGTCCTGCTTGAAGGCCAGGGCCTCGCCATAGGCCACCCGGATCATTTGCTCGACCAGGTCCAGACCCGTAATCAACTCGGTCACAGGGTGTTCGACCTGCAGGCGGGTATTCATTTCGAGGAAGTAAAAGCTCTTATCCTGCCCGGCGACGAATTCCACTGTCCCAGCACTGTCATAGCCAACGGCCTGGGCCAGGGCGACGGCCTGGGCCCCCATGGCGGCGCGGGTTTCGGGGTCCAGCAGGGGCGATGGTGCTTCTTCAATGACCTTTTGATTGCGGCGCTGGATCGAGCATTCGCGCTCGAACAGGTGGACGACATGGCCGTGCTTATCGCCCAGAACCTGGATCTCAATATGGCGCGGGCTGGTGATGAATTTCTCAATAAAGATCCGGTCATCGCCAAACGCGCCCTTGGCCTCGGCGCGGACGGCAGGGAAGCCCTCCTCGACATCCTTGCGGTTCCAGGCGACGCGAATGCCCTTGCCACCACCGCCGGCGCTGGCCTTGATCATGACCGGATAGCCAATGTCTTCGGAGATCTTGACCGCATGGGCGGTGTCCGCGATCTCGCCAATATGACCGGGCACGCAGGAGACATTAGCGGCCGCCGCAAACTTCTTGCTTTCAATCTTATCGCCCATGGCCGAAATGGCGGCGGCATTAGGGCCGATAAAGACAATGCCCTCGTCCTTACAACGCTGGGCAAATTCGGCCTTTTCCGACAGGAAGCCAAAGCCGGGATGGACGGCCTGGGCACCGGTCTGTTTACAAGCGGCAATAATCTTGTCGGCTATCAGATAGGATTCTGACGCTGGCGCTGGGCCAATAAACACCGTCTCGTCGGCCATTTCGACGGCCAGGCTGCCGGCATCGGCCTCGGAATAGACCACTACGGTCTTGATCCCCATCCGACGGGCGGTCTTGATAATGCGAACAGCGATTTCGCCGCGATTGGCGATCAAGATTTTGGAAAACATAAAAGACCCTATCCCGACAGCGAACTTTATTCAGCCAAGGGGTTAGCGGCCAAGCGCCGGGTTTGCAAATCTCTAGAACGGTTATTGTAACAATTCGGGCAAGATTTTTCGTCAAATGGTCCCTGCCCGCTGGCAAACGCAAGGAATACCCCCGCGACAAATGGGCCGGTGCGCCTATATTAGGGTCAAGACCTCAATCATACGGATCCGCGCCATGACCCAAACCTCGTACATCTCCGCGCTCGGCCATGATCTAACGCCCCTATCGGTAGAAGAACGGACCAAGCTTGAGGCAGGCCTTACCGCCGAGGAACGCGAGGTCCTATTGCATCATGGCACCGAGGCCCCGTTTTGCGGCGGCCTGCTCAATCAGAAAAAGCCTGGAACCTATGGCTGCCGCCTGTGCGGCCTGCCCCTGTTTCGGGCCGAGACCAAATTTGAGTCCGGCACCGGTTGGCCGAGCTTTTATGCGCCCGTCGATCCCGACCATGTGCGCCTGATTGAGGACAATTCCTATGGCATGCGCCGCATTGAGACCGTCTGCGCCAAGTGCGGCAGTCATCAGGGCCATGTGTTTCCAGACGGCCCTGCCCCAACCCGCCTGCGCTATTGTATAAATTCGGTATCGCTAGCCTTTGTGCCCGATGCCTAATTGCCAAGCCAGTCGTGTTCCAAGGCCCGTAGCCGGGCTACCACGGATACAAAAAACGCGGTCGACCAGCCCAGCAATATGACGCCATTACCGCCTTCGATCGCGCCAAGTATGCGCCATTGCTGGTCTAGAATAACGTCACCATAGCCAATCGTCGAATAGGTTGCAGTCGAATAATAGAGCGCTGATTCGAAGGTCTGAGTAGCACCAAGCTGGTAAAACAGGAGCGCATAGCCCCAGATATCAGCTGTATGCAGGGCAAACAGGCCAAACGCCACACCCATCAAGGCTAGGGCCTGACCAATTATCGCGCCGCGCTTGGTAGAGCGAGTATCATGCACGCGCAATAAGGCCAGCAGCAGGCCAAGCCCGATCAAATGCACAACAATATTGGCCGCCACCATGGCCGAGGCGATCAACAGCTGGGTCGCCAGCGGATGTAGCGTCAGTGGTCCAAGCATGACCGCATTATGCGCCACGGCCAAGGGTCAGGCTAAACACACGACCAGCGACAAAACCGCCCTGCCC
>JBILKO010000144.1:0-4919 GCA_044376615.1 Caulobacteraceae bacterium
CACGCAAGCCTTAGTCAAAATCGGCACACGTGCCTCGAAACTGGCCTTGACCCAGAGCCGCATGATGCAGGCCAAGATTGTCGCTGCGCTCGGCGGTGACCTTGCCGATGCCGATAGAATCGCGCCCCTGGTTGAAATCTTCACGACAGGCGACCGGATCCAGGATCGCCGTCTCTTGGAGATCGGCGGCAAGGCCTTGTTCACCAAGGAGATTGAGGAGGCGCTTTTAGACGGGCGGATTGATTGTGCCGTCCATTCGCTAAAAGACGTGCCTGCCCTCTTGCCGCCCGGCCTGGTCATTGCCGCCATTCCCGAGCGTGAGGATCCGCGCGATGCCTTTGTCTCGCTTGACTATCAGCGGCTTAAGGATCTGCCGCAGGGCGCCAGACTGGGTACGGCAAGCCTGAGGCGCCAGGCCCAGGCCCTGCATGTGCGGCCAGATCTCGACATCATCATGACCCGCGGCAATGTCGATACGCGCCTGGCCAAGCTTGAGCGTGGCGAGGCCGATGCCATCTTGCTGGCCATGTCGGGCCTCAATCGCCTTGGCCTTGGTCACCGTGCCCGAAGCCTAATTGATCCGATTGCCGCGCCCCCTGCCCCTGGCCAAGGCGCGTTAGCGATCGAGACGCGGGCGGACGATGTCCAGGCACCGTGGGTCGCGGCGCTTAATCATGCGCCCACAGGGCTAGAGGTCGCGGCCGAGCGCGGGGCCCTTGAGGCCCTAGAAGGCTCGTGCCGCACCGCCGTCGGGGCCCATGCCCAGATGGATGGCAACCGCTTGACCCTAACCGTCGAGGCCCTGACCCCTGATGGACGGCTGCGGTTTCGTCAGGCGGACTCCGTGACCCTTGAGGCAGCTGCGACCCATTCTGAGCAAAGGGCCAAGGCCGCTGCTTTGGGCCTGCGTCTAGGTCTGGCCGTTAAGGCCGAAGGCGGTGCCTTGCTTATGCTTGGCGACCATTAGGCCATGCGCATCTGGGTCACCCGCGCCCAGCCCCAGGCGGCCGCGACCGCTGAGCGCTTAAAGGCTATGGGTCATGAGCCGGTGGTTTTGCCCGTCATTGAGACTAGGCCGCTAGCCTTTAGCATTGAGGATTTTGCCGATGCCTGCGCCTTGGCCGTGACCAGTCAGGCCGCTATTGCCGCCATAGACCCCTTGGTGCCCAAGCTTTGTGCCATGCCCGTCTATGCGGTTGGCGACGCGACCGCGACCGCCGCGCGCGACGCCGGGTTCGAGACCGTCTATTCGGCCGCGGGCAAGGTCGGCGATTTGGTCGCCCTGATTCTGGCCAGCCCCAGTCCCGGCCTTATCCTCCATGCCAGCGCGCGTGAGCCCGCCGGCGACCTGGTTGGCGCGCTGAATCAGGCCGGACGCCCGGCGCGTCGGCTTGCCATTTATGAGACGCTCCCGTTAAAGCTCGGGCAAATTCCAGATACCATTGACGGGCTCATGGTCCATTCGGCCCAGGCGGCTAAGGTCATAGCCGCGTCAATCTTGCCACATCAGGCCCATAGGCTCACGCTTTATGGCCTCTCGACTGAGGCGGTCTTGCCACTGGTGCAATTTAAATTTGCGAAAATCGCCCTTGCACCGTTTGCCAATGAGCAGGCAATCCTTAATCTGCTAGCCTGACTCGCTCAATTGGGCGCAAATGTCCAAAGTCAGCAATCGTAAAGACACATGACCAAAGCCCCGCCGCCTGTACGCGATGACCTGTCCCGCCCCGCCTCGGAGCGCCGTGGATCTCGGCTGCTTGGCACCGGGTTTTGGATCGCGATTGCCGCTAGCCTGGCCTGCATTCTGGCTGGGCTTGGCGTATGGCATTATGGCCCTTTGGTTCTGTCCCCCAACCCCAATCAAGGCTCGGCATCAGAGGTAGTCGCGTCCACCAATGGTGCCGCTGCCAGCGGCGATAGTGCTGCTGAACAGGGGGCTGAGATCGCGACGACTCGCGCGGCCGCGGTGACAGCTGCGTCGGACTCAGCGCTTTTTGCATTGCGTCAGCGGGTTGCCAATCTTGAGATAAGCCAGCAGCAACAGGCCGCGGCTGCTGCTGCTGCCCTGGCAGCCTCGGCGCTGGATCGGGCATCGCAGACGTCTGCGCCTTTCCCCGATGAATTGGCGGCGATAGAGCCACTCTTGCCAGCCGATATCAATCTTCGGGTTCTGCATCGGTTAGCGGAATCCGGCGCGCCAACCCGCGCCACGCTCGCCAAGACTTTTCCAGCGGCTGCGGCACGCGCGGCTGCGGCAGCGCGCGCGCCGGATGAGGGATCGGGCTGGTTTGGCAATGCCGTTCATGCCTTGACCGCGATTATCAGCGTTCGGCGCATCGACCAGACCAAGGGTAATGGCCCAGACGCGCTTTTGGCGCGGGCCGAGGCCCTCATCGATGATGGCGACCTCGATGGGGCAATCAAGGCCCTTGACCGACTGCCCGCGCCCGCCAAGGCCGCATTGGCCGATTGGCGCACAGGTCTGGACCGCCGTGCCCAGATCGATCGGCGTATCGCCATGATCCGGGCCCGCGCCCTTCGGGATCTTAGCCGGGTCGCGCTTGAGGGCCGCAGCCAATGATTCGCTCGGCCCTGATCCTTTTTTTGGTTTCGGCCCTTGTGGTTATAGCGGTCGCCCTATCCGGCCCCCCAGGCCAGGCGAGCCTGGAATGGCTAGGCTGGCGCCTAGACATGACGGCCGCAGCAGCAGTCCTTTGTATACTGGGGCTTGCCCTTGTATCGACCTTGGTTTGGCGCGCCCTAATCTGGCTAATCGGCATGCCGAGACGTGCGGCCTTGGCCCGGGCCGAGGCCATGCGCCGCCAAGGTGTTGAGGCGCTAACCCGAGGGTTCTTGGCCGCGCAGGCGGGCGACGGGTCGGAGGCTCGCCGCTTGACTCAAAAGGCAGTGGACTTGGCGCAGGAAATGCCGGGGCTGGTGCGCATACTTGCTGCCCAGGCGGCCGAGGCCAGCGGTGATCATGCCGCAGTAGTGAGCGCCTATACGGCCATGTTGGGCTTTCCAGATATGCGTTTGGCGGCCTTAAAGGGCCTGATGCAGGCGGCGCTTGGTCAGGGCGACCGATTTGCGGCCCTTCGCCATGCGCAGGAGGCCTATGCCTTGGGCCGCACGGCTCGCTGGGCTTGGCGGGCCTTGCTTGAAAACGCCCTGGAATCGGGGAACTGGGCTGAGGCCCTGGCGCTGCTCCAGGGCGGGTTAGAGCGCAAGATTGTGCCGCCGGTGGTCTCCGAGCGTGGTCGCGCGGCCCTGCTGGCCGCCACGGCTGCGGGTCTCGAAAATTCCGAAGATTCCCGCGAGCGTAGCCGGGCTCTGGACCTGGCATTGCAATCGGTCAAGCTGAAGCCTGATTTTGCGCCGGGCGTGGTGATGGCGGCCAGGCTTTCTGCGCAGGACGGCAAGGTGGCGCGGGCAAGCAGCCTGATCGAGACGGCCTGGAAGGAAAGACCGCATCCGGCGCTATGGCTGGCCTATCGCGACCTTCGCACCAATGAAACCCCGCGTGCCCGCGCGGCGCGGCTGCAACACCTGGCCAGCCTCAATCCGGCGCACCGCGAAAGTCAGATCTTGATGATTGAGCAGGCCCTGATGAATAGTGAGCGGGCCTTGGCCCTAAGCCTGGGTCAGTCGCTCAACCCGGAAGGTAAGGCCCCCACAGCACGTTTGTGTGGCTTGATGGCACGGGTGTGCTTGGCCAATAGCCAGACCGATGAAGCCAGGGCCTGGATGACGCGCGGTGCTGAAGCGCCTCAAGAGCCGGACTGGTCTGACCTGGATCCAGAAGGTGGTGCGTTTGCCTATTCTCCGGCCGATTGGGCGCGTCTAACCACGACCTATGCGGAGTCTGGCGAATTGATCCACCCTCGGTTCGAGCGCCGTGAACGCAGCATTAGCGAACTGCCGCCCCTGCCAATAATTTATCAAGCCTCGGCCCCGTTTGTGGCAGCCGCAGAGGCTGGCGATGGGATTGCGCCCCTGCCCGATGATCCGGGCCCTTTTGACGATCGCCGCGCCTCGCCGCGTGACCTTTCGGCCCCTGTGCGCCCAGCGCAGCGCCGTCGTCTGGGCGCTGCGCCGCGTCCAAAAAAGTAAAGCCTTATGATCCGCGGTTCTTGGCGGGGTCCAGGGTTGGCAAAATCGACTGCAGGATAATTCTGGCCTCGGGCTTTTGTAGGTGGGTTAGTTTTGCGACCGCCTCGACGCCAGCAAAAATCGCATCGGCGGCCTTAGGCTCAAGCGCCCAGCTGTAGTTGATCCCAGCCATGATGACTGGATAGTCGGGTGTGAGATCGGGCGCTTCCAACTCACCCTGGCCACCGGCCGATTTTGGCGTAAGCTCCTGCACTTGCCAGTACGCTTGTCGTGGTGTTTGCCGAGTCGACAAGAACACGTCCTGCGCAAGGCCCGCCATGGGCCAGGCCAAGAGGCCAAACGCCATGATAGCGGCAAGACAATTTGGCACCTTTAGAGCGGTCTTGGTATGGGCCTTGAGGCTTGTCGCCATAACTGGAGGGTCTCCGCAGATTGGATGGTGTTGGCAAAAACAGACAGCCTTGATCGCCTACATAAGGCCTTTGCACCGAATATGACTCTAATCTCTAGAAGGCCAGCATGGCGGCTTGGCAAGTCGATCCTAGCCCGCTACATAGCCGATCGGTAAGCCGCTTTAGCTCAGCTGGTAGAGCATCGCATTCGTAATGCGGGGGTCAGGTGTTCGAGTCACCTAAGCGGCACCACTCATCCGATTGGTCGGCGCGCCTTATGCTTGCTCAAATGTCTCTTGCCCTGCGCGACCTTGTTCGTGGTCTTAAGCTTTGGCACGTTTGGCTCTTTCTGGCCTGGCAGGATGTGATCTCAAAATATCGGCGCTCGATTCTTGGACCACTTTGGATTGCGGGGGG
>JBILKO010000065.1:0-14120 GCA_044376615.1 Caulobacteraceae bacterium
CAGGACCGTATCGAGATCGCCATATTCATTCAGCAATAGGGCGGCGGTCTTGACGCCAATCCCGGGCGCACCGGGGACATTATCGACGGGATCGCCGGTTAAGGCCTGAAGATCGACCACTTGCTCCGGCGTGACGCCAAATTTCTCAAACACCTGCTCGCGGCCGATTTTCAGGTTCTTCATGGTATCGAGCATAGAGACCCGATCCCCGACCAGCTGCATCAGGTCCTTATCGGACGAGACAATCACCGCCTCGCCGCCTAGATCGCGCGCATGGCTGGCATAGGCGGCAATCAGGTCATCGGCCTCATAATTGGCCAGCTCAATCGCGGGCACGCCAAAGGCCCGGGTCGCATCGCGCACCAGGGCAAATTGCGGCACCAGGTCTTCGGGCGCGGGCGGGCGATGGGCCTTATAGGCGGGATAGAGATCATTGCGGAGGGTCTTGCCCGACTGGTCAAAAATCACCGCCAAATGCGTCGGCCCATCCGGGGCGCTGCGCATCTCGACCAAGAGCTTCCAGAGCATATTGCAAAAGCCCTGCACCGCCCCAACCGGCATACCGTCCGACTTACGCGTCAGCGGCGGCAAGGCGTGATAGGCGCGAAAAATATAACCCGACCCATCCACAAGATAGAGCCGCACAGGCGGCTGGCCGCTTGCGGCACGGTCGGCGGCGGGGGTGTGTTGCGTATCGCTCATGGGCGCGATCATAAGCCCGGATATGCGGCAGGTCATTAGGGGAGTTGGGGGTGCAACCAAACAAGACGCTTGCCAAACGGCCCGAATCCCTTAAAGTGTTCTTTAAATGTTCTCATTAAAGTTCACAGGACGGCGACCTTGTCCACGAGCCTAACATCGCTGGAGGTTTGCGCGGGCGCTGGCGGCCAGGCGCGCGGGTTAGAGCGGGCAGGATTTGACCATGTTGGGGTGGTCGAGATTGATAGCGATTGTTGTAAGACCTTGGCCTTGAACCGGCCCGATTGGCACGTTCATCAGCAAGACCTTAACCTGTTTGATGCGCGGTCTTATCGCGGCATTGACCTTCTGGCCGGCGGGCTTCCCTGTCCGCCGTTTTCGGTGGCGGGAAAACAGCTGGGTAAGGACGATGAGCGCAATCTGTTTCCAGCCGCCATTCGCCTGGTCGATGAAACCCGTCCCAAGGCCATTATGATTGAGAATGTGCGCGGTTTTTTGGGGGCTGTGTTCGAAGATTATCGCGGTTTCATCCGCGGTGAACTGAAAAAGCTTGGTTATGAGGCCCAGTGGCGGTTGCTGAACGCGTCAGATTTTGGTGTGCCACAGCTTCGGCCCCGTGTGGTGATTGTCGCCATTCGGGATGATTTGAAGGACGGATTTAGCTGGCCAGCGCCGCGTCAAGTCAATGCGCCATCCGTTGGCGAAGCGCTTGGCGATTTGATGGCGGCGCGCGGCTGGCGCGGCGCTAAGGCCTGGGCGGCAAGGGCTGATGATATTGCGCCCACCTTGGTTGGCGGCTCCAAAAAGCATGGCGGTCCTGATCTGGGGCCGACGCGGGCAAGGCTGGCCTGGGCGTCTCTGGGCGTTGATGGCAAGACCTTGGCCGATGAAGCGCCGGACCGTGATTTTGTCGGCATGCCAAGGCTGACGGTTCGGATGGCTGCGCGTATTCAGGGGTTTGATGATGCCTGGGTGTTTCACGGTCGCAAGACCGCGGCCTATCGCCAAGTCGGCAATGCATTCCCGCCGCCGGTCGCCCAGGCTGTCGCAACCCAACTGACGGCTGCAATCCAGCAACGCACACTTTATCGCGCTTTCGCCTAGTCCATCTTTTGGATTTCTTAACGGCCCATTTGGTTAATGGGTCGTCATGACCTATCAAGCCTTGCCGGATGATCACCCAGATCATGGTGCTCTTAAGCCCATTGTTGACGCTGTATTGCGCAAAACAAAGGGCTGGGAGGCCTTATCGAATAAGATTCCAAGCTTGTTTCGAACAGGAATTGACGAAGTTATTGATACCCCTCGCTCTAATCGATTTACGATCGAAGAGATTGAGAAGACCGAAAAAACCTATCTCGGCACCAAGATGGAAATCTTGTTGCGAAACTATCTCGGCTTTCCGAAAGGCCAGATACTGGACCTTTGCATCGAGGGTTTTGAGGTTGATATTAAAAATACAATGGGCGGTGTCTGGACCATTCCGCAGGAATGCTTTGGTCAAAGGGCCTTACTGCTCCGGTCTAATGAACGTACGGCGCTTTGTGATTTCGGCTTGATACTGGTCAGAGAAGACTACCTAAATCTTGGAAGAAATCGCGACGGAAAAACGACGCTTAAAGCCAACTCGCTATCGAACGTCTGGTGGTTTCTGAAAGGTCACCGGTACCCAAAAAACTTTTGGCTCGAATTAAACAATGACGACTGGCAGGCCATTCGGTCAGCAGGAACAGCGTCCAAACGGCTTGCGGCTCTCTTCGAGCGTTTCCAAAACCGTCCTATTGGCCGAACGGAGATCTATGGTCTTGCACAGCAGCGCGACGCCATGAAACGCCTTCGAAATAACGGCGGTGCTCGCGATGTGCTTAGGCCCAAGGGCATAGTCATATTATCCGGCAATTATGATCGCGAGCTGATCAAGCAGTTGGGTCTCCAGACGATTAAGCTGGATGAATTCATCTCATACCGCCCAGCAAAGCCAGAACATTTGAAATTATTGCTGGATGCGGGGTTATTGGACCGCCCCTAACCCCTTGAAACCTACCCACCGCCACCCCAGATACCTCTAGCGGGCCGGGCCCCTCTGGCGTTTGTGGCTGAAAACCAGCCATGCGTGATGTCGGACCGCGTCGGGTGCGCCCGGTGCTTGGGGTCAGGGTCCCTCCCCCCCCCCCTTGCCTGGTCCATTGGCGCTGGTCGTACCCGACCCCTAGTTTTCAGGAGGTCCCATGCCGCTGCTACTCTGCCCCAATTGCAATACATCCATGTCGGCGGTGAATCGCCAAGGCGTCGAATTTGACATGTGCCCGACTTGCCGCGGCGTCTGGCTTGATCGCGGCGAGCTGGAAAAGCTGGTCGCTGGGGCCGGTGAGGGCCAGGCCCGCGCGCCCGCGCCGCCGCCGCCTGCGCCCGAGGCCAGCTATCGCAGTGCGCCGCCGCAGCGCCCCTATCGCGACGACGATGATGACGATGATTATCGCCGCTATGGCAGCCATAAGGGCCGCAAAAAGCGCTTTGACCTGTTTGACATCTTCGACTGACTGGGCTGGGCGGCGTCCAGCCTTGGGCGCAAACGCCTAGTGGTCGCCGCCAACCTCATAGACGCCGGGGGCGCCGCTGGCCTTGCCCTTGGTGGCCAGGACAAAGCGCCGGTCGCAATAGGGGCATTCGACAAAGGCCTCATCGCCCATTTCTAAAAACACGCGCGGATGCCCCAGCGCGCCGCCAACGCCGTCACAGGCAATGCGGTGGCCATGGACCTGGATGATCTCCGCCTGAGGCCCTGCGGCGGGCTGCGTCGCTGGGCTTACCGCCTTGGCGGGCACCTTAGCGGGGGCCTTCGCTGAAGCCTTGGCTGGGGTCTTGACCGATTTGGCGCTCATAGTCAGCAATCCTTTGGGCAAACGGCTTGGCAGGCGGGCCAATGCGGCATACCTAAGACCAGCGCCGCCAGGCGTCAATTCGGCAACACCTCCAATCCGCGCGGATATGCCGGTCCGCCCAAGATTGATCTGGCCTATGGACCTTCCTGATTATGCGATTGAGGCCAAGGGCCTTGTCAAAACCTATGCCGCTAGCCGGGGCACCCCGCCCAAGACGGCGCTGGATCATATTGACCTGGCCGTGCCCAGGGGCTCGATCTTTGGCCTATTGGGCCCGAATGGTGCCGGAAAATCGACCTTTATCAATATATTGGCCGGTCTGACGCAAAAGACCGCCGGGACGGTCAAGATCTGGGGCCGCGATATTGATCAGCGCCCGCGCGATGCCCGCGCCGCCATTGGTGTGGTGCCGCAAGAACTGGCCGCCGATGTCTTTTTCACCCCCCGCGAATCGCTCGAGGTCCAGGCCGGCCTCTATGGCGTGCCGCCGCGCGCGCGTCAGACCGATGCCCTGCTGGCCGCGCTGGGCCTAAGCGACAAGGCCGATGCCTATGTCCGGGCCCTGTCGGGCGGCATGAAGCGGCGCTTGATGGTGGCCAAGGCCATGGTCCATCGCCCGCCGGTCCTGATCCTGGACGAGCCGACCGCCGGGGTCGATGTCGAGCTGCGCCGCCAGCTCTGGTCCTATGTGAAGGGTCTCAATGCCCAGGGCGTGACCATTGTCCTGACCACGCATTATCTGGAAGAGGCGCAAGAGCTTTGCGACACGATCGCCATTGTCAATCGCGGCAAGGTCGTGGCCTGTGAGCCGACGGCCAAGCTCTTGCAACGCCTCGATACCCGCGCCGTCATCATTACGCCGCGCACGCCGCTAACCTCGGTGCCCGATCTTGGCGCCTTTGAAGGCCGCCTGCGCCCCGATGGCCGCCTGGTGGTGAGTTTCAAGACCGGTCAGGCCGGGGTTGAGGATGTCCTGGCCACGGTGCGCCAGGCCGGGGTGGCGATTAAGGACCTTTCGACCGAGGAGCCGGACCTCGAGGACGTCTTTATGTCCCTGACCTATGCCGACCCCAATGCCGCCGACCCGGTCAAGGACTAGGGGCCACGGCGAACCGCGAAGGCCGCTCAGATCAGATTGCGCCCCCGCCGCCTTTAGGCTAACACACGCCCACCAAGTCGGCGGCCAACCCCGCCCGGCCGCACCCGTAGCTCAGCTGGATAGAGCGTTGCCCTCCGAAGGCAAAGGTCACACGTTCGAATCGTGTCGGGTGCGCCAATTAAAACTCAGTATTTTCAAGCCTTTATCGGATTTCGGTGCGAACGGAAGCGCCGTCAAAATTTGACCGGTAAGCTAGCGGTAAGCAAAAGGCAAAAAACTGTCTCGAAAATTTCCAGACCTAGGCCCTTGGCTGGCCCATCTGGACAATCGGGCGGGTTTAGGCGGATAGTCGCAAAATCAGTTTCGCCACCTTTGGGGACATTGCCCATGCGTGAATTTATCCGACTTTTGACGCCGCCGGATTTTGATCTTGAAACCCTGATCTATCAAATCCTCTATTGGGTGATTTTTCTCTCAATGATGACCGTTATTCATTGGGTCTTGACCATCTTTGTCGGGGAGCCGGTAAGAAAGGCGACCACCGCCGCATTGGCCAAATTTGAGCAGCCCTTGAAGTGACCCAATCCACCACCGCCTAGAAGGGGTTTGCCGTGAAGGAAATTCGTTGGCTTGAAGGTGAGCGCATATTTAAGGAAACCCCTTGGCTTCCGGGCTTCTTTATCTTTGTCTTTGCCGCCGTGATCTTTGCAAAATGGACCGGCCATGTTTGCCTTGAGGCTTGGCGATTCGCCGCCCGCCGTCTGATCCGCCGCGCCCTCATTCAGCCACCCCAGCCAAAACAGATCACATGGCAGGGCGGGGACTAAACTAACCGCCCCCTATGACGCGCACCGCGCCGGTCTCTGCATCATCATCAATCAGGCGGACGCCAGCCAAAGCAAAGGCCGCGACAATCTTTTGCGCATTGCCTGCCCACGGCTTCGCGTCTCCGCGCTCTAGTCGGGTCACAGTACCAGGGGCAATACCTGCTTTTTCCGCAAGATCACGCACCCCCCATTGCAAGATTGCCCGCCCGGCCCGGCAAGCCTCCGGTGTTAAGGCCATTATGTGCACCTCAGATAAAAAACACTTAAAACACGATACAGCATATCAACACTGTTGACAATCACACCATAAGTTGACACCCTGTGTCTACTAAAGGAGGGCTAGCGCCATGATCGTCAATAATCAAACCCGCCGCGATATTATGAAACTGGCCTGGGGGCTTTATCGCTCTGACCAAGGGCCGGGCCGTGGCAATCGCAGCTTTGCCGACGCTCTGACCGGGGCATGGCGCTTTCATAAACGCAATGCCGCATCCAAGCCGCCACGTTGGGCACGGGGCAACAAGCCGCGCTTTGTGCACTTCACCAGCTCCGCCTATTCGCCAGCCGACCGTGCCTTGCAAGGCCAGCCATGGGCAAGGCCCGCATCTTGGCAAAAGGGCGGGGAAATAGCCCGCCTAGGCCGCTAACCGTCACAGACAGAAAGGACGCCAGACCATGACCCTTGATAGAAACACAACAGAAGGCGTTGACGCCTCAGAAAACACCGAGCGGCTAATCATCGCCAGCCATGCGTTTGACGCGATAAGCCGCCTTATCGCGGCCTCGACAGACACAAGCCTAGCGAAGGCCCATTGCGTCCGCGATTATGTCCATGACACGCTTGGCCAAGTGAGCGGGGACGCCATTAACGGCCCGGCTACACCACAGGACCTTAGCAACCGCCTTGTGGCTCACGCCAAGGCAGAGCGCGATTATATAGCCCTTGTCGATGGGGATCTTGACGGGCCAATCTGGGATTTGCTTTGCGCGACGCCTCATTGGTGGTCAGAAGACTTGATTGATACGCAAAACACAGATCCGCGCACGCTAGGTCTGGCGTATCAGGCCATATTCTCTTGGGATCTTGACGGGCTTTCTTCGGATACCACACGGGGGACTGACTCCCAAATCTTAGCGCGCTTACTCAGGGCCGTTGCGCCGCTCGATTTAGCCGCCGCTTGATCGTCATCTAGGGCGGGTTTAGGCCCGCCCGTCATGACGTCGAGACGCCACGCCTTCACGCAATTATGACGCCATAGCCACCCTTTTAATTTTCACGGTTTTTTCACGTTATTAAACGTGAAGCCACCACCCGCCGCACCCTGTAAATCACCTGCAAACCAGCCGCGTTAGTGCCGCGTTTTTACGGGGCCGCGTGGCTATCATTTCCTATCATCGCCAAGGGCCGCAATCCTAGCATTTCCTAGCATGTTTTAGGGCCATAGACCTTTGGATTTCTTTGTAGCGGGCCGGGGCCGCAACCTTAGCAATCCTTAGTAACTTTTCAGAGCGGCAACCCTATCATTTCCTATCATTCGCCGGTCGGCAATGTTGCCATTTGTTGACATTTCCGGGGTCGGTTTCTCACTAAATTTCACTAGTTAAGTGGCTGGCGACCTTATCAAACCTTATCTGTTTCTATCGCCTCGACCGACCTATTTTCGCCTATTTTATTCGGCCTCGACCTTATGAAAACTTATGCATCGCCATCGCCTCAGTTTGCGCCGTGGCAGGCATTTGGGGGCCTTTGGCTGAACTCCACCAACCAACCCCTAAACGCCCGCCCTTGGCCTTCCTAGGCGGTTTCCACCACCGCGCTTGCCTTCCGCCGCCAAGGTCGCGCGGTTTCGCGATCCGAGACGCCTGCCAGATGGATTGCCGGACCGACCCGGCTGGAATCGGCTAGCGGTCATGTTTGCGCGCCCCCAGGTCATAACCAAACCAAAACAGGCCAATGGCCGCGCCCACCATGGGGATTAGCGACAGGACGCAAACCGCGATTGTTTGGGCTTCTAGGCCAGCCTGTAGCAGGCCGTATGAAACCAGCATGGCTGCTACAATTCCAAGCCCGATATGGGCGCAATAGATTAGGGCGTATTTGCCGTAGTCGGTCCAAAAGCGAGATTGCCCCGCGATCTTGTCAGTTCTAGTCGGCTTCATTACGGACATTCCTTTCGTAACGATGAATTTGTGATTTTGACCTTATGTGTGCGAAACACCGTTACACCGTTACACCGTTGTTTTTATTCATTTATTTTCGTAACAATTTCTGTGTTTTTTGCCATGTAACGGTGTAACGGCGTTTTTGACCCATAAAACATGTTTTAGGTTTCAGCCCTCCGTGTCACTAAAAACGGTCTGGTTTAGGGCATAGACGCGCACCGGCTTACCGAGGCTGGCAATGCGTTCTGTGCGGGCCAACCCGTCTCTGCCGCGCTCAAGCATCCCGGCTTCAGCCAAGGTTCTGGCAACCAGCTTGGGATCAAGGCCCTCGCATAGTTCCGATTTCCAGACTTCCGACGGGATCAGATAAAGGCGATCCTCGCCCGTGCCCTTGGTCCATCCCGCCCGGTTGACAATGCGCGCACTACCGTCTGATCCGTCAGGTTCAAACCGGCTTGCACCGTGCGCCTGCATAAACCGCCGGACCTGTTCAATCGCCAACCGCGCCTCCGCCGGTCCTGATCCGCCGCGCATGGTTGTCCATTGCTCAAGCGCCCATAACGCCGCCGCCTTCACCTCGCCAGCCGTCCAGGGCAACAGCCCCAGACCAATTGCCAGTTCGCCCGCCGCCGCGATCAGGGCAAAGCGCATGGCTGCACGCTGTACCTGCCCATCCGCGCCCGGTGGCAAGGCCTCTTGCTCGAAACCCTGTCTCAGGCCGTCAATCCGCCGCTTGGCCTCTGGCAGGCCCATCGCAATCAAGGCCTGGACAAAGGCCGGGCCAAGGCTGCCATAATGGGTTTGCGCCTCGGCCTTAATCGCATTGGCAAGGCCCCCGGCATCGGCAAAACCGCCCGGACTGTCAAAGGCCCCATGGCCCATGCCGCGATCCGCCGGAACGTCCAACATACGCACGAGCTGGCCAGCCTTGGCCTTGCGCCCGCGATCCTCAGCAAGCTTGTTTTCGACAGGCACTTCGCCGGTCGAAATAACAAGTACCCGCCATGTTCTAGGCTCACGCGCCGCGCCGTTTCGGTCAGACCGGATTTTGCCAGACCCGTTCGAAAGGCCGTAAAGGCTTTGCGCCGCGTCTCTGGCGTCCGCCATGCCCAGTTCGTCTAAGATCAGGGCGGTATCGCTGGCCAAGGCCGCAACGCCTTCAAGTCCGTTTGCAGTTGCCCGCCAAGGCAGGACATAGCCCGGCGTTCCGCCCCGCCCCCAGACCGACGCCGCCGCTTGCAGGACCGTGGTCTTGCCCCTTGATGACTGCCCAAAGATATTGACGCCGCCGCCCTCTAGGCCGGTCAGGTCCAAGAGCGATCCAGCAAGGCTGGCACTGATTGCCAGCATGGCAAGGCCTTGGCCCTTGGACAGTGCGCCAACGCCCGATTGCCAATCGTCTAGGCTTCCGACCCGGCCATAGGCCCCTTGCGCGCCGCCCTCAAGCACCACCGCTTCAGACCCTGCCGCGCCTAGGGTTTTGCCCGGCAAGACAAAGACCGGCCCGCTCGCCAAATCATGCCAGCCGGTGCGCGCAACCTGGGTGACCCGGCCCGGTGTCGGGCAGGCCGCAAGATAGCCCATGAGCTTGGCTTGTTGGCTCTTGGCGATTGCCAGCCCCTTTGCCGCCAATTCCGCGCATAAGGGCGGGGCAAGGCCCTGCAGGTTCGCATCATAAACGGTGTGTGTCTGTTCGCGTCCATCAGGATCACGCCAGCGCAAGAGCCGCCCCCAGCCTTGGCCCTTGGAATCGCGCACCCGCCCTAGGACCTCAAACGCGCTGGCGATCCATTGGGTTTTGATTTCTTCTTTGCTCTCGACCTCGACGGTCAGGCCCTCCGGCCCCATCAAAAACTTGCCGTGACTGACATAGTTCGGCTTGGTCTGGACGGGTTCCAGATCAGGCACAAACGGCGCGCTCAGGCCATAGACCCGGCGCGCAAAGTCCTTCGGGTCAAGCCATTCCCCAAGAGCGTCCGCCGCATCAAAGCCCTTGACCGGCTCACGTAAGGCGGTCCGCTCCGGGTCAATGCGAGACACAGCATCGCCATCCACCAGCCGGATTTTGCAACTGAGCTTGGACAATATTTCAGCGACCGCGCGGCCATATTTTCGGCCCGGTTCGTCGGCATCTGGCCAGATCAAGACCGACCGCCCGGCAAGCGCGGTCCAATCGGTCTTGGCCACCGCGCCTGATCCGCCGCTTGAGGTTACAGAGATCGATCTGGGAAATATCTGCGCCGCTGCATCCGCCGCCTTTTCGCCTTCGCAGATCACCACCGGCGCGTCAGGGCGTAAGGCCAGTTGATCCGCCTGATAGGGCAAACGGCCATCCGGCCAAGCGCGCAACTGCCAGCCTTGTTC
This sequence comes from Caulobacteraceae bacterium, assembly GCA_044376615.1. GTDB lineage: Bacteria > Pseudomonadota > Alphaproteobacteria > Caulobacterales > Caulobacteraceae > CAISGS01. Next base: position 10,035 of record JBILKO010000065.1, read on the forward strand.
GACCGTCCAGGCTATAGGGCGAAGCTCCTTGCTGCCTGATCCGTTGCAGCGACCGACGCCAAAAGCCGGTTCACCGGTTGCGGTTCGATAGATCCACAAAGCGTCTGGTTTTCGCCAAAGGCGCGTTATAGCCGCTTCAATGCGCTCGGCATTTGCGGGGGCGGGGCAAAAGGTCAGTGCGTCGCGGTCTGGCAGGGGCGCTGCTATGTTTGCCCGCTCAGCTGGGGTCAAAGGTTCAAAGCGTTCAGCGAGGCCCATGATGCACCTCGCATTCTAGCCCAAGCATTTGAGCCAAGAGGCGCGCCGCTTCGCCTTGTGCGACGTGCTCGAGATAGGCGACCAAAGAGACGGGATCGCCGCCCTTATCGCCGGTCGCAAAATCGGACCATCTGCCCGTGACCAGATTGACCCGGAAACTGCCAGCCCGCCGGTCATTGCGTGTCGGGTTTTTGGCAACCCATTCGCGCCCCATGGTCCGGCCATCGGGCAAGAGCCTTCTCACCACCGGCGGAAGGTTTGAGAGCGCGGCCCGATTGATTTCGTCAAATGGGATCATGGTCTGCCCCCCGTTCGCCTAGGGCGGTCAAGACCGTGATCAGGTGCGACACGGCGCGTTCGCCAGCTTGCCGGTGCGCCGGGGCTAGGGTCAGGCCCGCGACGGCCATGCCGACCGATTCCAGTCGCGCTAACCAAGCATCCCGCCAAGCCGCTTGCTGATCGAGCGTGGAGGCGTTATATTTAGACGTTGAAAATCTATTTTCTGGACCCGCCACCCTTTTGCCGAGGGGGCGGGTTCTCTGTGTCTGGATCATGCGGTCAGGCCCCCGTGTCCGAGGTTGACGATCGCAAGGGGGATAACTTGGCTTGCGCCCATGCATCCAGTTCGTCGGTAGGATAGACCGGAAACTTGCCGTCTTTACGAAAGCGCGGCCCGCCGCCGACCACGGCATATTTGGCTAGGGTTTTAGGGTCACGAATGACGCCCCATCGGGCCGCAAGGTACTCACAAGCCTTGGCGCGGCGAAGGGGAGGTGAAGATTGCTGATACATGCAGGTGCTGCCTCAAAATTGATGACAGCCCTCTTAGTAATCACACTTTTGGCGAACGAAAGGAAAAAAGAGTCTAGCGATTCTTGAGAACCGCTAGACTGCCATGGCGGTTTTCGAGAAAATTGGTCAATTGAAGCATTGCTTTTAGACGCTCTGTGATTGGTCTTTGGCTATCGATTTCCGCCCTAAGTTCTTTAGTCAAAATGCCCTTAACGGTCGCTTCGGAAACCCCTAATTCTTTGGATACGTGCCACATCTTTCGTTTGTATGTTTTTTCCTGGCAATGGGAGTAGGATATTTTTGCTAAATTGATCTGGCGTTCGAGCCGCTTCCGCTCTGACCCCCTTTGCCCCATCCGCCTTGCGTTAGGATGTTTAACCACGCCTAGCCGCATTCCATTGGTCTTGTCGGCTGGCCCATCAATCAAATTTAGCAGTTGTCTGCCCACCGCATTATCGCGGTCGATTTGTAGTCCAGACCGGATGAGTGTTGCCAGTTCGGCAAAAGAACCGTCTTTAAAGCCCTCCACTACATTTGGGGCCAATTGCTCAAATTGGTTGCGCGCGCCGTCGTCAACGCCTTTGAACATCGGGGCGTAAAAGAGAGCCGCCCTAGCGATTTGCCGGGCCTCTTCATCCTTGCCGTCAAGCACAGCGTGTGCCAGCCGTTCGGTAAATGACGCTAACTGCACTGCGCCCGCATCGGGCTTGTAGCGAAAAGGGTTAAGCCTTAGCTCGGTTTCAAGTTGGCGCTCGCGTTGACGCCTAGCCGCCCCCCCAAATAGCCCCGTGCCCGCCCTCGCCGCGCTAGGTTCGCCGCCAGCTCCTTGCTGCGCATCGCCAGCGGCCTTGAACATGGCCTCCAAGGGGCCAAGCGACATTTCGACCGTTGGGGTGTCGGCTTGGACCTGATTTGTGGTGCTGGACAACTTTGTCTTGCTGCTTTTGCTCATAGCCGTTTCCTTAACGTCCTATTGCGCCGCCCTTAGTGGCACCACCTGCCCGCCATCCTCACGCCCGGCCATCTGCGCCGCGATCCGCCCGGCAACCCTATTTGCGGCCCCGGTCAGGACACTATCGACCGCGTGAATGTATCTGGACGTTATTCCGCCAACGCTGTGACCGATCAGGGCACCAATCGTGATTTCAGTTAGGCCAAGATCACCGCCGGTGCTGGCGTAAGCGTGGCGAAGCCCATGGGGCGTTAGGCCCGCTAGCAATGCTGCATCGTCAGGCGCGGCGCGCTCAATGATCCGTGCCCAAGCTTTTGGCAGACCTAGATAGGGCGTGGCGAAATTGCCTTCGGTTTGCGAGTAAAACACAAATGGCCCTGTGCGACTTAGCGAGGCCAAAAGGGCCATGGCCTCAGCCCCCAAGGGGCGCACACTTTCGCCGGTCTTTGTTTCGACAAGCCGTAAGGTCTGGTTTTGAAAATCCACCTCTGGCCATTTCAGATTGACGATTTCGCCGCGCCTGCAACCGGTCAAGGCCAGAAGCCGGATAGCCACAACTGCCTGCCAAGGTTCCCCAGCAGCTTTAGCGACTTCAAGCGCTCGACCAAGCGCCGCGTATTGTTCGGGGCTAAGGCGCACGATCCGCTTTTGGTCCGGGTCCGTTGCCACCCCATGCGCCGGGTTCGTCTGAATTAGGCCATTTTTGACCGCATAGGTGAGAATCCCGCTCAAGAGGCCATGGGTTCGCGTTGCCGCGCCCGGACCACCTGTAACCCGCAACCGGCCCCTTGGCTTTGCAACCGCCCCCTTTGCCGGTTTGCCGCCACTCTTTACAGCCTCGACAAACTTTACAATGTCCGCGCGGGTTAGGTCCCTAACTCTAATTTGGCCCAAATGCGGGATGATATGATGCAAAATTCGGCCGCGATCCGAAGCCAGCGTTGACGGCTTTTTACGGCGCTTGAGCCGGTCCAGGACTAGACCCTTTTCGGCCCCCTCTAGGTACTGCGCGCAAAACTCAGCGACCGTTGCCGCTTTCCGCGCTTCGGTAATGTCCTGCGCTGGGTCATTGCCTTTTGCGACTTCGGTAAGAATAATCCGCGCTTTGTCACGCGCTGTTTCTGGCGTCCAGCCTGCGCCGTGACCGCCAATCGTGACCCGACCGGAGCGTTTACGGTGTTTGGTCTTGTACTGGACGATATAGGTTTTTGATCCGGTTGCCTTGGTGCGAACGCCGAAGCCCTTGATTTCACTATCAAAAAAAACCTGATCCTTATCCGTCGGCAATGCATCGACGACTTTCTTGGTTAGCTTGATCGTGCTTAGCTTTGGCACACGCGTCCCCTATAGGCAGGCTAACCGCCCCCGATAATCGGTAAGCTAGCGGTAAGCAAAAGGCGTCAAATCAGGGTAATTACCGAGAATGACCATTGCCTTCTTATTATGCCTAAAACCGAGTAATTTCAAGCCTTGAGTAACCCATGGGAACAATCGGTAAGAACGAGAAAGCACCTATCCTCTACCCTCCGAAGGCAAAGGTCACACGTTCGAATCGTGTCGGGTGCGCCATTTTCTCAATAAAAAACAATAACATAAAAATCAGAAGACTCCGCCGTTCTCGTCAGTTTTTATTTGGATACCACCTGGATACCACATTTTTCAGCTCGAATCAGGTCGGGGACTTTGTGCTTTTGTGTTTCGAAGCGTGGCGGAACGTTTCAACCAACCAAGCCATCAAGGTTCACGTTCAATCCTCGCGTGTCATTTCAGAGGTGGCACAAGCCCCAAGGCCCGAGGCCGATCAAGAGTGGCAAGCAAAGCTAGCTTCACAATGAGTGGCGATTGTTCTGCCATCTAGAATTTGGGTCATCAGGAATCGGAGCTATTTCCGGCAATCATCCTTGGTTGGACAAGGCGTGAACCCAAAAAATATCATTACAAGATTCACAACAAAGCAGTAAGCGTCCGGCCTGACACACCTTGACCGCTCAGACGGTTTTTCCGACGGCAACGGGCTTCCAGTTCCACGGCAACAGTTCGTAGAGGCGCTTGTTGGGATGGTCATCGATGCGGGGAAGGATGTC
>JBILKO010000145.1:0-4842 GCA_044376615.1 Caulobacteraceae bacterium
GTCCCCCTCCCCCAGAGGGGGAGGATTTAAGAAAGACAATCTTCCCCCTCTGGGGGAAGTACCGGCGATAGCTAAGGGAAGGGGGCTAAAGCGTGGCGAGATAGGCGTCGTATTCGGTGCGGGTCATCAGGCCGTCGAGCTGGCTGGGATCGCTCAAGGACAGCTTGGCAAACCAGCCGGCACCTTCGGGATCGGCATTGACGGTTTCGGGCGCGCCTGCCAGGTCGCCATTGGCCTCAACCACCTCGCCGCTGATCGGGGCATAGACATCTGAGGCGGCCTTGACGCTCTCGACCACGGCCAGGCCGTCACCGACGGCAACGGTCTTGCCAATATCGGGCACCTCGACAAACACCACATCGCCCAATTGCTCCGCGGCATAGGCGGTAATGCCGACCGTGGCGATGGTGCCCTCGGTCTTGATCCATTCATGATCCTTCGTGAATTTCATAATGGGCTCTCTTTTCGGATTTAGGATTTGCGGACATAGCGGTGGGGCACAAACGGCAGGGCCACCACCTGGGCGGGCTGGACCTTGCCCCGGACAATGACGCTCAAGCGCGTGCCGACTCGGGCAAGAGCCGGAGGGACAAAGCCCATGGCAATGGCGGTCGAAAGGCTGGGCGAAAAGCCGCCGCTTGTGACGAGGCCAACCACCGCGCCACTGGCATCGGCAATCTCAGCCCCCTCGCGCGCTGGGGCACCTTCAATCACGCGCAGGCCAACCCGAACCCGGCTAAGGGCCCCATCCATCTCGGCGCGAATGCGGCTATAGCCTGGGAAGTCGCCCGCCTCGCGGCGCTTTTTGGCAATGGCAAAGCCAAGCCCGGCCTCGATCGGCGAAACGCTCTGGTCTAGATCATGGCCATAGAGGGGAAGGCCTGCCTCGAGCCGCAAACTATCGCGCGCGCCCAGCCCGATCGGCCGCACCCGCTCATCGGCCAGCAAGGCCGCCCAGACCTGGGCCGCGACCGCATTGGGGATGGAGATTTCAAACCCGTCCTCGCCGGTATAGCCGCTGCGCGAAACAATGACGCTTGTGCCAAAGGCCTCCAGGGTCGCCGTATCCATAAAGCCCATGGCCGCTACGGCGGGAATATGCGCGGCTAAGACCTCGGCCGCCTCGGGACCTTGCAGGGCAAGCAAGGCGCGGTCTTCCAGGCGCTCCACCTGGACCTGACCGGCCAATTCATTCTCGATCAGCTTGAAATCGGCCTGCTTGCCCCCGGCATTGACCACGACGAATAGGCCGTCCTCGTCTGGCCGCCCGGCCATCAGATCGTCAATAATACCGCCCTTATGGTTGAGCAGTAGGCTATAGCGCTGCTTGCCCGGCTTTAGGCCGATGAAATCGCCAGGCGTGACCTCTTCAAACGCGGCCAGGGGCGCAACGCCGCGCAGACGGGCCTGGCCCATATGCGAGACATCGAACAGGCCAGCATGCTCGCGCGTCCAGCGATGCTCGGCCAGGACGCCGTCGCGATACTGGACCGGCATGGCATAGCCCGCAAACCCGACCATGCGCGCGCCAAGGGCCAGGTGCGCCTGATAAAGGACGGGGTGTTTTAGGTCTGGATCACTCATAAAGGACTCCGAAACGCGGGCGGGACGGCAGGCTTCAGAGCGTCAAGACGCCCATCAATCTGCACCCCCGCTGTCCTGTAGCCTGAGAGATTTGAGCCCAGTTTCCCGGCGGGATCCTGTGGCCTTGCTCCTTCGGCGAGCCGTCAAGACGGCTGCTTTCCAGCGTTTCGATCCTATCGCGGTCCGTTTGCCTGAGCGTTTCCGGGGTGGTTTCGCCTTCGGCGGGGACTTGCCGACCCAAATCGACTCACCCCTCTCTCCCGCGAGAGTGCGCGTTCATTGAGCGTTTCGATGGATGAAGTCAAGGGGGGTGACCGCGCCCTTGATTTTCACTCCGCCTGCCGCCAGGAATGGATCAAAGCCTAATCCCTCCTGCACAAGGCCTTTGCCATGTCCGATCTTGCCGCCTTTATTCAGGGTCTGCCCAAAGCCGAATTGCATCTGCATATTGAGGGCAGTCTGGAGCCCGAGCTGATGTTTGCCCTGGCAAAGCGCAATGGCATTGCCCTGCCCTTTGACTCGGTCGAGGCGGTGAGGGCGGCGTATAATTTTTCCAACCTGCAGGATTTTCTCGATATCTATTATGCTGGGGCCAATGTCTTGCAGACGCGGCAGGACTTTCATGACCTGGCCATGGCCTATTTTCAGCGCGCCCATGCCGATACGGTGCGCCATGCTGAAATCTTTTTCGATCCCCAGACCCATACCGATCGCGGCATAGGCTTTGATGTCGTGATTGAGGGCCTGTTATCGGCCATGGACCAGGCAGAAAAAGACTTTGGCCTGACCTCCAAGCTGATCCTCTGTTTTCTGCGTCACCTGCCCGAAAGCGCTGCTTTTGAGACCTTGGCGATGGCGCAGCCCTGGCTAGACAAGATTGCCGGCGTGGGTCTGGACTCTTCCGAACAAGGCCACCCGCCCTCAAAATTTGCCCGAGTCTTTGCCGCGGCGGCGGACAAGGGCCTAAAGCTTGTCGCCCATGCCGGCGAAGAAGGCCCGCCGGCCTATGTCTGGGAAGCGCTGGACGATCTGCACATCCACCGTATCGATCATGGCAATCGCTCGCTCGAGGACGCGGACCTGGTTAAGCGCATCGTCGCCGATGGCCTGACCCTGACCGTCTGCCCCCTGTCTAATCACAAGCTTTGCGTGGTCGATGATCTGAAAAACCATCCGCTCAAGCGCATGCTGGATCTGGGCCTCAAGGCCACAGTCAATTCCGATGATCCAGCCTATTTTGGCGGCTATGTGAATGCCAATTTCATCGCGGTGGCCGAAGCTCTGAACCTAAGCCGCGCCGACCTAGTGACCCTGGCGCGCAACAGCTTTACCGGATCCTTCCTGCCCGCCGATCAGGTGGCCAGGCATTTGGCTGAGATTGAGGCCTATACAGGCTAGGCCTACATCCGCTCCGGCGTCTCGATGCCGAGCAGGTCCAGGGCCAGTTCCAGCTGGTTTAAAGTCGTCTGGGACAGGGCCAGGCGCGAGGCCTTGATGGCCGCATCCTTAGCGCTGAGCACCGGGCAGGCGGCATAGAATTTGGAATAGGCCTGGGCCAGGCGGTAGGCATGTTCGGCGATAAAGTGCGGCGCCTTCTTGTCATAGGCCTCGGCCACGGCCTGTTGAAACCCATCCAGGGTCAGGGCTAGGTCGCGTTCGGCAGGTTCTGCAATCTGGATCTCACCGGCCTTAACGCCCTCATCGGCGGCGCGGCGCAGCAAGGATTTGACCCGCACCGCCTGGTACAAGAGATAGGGCCCGGTCTTGCCTTCGAAACTGGTAAACCGGTCCAGATCAAATACATAGCTGGTGCCACGGAAGTTTTGCAGGTCGGCGAATTTCAAGGCGGCGATCGCCACCTTATGAGCCGTCTGTTCAAAGGCTTCAGGCGCAAGTTCAGCCCCCAACCCGGCCTCGCGCAGACGCTCACGCGCCTTGTCCGTGGCCATCTGGATCAGGTCATGCAGCTTTAAAACCCCGCCAGCCCTGGTCTTGAACGGCTTGCCATCGGTGCCATTCATGGTGCCAAAGCCGATATGCTCTAGGCCTTCATCCGTGGCATAGCCCGCCAAGACAGCGGCGCGGAAAACCTGGATAAAGTGGTCGCCCTGGCGCTGATCAACGCAATAAAGGATTAGGTCCGGGTCCTGGTCGCGGCGGCGTCCGACAATGGTCGCCAGATCCGTGGTGCCATACATGGCCGAGCCTTCGGACGAGATGACCAGGAGCGGCGGCAATTCACGCTTATCGCCCTGGCGCACGACCCGGATGATCTGGGCGCCCTGATCCTCGACCATGAGGCCCTTAGCTTTTAGGTCCTCGACCATGGCCGGGATCAAGGGATCAGCATCGCTTTCGCCCATCCAGAGATCAAAATGAATGCCCAGGGCGTCAAATTCGCGTTCAAGCGCCGCGCGGCTGACCTCGGTAAAACGCTGCCAAAGCTTCAGATAGCCAGGCTTGCCGCCTTGCAATAGGGCCGTGGCCTTGCGCGCGCGGTCACGATAATCGGCGTCTTCCTTGGCCTTGGCGGCAGCCAGCGGATAGAGGCGGTCAAGCGCGGCTAGGTCTAGATCGGCCAAGAGGGCGGGATCGGGCGCGCCATTCCCCTCAGCCACCGCCAGCCAGTTGGGGTTCTCATCGCCCGCCGCCACGATCAGCAGGCCCATCTGAAAGCCCCAGTCGCCAAAATGCGCATCGCCCCAGACCGTGTCGCCGCAAAACCGGTAGATGCGCTTGATCGACTCGCCAATGATTGAGGCGCGCAAGTGGCCGACATGCATGGGCTTGGCGACATTGGGCCCGCCATAATCGACAATGACCCGGCGGGGCGGGGCAATCGGATCGGCACCAAGCCTGGGCTCAGTCGCAAGGCCCCTCACCCGCTCGGTCAAGGCCGTATCCGAGACCCTCAGATTGATAAAGCCCGCGCCCGCGACCTCGACCGAGGCTAGCAAGGGATCACCGGCCAGCTTGGCGCTCACCTCCGCCGCAATCTCGCGCGGATTGCGCTTGGCCAGCTTTGCTGCGGCCAGGGCACCATTACATTGAAAATCCGCCAGGTCTGGGCGGTCGGAGACACCGACCTTGCCCAGGGACGCGTCAAGGCCAAGGGATGCAAAGGCGGCCGAAACCGCCTGGCCCAGGGCCGCCTTTAGGTCACTCATGGTTTGGTCGGGGCCGCCGAGACTGCATTGACCCGGAACCGCTTACCGTCGCGGTTAAATTCAGCCATTTGCGGGGTCACATCAAAACCGA
>JBILKO010000146.1:0-4812 GCA_044376615.1 Caulobacteraceae bacterium
CCCGGGCCGATCGGGCAAAACCCGTCTTGACCCTTAACCCGCAGCATCGAACCGGCATCCGTATCTCGAAAATCTTGTGCCCCGACATCATTGGCCGCCGCAAAGCCAGCCAGATAGTCCCAGACATCAGCCGGCGCGATATTGCGCATCGGCTTGCCGACAATGGCGGCGATCTCGCCTTCATAATTGAGGTATTGGCAGTCTGCGGGCCGGTTAAGCTTGCCCCTGTGCGAATTCAGCGTCGTCAGCGGCTTTTGAAAATAGATTGGGGTGGTCAAGGGCGGGGCATGGAACTCTACCCGCCGCGACTCATAATTCAGATGGATACAAATGATCTTGGTCGGATCACAGGGCGGTAAATAGGTCGCGCTGGCCTCTGCCACTTTTCGACCATCGCCAAGGCGTAGGTCGTCACCTTCGGGCCGCACCCATTGTGGGGTGCCTTCGAACAGAATTCGGCGCCATTCTTCGCGGGGTCCATCCAGTACGGACATGGGCATAACCTTCCAGTGTTAGGTCTAATTCTGAAGTCAGCATCCGGCTCAGGCCGGAACCATAAAGCCCTTCATTGTGCCCGGGACCGGGGCATGTCCGAAGGAGTCACGCTGGTAATATTCCGACTGATGCACCGCCGAGCGGGCACCCCAGCCAATCTCACACATGAAGCCCGAGGGGTTTTTCATATAGAAGGAATACATCTGATCATTGGCATGGCTGCCAGGCTCGATAATGACCGGCAGCCCTGCGGCCTTAACCAGCTCATAGGCAAGACCGACATCGGTCATGGCCTCGACCTCGAACAGGATGTGATTGGCGCGCTTGTCCGCCGGGCCGCTAAAGGCCAGGCTGTGTTGGCGATCATTACAGTGCATGAACATTAGGGGCACGGCACCTGGCGCGCCGGGAATGGCCAGCTTGTACTCAATACCGCCGCGCATGCCGAGCAGGCGGTAGAACTGGTAATTGGCGTCAAAATCGGCACGCGTGGACTGCATGACGTGACCAAGGCCAAGGTCGCCGGTCCTGAAGCGGCCATGCATGCGGCGGCCCGGATGGAACGGCTTGTCGAATTGCACCAGGGGGCCGTGGAAAATTTCCAAAACATAGCCATTGGGGTCTTTCAGGCGCATCACCTCAAGCACCAACCGGGCCTCGGCCTCGGCCTCCGATAGGACCTCTACGGCAATCCCAGCGGCCCTTAGCCGGGCGGCCATGTCGCGAAACTCATCGGGGCCTGCCACGCGAAGGCCGGTGACCAATAGGTCATCTGAGCCGTCTTCAATCAGCGTGATCCTATGATGCCAATAGTCCATGCGCAGATAGCAAGAATCGGGCGAGCGCCCTTCAACCACTTCCAACCCAAGCACATGGGCGGCATAGTCCTTCCAGGCGGCAAGGTCGCTAACGCCGACGGTCAGATAGCCAAGTTCGGTTACGGCGGTCATGTCAGGCCCCCTTTGCAGAAAATGTGTCCTTGCGGACCGAGATGTTCTTAATGTCGCTATAGAAGTCGAAGCTCCAAGCGCCGCCCTCACGCCCGATCCCAGAATTGCGGCTGCCACCGAAAGGCGCGGCCAGGTCGCGGATAAAGAAGCAATTGACCCAAAGCGTACCGGCCACCACTTGCGAGGCAATCTTCATGGCACGGGCTTCATTCTGGCTGAACAGCACCCCAGAAAGGCCGTATTTTGTGCCATTAGCCAGGTCTATGACCTCGTCATCGGACTTAAAGGTCTGCCAGGTTAGGACCGGCCCAAACACCTCGTCCTGAGCAATTTCCCAGGCTGGATCAACATTCGCAAACAAGGTCGGCTGGAAATAGAGTCCGCCGAAATTGGCCGGTGACCCGCCCCAGATCGCTTCGGCACCATCAGCCTTGGCGCGTTCGACAAAGCCTGCCACCCGGTCAAAATGTTCCTTAGTGATCAGGGGACCAACCCGGGTTGCGCTATCTCGGGGATCGCCGACCACCATATGGCTTGCCGCCTCCCGAACCTTGGCCAAGAAGACCGCTTCGATCGATTGCTCGACAAGCACTCTGGTCCCGGCCAAACACACCTGTCCGGCATTCATATATTGGCCAGCCACAGTCTGGGCGGCGGCATCCAGGTCTGCATCGGCGCAGACAATAAACGGCGATTTGCCGCCAAGCTCAGAGCTCATCGGCGTGATTGACCGCGCCGCCGCCTGACCAATCAGTTTCGCCGTGCCGGTTGATCCGGTAAAACTGATCCGGTCCAGATCGGGGTGATTGACCAAGGCGTCGCCGGCGATCTCGCCAATGCCCTGGACCACATTAAGTACGCCCGCAGGAAGCCCGGCCTCATGGGCAATATCAGCCATGAGCGAGCAAGTCATGGGCGCCCACTCAGGTGGCTTAACCACAACCGTATTGCCTGCCGCTAGGGCTGGACCGACCTTCCAGGTGGTCAGCATGAGGGGCGCGTTCCAGGGCGTAATCAGGGCTGCGACACCAGCGGGATCATAGCGGATATGATTGACCACCTCGGGCGAGTCGATCACGTGATCTTGCAAGGTCATGGCCCAGTCGGCGAAGAACGCGATATTGAGCGCTGCCCTGGGGACCACACGGTGCAGATTACCGGCCAGGAGGGAGCCATTATCCATGGTCTCGACCGCGGCAAGATCCTTGGCCCTTGCCTTTAGACCCTCCGCAAACCGCTTTAAGATGGGAAGTCGGCCTTCGGGTCCAAGCCTTGCCCAGGCAGGATAGGCGCGGCGGGCCGCATCAACCGCCAGCTCTACCTCTGCTTTTCCGCCCGCAGCCACGTCCGCAAGGTGCGAGCCGTCGACCGGTGAAATATTAGCAAAGCGCTCTGGCGACGACACCCGCCGACCATCGATCCAGTGATCGGTCGAGACCGTAACGCCCGCAATAGTGGCAGTGGACTTGGCCAATAGACGTCCTCCCATGGGCGCAGCCCAAAGGCCGCTAATGCCGCCAGTTGCCCGTAAGGACTGACGATCTTCATTTATGACTGCACTCAGTTTATATGGGCCGCGCGGCCCGTCAAGCCCTGATCGTTGGGGCAGGATTGACTTTGGGTCCGAGAGGCTGAATGGGTTGATCGGACTGAAAATTCTGGAGATTGCCTTACCGTGGCTGGCCGAAAAACCTTCCAAGCCCAAGCCTCTGAGCTCGAGGAGGGTGATATCCTCAACCCTTCCCCCATGGGTCGGCGCGAACGCAATAAGCAGGAAAAACGGGTTCGTATCGTGGCGGCGGCCCGCCAGCTCTTTCGTGATCGCGGGTTTGCTGAAACCACCACCCAACAGATTGCTGAGCTGGCCGATATTGGGACCGGTACCCTCTTTCTGTATGCAAGGTCGAAGGAAGACCTGCTGGTCATGGTGTTTCGCGACGAAATGATCGAAACGGCCAAGGCGGCCTTTGCCAGGCCCAGCAAAGCGCCCTTGCTCGACCAGCTGGTCGATATTTTTTCATCCATGCTCGATTACCATGCCCGCGATACGGAGCTGGCCCGGATCCTATTGAAAGAGATCATGTTCCCAGATGCCGCTGGAAAACAGGCTGATATAACCGAATTGTTAGAGGTTATTTATGCAGGGCTGGCGGACCTGGTCACCAAGGCCGTACGGGCTGGCCAGTGTCGCCAAACTGCTAATCCCCGCCGTGTGGCCGAAAATCTTTTTGCAAATTATTACATGGACTTGCTGGGCTGGCTGGGCGGGCGAACCTCACGGCCTCAATTTCTGCACCAGCTTAGGCTGCACCTCGCCATCACCATTAGCAGTGACATTTAGCGCGCCACCAAACGCTCGGGCTCACCCGCCAGCATATTGACCATCGTCATTTATGATGACACTCATTTATTTGGGCCGGCTTTAGATCGGCAGACTCAATACGGGTGGAGACATGGCCGTGTCACTGAAAGCGCGCTGGGCAGAGGGGAAGGTCACCCTTGGCGCATTTGAGACTTGCAGCATTTCGGTAGAACTTGGCCGAAAGGGGATGGTCTGGTTTTTTGGTGAGACAAGCAGAAGCAGGCATGCAAAATTTCCGAACCAGTTCCCTTACATACGCTTCAAGTTGTAAACCACACAGAGCGTCATGGGTGCTCAATTCGATCTAATCATCATGCGGGTTGTTGCTCTAGATTTTGAATTCTATTAGTCGTGAAATGAAATTGTGACGGCTGGTAATCGGGCTAAAGTGGTTGGCTTTGCGTTGGAGGCGAATGAGAGCGATGCGACGGAATATCTCCTTTGGAGGAACGCTGGAAGAGATTGTGGGCTATAGCCGTGCGGTGGTCACCGGGCCGTGGTGCTTTGTTGCTGGTACCACCGGGTCAGACCCCGAGACGAAAGAGATACCCACCGATATAGGGATGCAGGTTGCTAATGCATTCATAATAGTTAAGCGTGCATTGGGTGAAGCGGGCTTTGATCTCGCCGATACTGTCCGAGTAACGTATTATGTAACGGAAGCTGGAATACACGACCAACTTGCGCCGCTGTTTGGCGAACATTTTCGCCAGATCCGCCCCGCAGCCACTTATTTAGAAGTTTCCGGCTTGGCTTATCCAGAGTTGAAATTTGAGATCGAGATCACAGCCTTTAAGGGCTGATAAACGCGTACGAGTGAAAAGCTTTCAACTCGCTTTGCGCCGGAAACAGATGTTTCGACGTTGACCGTCCGCTTTCGAGCAACCGCAAACCCGCCGTTAATGGGTAAGCGACCGGCCTTGGCCGCCTTGTTGTCTTAAACGGATTGGTTGAGTGCGAGCACCTTACGAGCGGTCGTAAGGAGGTCTTGTATGGGTGGAGTTG
>JBILKO010000071.1:0-12652 GCA_044376615.1 Caulobacteraceae bacterium
GTTCGGATCGCCCGTGACGATAATGGTCGAGTGCCAGCCCAACCGCGTCAGTAGCATTTTTAGCTGGGCATAAGTGCAGTTCTGCGCCTCATCCAAGACCACAAAGGCATTATTCAGGGTCCGGCCGCGCATAAACCCGACTGGGGCAATCTCAATTGCGCCCTCGGCCATCAGGGCCCGCACCCGCTTCATGGACAGGCGGTCGGTCAAGGCATCAAACAGGGGCCGCAAATAGGGCGCCAGCTTATCCTCCATATCGCCCGGCAAATAGCCGATGGATTCGCCAGCATCGACCGCGGGACGCGACAGGACGATGCGGCCGACCGTGCCGGCCTCGAGGGCCTCCACCGCCTTGGCAATGGCCAGATAGGTCTTGCCCGTGCCTGCGGGGCCCAGCGCCATGACCAGGGCCTTGGCGTCGATCGCCTCCATCAACTGTTTTTGGCCAGCCGATTTGGGTTTGATGGTTTTGACATAGGCCTGATCACGACCCTCGTCCCTGTGGGTGGCGGTACCGATTGGGGACCAGCCCCGCTCGACCGGAAGACGCCGAACCTTGGCATCATCAAATTGTCCGGCATCAAATTCACCTTCGCGCACCATTCGCTTCAGGGCCCGTTTGGTCATAGGACTCTCCGTATCAGGTCAGGGAAAAGGACAATAAAAAAGAGCGTATCCGCAATGGACCGCTCTTTGGGCAGGCTTGGTTTTCTAGGGTGGTGGGACCAGGATCGATTCCAGGTGGCGGCGCGACGGACCCCAATCGCGGCGGGGCAGGTCGATCACAGCTCACCAATCGAAACATTCACTGCTCCGCAAATTGGACCGGGTCTAACCTCGACGAGGCCAGTTCCAGGACCGCGACTCATAATGGCTATAGCCAAGCCGAGTCGCTGCATTATGATTATCTGAAGGTGGTTTCCAACGGGTTAATTTCGATCAAGCTTGCTGATATGGGGTGCACGGATGACTGTATATAGCTTGGATGGCAAGCAACCTGTCTTGCCAAATGAGGGTGAATACTGGATTGCGCCCAATGCGGCGGTGATGGGCAGTGTAATCCTAAAAAAGAACGCGAGCATTTGGTTTGGTGTTACTGCACGAGGAGACAATGATCCAATCGAAATCGGTGAGAATACGAACATTCAAGATGGTAGTGTCTTGCATACCGATGTGGGTTTGCCGCTGATTATTGGAAACAATGTCACGGTTGGCCATATGGTCATTTTGCATGGCTGCAGCATCGGCGATAACAGCTTGATCGGGATGGGCTCAATCATTCTCAATGGCGCAAGAATAGGCCGTAACTGCCTGATCGGTGCCAATAGCTTGATCACCGAGGGCAAAGATATCCCCGATAATTCCATGGTTATGGGCGCGCCGGGCAAGGTGGTGCGCGAGGTCAGTGAGTCGCAGATCCGGTTCCTGGCGGGCTCGGCCCAGCACTATGTCGAAAACTGGAAGCGCTATCATAAGAGCCTGGTCGCGCTCTGAACTAAAGATCAACAGAATCAAAAAACGGAAGGAACCTCCATGGCCTATCAATATGTCACCGTCGAACGCGCCGGTCCCGTCACCACCATCACCCTCAATCGGCCAGAGGTGATGAATGCTCTGCACTCTGACGCCCATTTCGAATTGCATGAGGTGTTTGACGCCTTCGCCGCCGATCCTGACCAATGGGTCGGGATTGTCACCGGTGCAGGCGATAGGGCCTTTTCGGCGGGTAATGATCTGAAGCACCAGGCCACGGGCGGCAAGATGGGCTCACCGCCCTCGGGTTTTGCCGGCCTGACCTCGCGGTTTGACTTAAACAAGCCGCTGATTGCGGCGGTCAATGGCATTGCCATGGGCGGCGGTTTCGAGATCGCTCTGGCCTGCGACCTGATTATTGCGTCGGATAAGGCCATCTTTGCTCTGCCAGAGCCGCGCGTGGGTCTGGCAGCACTCGCCGGCGGCCTGCACCGCCTGCCGCGCCAGATCGGCTTGAAGCGGGCCATGGGCATGATCTTGACCGGGCGGCGGGTTTCGGCGCAAGAGGGTCTAGAGCTCGGATTTGTCAATGAAGTGGCCCCGGCTTCGGATCTAATGGCCGTGGCCCATAAATGGGCCGAACTGATTTGCGAATGCAGCCCCATGTCGATCCGTGCCTCCAAGGAGGTCGTGCATATGGGTCTGGAAGAGACCTTAGCCGAGGCGATCGGTGGCCAGTTCCGCTATCCGGCGGTGGCGGCTATGTTCAAGTCTGCAGATTTTGTCGAAGGGCCCATGGCGTTTGCGCAAAAGCGCGCGCCGCAATGGACCGGAAAATAGGACCAGACCCAAATGCGCCAGCGCCAAGTCCAGTCTCATCGCCCAGCGCTCGCCTGGGTCGCGGCCTTGGGCCTGGCCTTGGCGGCCTGTTCGCCCAGCGGCACTGGTGGAGGCGCAAAGAAGGTTGATTTCCAAGCTCTGAACCCGATCATTGATCAAGGCTTTGGCGGCAGGGGCACTTGTGTCTCGATCCGGGATATCAAGACCGGCGGCGAGGTCTATGCCTATGGCTCTAACGGCGTCTGCATGCGTCAATTGCCGCCGTGCTCGACCTTTAAGATTGCAAATGCCTTGATCGGCCTGGATGCAGGCCTGGTTACCCCCGGCGCGGTCGTGCCTTGGGATGGCAAGCCTGCAGCGGTTAAGGCCTGGGAGACGGATGCCGATCTAGCCAAGGCGTTTAAGCTGTCCATGGTGCCCTGGTTTCAGCGCTTGGCGCGGCAGGTTGGGCATGAGGCCTATGTCAAACAGCTAAAGGCTCTCGACTATGGCTCGGCTGATCCCGCCGGGCCGGTGGATCAGTTCTGGCTGGGACCCCAGGCGGGCGGCGGCTTGACCATCTCGACGCGGCAGCAAAGCGCCTTTATCGCCAAGCTTTATTCGAGCAATCTGCCGGTGAAGGCGACCAGTACTGAGGTGGTCGAGCAGATCATGGTCGATGAACGGCGCGGCGATGCGACCATGAGCGGCAAGACCGGCACCTGCTCCAGCCTCGCCGATGGCTCGCGCTCGGTCGGTTGGTGGGTCGGGCGGGTTCAGACCAAGGACCAGAACCTAGCCTTTGCTGTGTCAATGGAGGGCGCCAGCGCGTTGCCCGGCCGCGAATTGCAAACCCGGTTTAAGTCTGCCCTGACCAAGATCGGGCTTTGGCCCGCGGCCTAGACAGAATCGACCAGGACCAGCTCGGCATCAGTCAGGGCCGTGACGGTCAATTTGCCCTCATCGCGTACCGCTGCCCCATCGCGGGTCTGTAGGGTCAGGCCGTTGAGGTCCGCAGAGCCAGCCGCCAGAACCAGATAGCCGTGACGACCGGGGGCCAGATCATAGCTCGTGCTTTGCCCGGCCTTTAGGGTCGCGCCCAGGACCCGGGCCTCGGCCCGGATGGGCAGGGCATCAGTATCCTCGGCAAAACCGCTGGCTAGGGCCATGAATTGGCCCGAACGGTCGGACTTGGGGAACGGCTTGGCACCCCAGGACGGGTCACCGCCCCGGGTCTTGGGCTCGATCCAGATCTGGAACAGGGTAGTGGTCTCAGACTCGCGATTGTTTTCCGAATGGCGAACGCCAGAGCCTGCGCTCATCACCTGGACATCGCCTGCGCCGGTGCGGCCGGTATTACCCATGCTGTCCTGGTGGGTGATGGCACCGGTCCGGACATAGGTGATGATCTCCATGTCTTCATGGCCGTGCGGGGCAAAGCCTGTGCCGGGCGCGATCTCGTCATCATTCCAGACCCGCAAATCACCCCAGCTCATCCGATTGGGATCATGATAGCTGGAGAAGGAGAAGTGGTGACGAGCATTGAGCCAGCCGTGATTGGCATGGCCAAGCTTTGCAAAAGGGCGGTGATCAATCATGGCATCAGCTCCGAATTATCAGCCCAAGAGATAGGAAGGCGCGCTCGGTTTTCCAAGCCCGCCAGGCCTAGCGCCGTCCGGTCTGGCCCGGCACAAAGGCGCCGCCGCCGGTCTGGCCGCGATGGCGCAAAAAGGCATCGGCTAGGACACAGGCGGTCATGGCCTCGACCACGGGCACGGCGCGAATACCCACGCAAGGATCATGCCGGCCCTTGGTGCGTAGATCGACCTCCTGCCCATCCTCGTTCACGGTCTGGCGTGGCGACAAGATGGAACTGGTCGGCTTGAAGGCCACGCGGGCAATCAGGTCCTGGCCGGTTGATATGCCGCCGAGCACGCCGCCCGCATGGTTGGATGTAAAGATCGGGCCCTCAGGGGTCATGCGCATCTGGTCGGCATTGGCCTCGCCGGACAAGGTCGCGCTTTCAAAGCCTGCGCCGATCTCCACCCCTTTGGCCGCATTGATCGACATTAGGGCAGCGGCGAGCTCGGCATCAAGCTTGCCATAGAGGGGCGCGCCCCAACCGGCGGGAACGCCCTCGGCTATGACCTCAACCACCGCCCCAATCGAGGATCCGGCCTTGCGCACACCGTCCAGATAGTCTTCCCACTGCGCCGCCATCTGGGCGTCGGGGCACCAGAAGGGGTTTTGATCGCACTGGTCCCAGTCCCAGCGGCCGCGATCAATGGCATGCGGGCCGATCTGAACCAGGGCCGCGCGTATACACACGCCTTGACCTAGGACCTTGCGGGCGACGGCACCGGCAGCCACGCGCGCCGCTGTTTCGCGGGCGGAGGACCGGCCGCCGCCGCGATAGTCCCTCACGCCATATTTGGCAAAATAGGTATGGTCGGCATGGCCAGGGCGAAAGGCGCGGGCAATTTCGGAATAGTCTTTGGAGCGCTGATCAACATTCTCGATCATTAGCGAGATGGGCGTGCCGGTGGTCACCTGGCCGTTTGTGCGGTCATCTTCGAATACGCCAGACAAGATGCGCACGGCATCGGGTTCTTGGCGCTGGGTCACAAATTTGCTGCCACCGGGCTTGCGCCGGTCGAGCCAGACCTGAATGTCTTCGGCAGTGAGGGCAAGGCCGGGCGGGCAGCCATCGACGACACAGCCAAGGGCTGGCCCATGGCTTTCCCCCCAGGTGGTAACGCGAAACAGGTGACCAAAACTATTGTGCGACATGAGGCGCTTTTAGCGCAAAGTTTTACAGAACCCAAAGCCTGAGTGCGCTATGCGGCCAATCACGCGGCGATCCAGTCTTCAATAAATTTCTTGCGACGCTTTTGCGCTCGCGTGCCATCGGCCTCGCTGGCAAAGGGAACCATCACAATAAAGGCGTCGCCCCTAGTATGAGAGTCGCGTTCGGGTAGGCCAAGGCCTGGCAGGTGAATCTGGCGGACCTCGGCAAGGGCGCGGGACACCCAGAGCTGGTAGCGGCGGTCAAAGATCTGAAACTCCAGTCGTCCGCCGCTCTGTAACACATAGGTCGGCACCTCGAGGGTGAGGTAAAGGTGATCGCCCTCGATATGAATGCCTGACTCCGGCCGGATGGTAATTTCTACCGTTTCACCGCCGAGTTCGAACAGTTCTACGTTTCGCAGTCCGGCTGGCAGTGTGACACTGCCTGACCCGATGGCTTGGGCTACGCGCCGCTTGCCACCAAAACAGGCCTCATGCGGGCTAATGGCCAGGGTATTGAGAGATGGCTCGTCTGGGCCAGGCCTTGGTAGATTGGCCTGGAGCAGGCGATAGGCGAGCAGGACCTGGCTATAGAGTTCTGGATCACCGCCCGGCTGGTCGGGATGGACCGCGCCGATACGTTCGTGAAACGCCGCCTTGATCGCCGCTAGGCCAGCGCCTTTTTTGAGGCCCAATAGGGCATGGGCCTTGGGCAGGGTTAGGGTGGGGGCGGTCTTGGGCATGATTGGGCGGCAAAATATCACGGGTACGAGCAGTTTAACAGGCTGGCCTTGGGGCCAATCTGGCCTATGTTTTGTGAATGACCGAACCCCTGATCCCTGCCTCACCGACCGAAGCTGAATACATTGCCGCCAGCCAATCGGCTGGACCGCCTTTGAATCCTGATGCCGATCCTATGGCCCTGTTTGCCGAATGGATGGAGGCGGCCAAGGGCTCTGAAGTCAATGACCCCAATGCCATGGCCTTGGCCACAGTCGATCACGATGGCCTTCCGGATGTGCGCATGGTCCTTTTAAAGGGCGTCGATGGGGGCGGGTTTGTTTTCTATACCAATTTGAATAGCGCAAAGGGTCGCGAGCTTGCCGCCAACCCAAAGGCCGCCTTGCTGTTTCATTGGAAGTCTTTGCGGCGGCAAATCCGTGTTCGCGGCACAGTCAGCGCCGTCAATGACGCCGATGCCGATGCCTATTTCGCCACCCGCGCGCGCGCCAGCCAGATTGGCGCCTGGGCCTCGGATCAGTCCCAGCCCTTAGGTGATGGCTTTGCCCTGGAAAAGCGCATTGCTGAGTTCGGTTTGAAATTTGGCCTGGGCAAGGTGCCGCGGCCGCCGCATTGGTCGGGCTTTCACCTAGAGCCACAATCAATCGAGTTTTGGCGCGACCGTCCGTTTCGCCTGCATGAGCGGCTGGTCTATACGCGATCAGGCGCGGGCTGGTCGACGGGGCGGCTTTACCCTTAAACGCGATTTTAGCGGCACAATAGAAAAGGGCGGGACCTTGCGATCCCGCCCTTCTTGTTTTGGTCTCTAAATCGGCGCGCCGATTTAGAAGTCCATATCGCCCATGCCGCCGCCGGGCATTTGTGGCATGCCGCCGCCAGCGCCGCCCTTTTTCGGGGCTTCGACAATGGCTGCTTCGGTGGTGATCAGCAGGCTGGACACCGAGGCTGCGTCTTGCAGAGCGGTGCGGACCACCTTGGCGGGGTCGATGACGCCGGCCTGGACCATGTCCACATACTCTTCGGTCTGGGCATTGAAGCCATAGGTCGCGGACTTATTGTCCATGACCTTGCCAACCACGATCGAGCCTTCAACGCCGGCATTTTCGGCGATCTGACGGATCGGGGCCTGAACGGCGCGGCGCACAATGGCGATACCGGCGGTTTGGTCCGCATTGTCACCCTTGAGGCCTTCCAAGATCTTGGACGCCTTGAGCAGGGCCACGCCGCCACCGGGGACTATGCCTTCTTCGACGGCCGCGCGGGTCGCGTTGAGGGCGTCATCGACGCGGTCCTTCTTCTCTTTCACTTCGACTTCGGTCGAACCACCGACCTTGATCACGGCAACACCGCCAGCCAGCTTAGCCAGGCGCTCTTGCAGCTTTTCCTTGTCATAGTCCGAGGTCGTGTCTTCGATCTGGCGCTTGATCTGGGCGATACGGGCCTCGATCGCGTCCTTTTCACCAATGCCGTCGACAATGGTGGTGTCGTCCTTGGTGATGGAGACCTTCTTGGCCTTGCCCAGCATGTCCAGGGTGACGCTTTCCAGCTTGATGCCCAGGTCTTCGGAGATGACTTGCGCGCCGGTCAGGATGGCGATGTCTTCCAACATGGCCTTGCGGCGATCGCCAAAGCCAGGGGCCTTGACCGCAGCAACCCGTAGGCCGCCGCGCAGCTTATTGACCACCAGCGTGGCCAGGGCTTCGCCCTCAACGTCTTCAGCAATGATCATGAGCGGGCGGCCCGACTGAACCACGGCTTCCAACACGGGGAGCAGGGGCTGCAGGCTCGACAGCTTCTTTTCGAACAAGAGGATCAGAGGCTCTTCGAGTTGAACCTCCATCTTGTCGGCATTGGTGATGAAGTAGGGGGACAGATAGCCGCGGTCGAACTGCATGCCTTCAACGACATCCAGCTCGGTCTCGGCGGTCTTGGCTTCTTCAACCGTGATGACGCCTTCATTACCGACCTTGGCCATGGCCTTGGCGATCATGGCACCGACTTCGGCATCGCCATTGGCCGAGATGGTCCCGACCTGAGCGATTTCGTCATTGGTGGTGACCTTTTTCGAGATCGACTTGATCTCGGCGACAATGGCGATCACGGCCTTGTCGATACCGCGCTTCAGGTCCATCGGGTTCATGCCAGCGGCAACCGACTTCAGACCTTCAACAACGATGGCCTGGGCCAGAACCGTCGCAGTGGTGGTGCCGTCGCCGGCCTTGTCATTGGTCTTGGAGGCGACTTCGCGGATCAGTTGCGCGCCGAGGTTCTCAAAACGGTCGGATAGTTCGATTTCCTTAGCCACCGACACGCCGTCCTTGGTCGAGCGCGGCGCGCCGAAGGACTTTTCAATGACCACATTGCGGCCCTTAGGACCCAAGGTCACCTTTACGGCATTGGCCAGGATGTTGACGCCGCGCAGCATCTTGTCGCGTGCGTCGGTACCAAAATTAACGTCTTTAGCAGCCATTGCGGGCTCTCTCTTTTCGTCTGAGGAATTGGAAAGGGTGGATAAGGCTTAGGACTGAAGAACGCCTAGGATGTCGCTCTCCTTCATGATCAGGAGATCTTCACCCTCGATCTTCACTTCCGTGCCCGACCACTTGCCGAACAGGATGCGGTCGCCAGCCTTCACGTCTGGGACAATATATTTGCCATTCTCGTCGCGGGCACCGGGGCCAACGGAAATGACTTCGCCTTCTTGAGGCTTTTCCTTGGCGGTATCGGGGATGATGATCCCGCCCTTGGTCTTTTCTTCTTCTGCAACGCGCTTGATCAAAACGCGATCACCGAGGGGACGAAACTTCATCTTTAGTCTCCGTTTGAAACGGTTGTCATTTAAGGGATGTAGCCGGGAGCATACCTGATTAGCAGCCAAGACCCCCGAGTGCTAACAGGGCTCAGGTATGGAGGCTGAGGTCCAGTGTCAAGGGCAAGAGGCCGCAATTTTTGCTAATTCGATTGTCTGGAGAGACACAGCTGAGATTATTCGTTCGTAATCGCGCGCTTAGCCTTGGCCTTGCCGAAACGAGAGGCCATATCAATGATCATAAAGAGAGAACCTTGGGGGACGAATCTTGACCACTTTGCACATGAGCCTGTTTCTGGCCGTGGTTGCGTGTTTGATCGGGGCAGGGCTGGGGGCCTTGGCCTTGTTGCGTCCGAGCCGGGTCTTGACCATGGTTGGCCTTTCCTTGCGCGAGGGCGTTCCCCACAGCGTCTCCGAAGTGCGCGCCACCTATGGCGGCCCGTTTTTCGTGTCGCATGCGGGAACAGCCCTGGCCCTGGCCCTGTCGCCCAAGATCGGGTCTTGCATGGCCGCTGCCCTCGGCTTGGCCTGGTCGGGTGCCGCCTTTGGCCGGGTTGTGTCTATGATCTCGGATCGGACGGTCAGCCGGTTTAACCTAGGCGCAACGTCCTTTGAAGCCTTGATGGGTCTGGCCCTCGCCACCCCGCTCTGGGCCTATATGCGCCTGATTCACCAAGCCCTGAATGGGGCCGTTTAGCGGCGGTTGACGCAGTAGTCGCGTCAGCTTATGTTATTACGTATGTAATAACGAGGCGCGTGTCGTGTTCCAGCTCAAGCTCACCAAGATCGGCAATTCGGTTGGCGTGGTCCTGCCGAAGGAATTGCTCGAAAAGCTACAATTGGCACTCGGTGACACGGTGTTCGTCACGGATGCACCTGGCGGTGTGACCTTTAGCGCCTATGATGCCTCCATTGAGGCGCAACTGGCCGAGGGTGAGGCCTTTATGCGTGACTATCGCGACACGTTTAAGGCCCTGGCGAAATAGTCGTGCGCCATGACCACAGACCCTATTTGGATCAATAAGCGCGCGCTTATTCTTTTGCACGAACGCGACCTGGCGGCCCATGGCGGCTTAGCGGGCTTGCGGGATGAGGGTTTGCTAGATTCGGCCCTCGGTCGGCCGATGAATCTTTGGGCCTATCAGCCGGACTCGGACATGGCGGCCTTGGCGGCGTCTTACGGCTTTGGCCTAGCGCGAAATCATCCCTTTGTAGACGGCAATAAGCGCGCAGCCTTTCTGTCGATCGGCCTCTTCTTAGCCATCAACAAGATAGAATTTCGACCCGATAAGATCGATGCTATCCACAGGATTGTCGCTCTCGCTGCTGGGGAGGTCACTGAGGATGATCTCGCAGCCTGGATCAGGGCCAATAGCGCACCTCGCACCAGCCCCAAATGAATGAAGGCGGCCCAAAGGACCGCCTTCTTCACATCACTCAAATAGCAAAAACCCCTACCGAATACCGGGCACGTGCAGGCGGGCCTCGTCGGCATTTTTCTGGCGGGTGACCTCGTCGCCATATTTGCCCATTTCCATCTTGGCGATGGTGCGGCAATGGACCTCGTCGGGGCCGTCGGCTAGGCGCAGGGTGCGGATGCTGGAATACATCTTGGCCAGGCCAAAATCGCTGGTCACGCCGCCGCCGCCATGGGCCTGGATGGCATCATCTATGATCTTGAGGGCAATGCGCGGGGCCGCCACCTTGATCATGGCGATCTCCAGGCGCGCGGACTTATTGCCAGCCTTGTCCATCATATCGGCCGCCTTGAGGCAGAGCAGGCGCGACATCTCGATATCGATCCGAGCCTCGGCAATGCGCTGTTCCCAGACCGAGTGATCTGAAATGTATTTGCCAAACGCTTTGCGGGTCATCAGGCGCTTGCACATTTTTTCGAGCGCGACTTCGGCGACGCCAATTGTGCGCATGCAGTGATGGATACGGCCAGGGCCAAGCCGGCCTTGGGCGATCTCGAACCCGCGGCCTTCGCCCAGGATCAGGTTTTGGGCCGGCACCCGGACACTGTTCAGCCGCACCTCTGCATGGCCGTGGGGGGCATCGTCATAGCCAAAGACGGGCAGCATACGGATGACCTCGATCCCAGGCGCGTCGAGTGGCACCAGGATCTGGGACTGTTGGTTATAGGTATTGGTGTCTGGGTTGGTCTTGCCCATGACAATGGCGACCTTACAGCGCGGGTCGCCCAGGCCCGAAGACCACCATTTTGTGCCATTGATCACATAGTCATCGCCGTCGCGCACAATGCTGGTTTCGATATTGGTCGCGTCGGACGAGGCGACGGCGGGCTCAGTCATCAGGAAGGCGGAACGGATTTCGCCATTCATCAGGGGCCGCAGCCAGCGCTCTTTTTGCTCTAGCGTGCCATAGCGCATCAGCACTTCCATATTGCCGGTATCAGGCGCCGAGCAGTTGAACACTTCCGAGGCAAAGCCAACCCGGCCCATGATCTCAGCAATGGTCGAATAGTCGAGATTGCTCATCGGCGCGCCTTCGAACACGAAGGTGTCGTCAACATGCGTCTGGCCGCTATGGGGCGGCATGAACATGTTCCAAAGGCCGGCTGCCTTGGCCTTGGCCTTCAGCTCTTCAACGATCGGTATGACTTTCCAACGGTCCTGACCAAAGCCGGCCATCTGGGACTCATAGACTGGAACAGCCGGGACGATGTGCTCGTCCATAAAATCGCTAACCCGCTTAACCCAGTGCTTTTGCGACGGCGAATAATCGAAATCCATGACCACTTCCTTCCAATGCATAGCCATTGAGTCGGCCAATTCAAACGTTCGTTTTAATACGGTGATCCGTGTTTATTGTCAGGTCAAGGCCAAGCCACCTTGCCAAACCGGTTTTGGGGCGCGACAAATCGGCCATGTTAATCTCGATCATTACCCTTGAGGCCGCGGCGATACGGCTGGTCCCAATCCAGCCTGACATGAAGGCGGCCATGCAGCTGGCCCTAGACTGTGATCCTGAGGCCTGGCGCGTAATGGGTTCAAGCGCCTTCGGTGACGGTTTCGAAGAGTTTTGGGACAAGATGCTGGCCGAGCATCAAAAGGGCACGCGCATCGCCTATGCCATTGTTCGTCGAGATCACGACCAGATTATTGGAACCACCAGTTATCTGAATTTAGCCGTGAGCGATGGCGGGGTGGAGATCGGTGCCACATTTTTGAATCCAAACGCGCGCGCCGCGATCACCAACCCGCAGGCAAAACTGCTGATGCTCGAGCACGCATTCGCTTGCGGCGCCTTGAGGGTAGAGTTTCGGGTGGATCAGCGAAACCTACGTAGTCAGGCGGCGGTGACGAAACTTGGGGCAGTGCGTGAAGGGGTCTTGCGAAAACATAAGATCACCTGGACCGGTCATGTCCGGGACACGGTAATGTTCTCAATCCTGGATAACGAATGGCCGGAAGTTCGCGCTAGGCTCATCCAACGAATAGAAGCTATCTAGCCTTAGGTTTGCGCCGGGCCTGGAAAAAGCCCCTGAGTATTCCGGTGCTGTCTTTACCCAAAACGCCGCCAGTGACTTCGGGACGCCAGTGACAGGTGTCGCCTTCGAAAAAGCGCGGCCCGCTGACCACGGCCCCGCCCTTAACATCGATCGCGCCAAAGACCAGCCGCTTAATCCTGGCATGGCTGATTGCGCCAGCACACATAACGCAGGGCTCGAGGGTAACCACCAGGGTCAGCCCGTTTAGCCGATAATTACCACGCTTTTTTGCAGCTTCCCTTAAGGCCAGGATTTCGGCATGGGCAGTGGGGTCATGCAGGCCAATGGGTTGGTTATGGGCAGTTGAAATGACCTCGCCTGAAGCGGAATCGATCACGACGGCGCCGATTGGAGCCTCTCCGGCGTCAGCTGCGGCTTGCGCACAAGCCAAGGCAATGCGCATTGTGGGCTCATCATGGTCACTCATACTAAAGATTCAAAACCCTGGGACGTGCTGGGTCAAGCCCCAAACGCTCGCGATTCCGATGAAATCGATGGTGATGACCTAC
>JBILKO010000147.1:0-4740 GCA_044376615.1 Caulobacteraceae bacterium
ATCAGAAGAAGTATCTATTAATAATATAGATAATATATTTGATAATGTTTCTTTTATTAGCTTTAATTACGATCGTTGCATTACTCATTTTTTATATGAGTCTCTTCAAAAAATATTTGCTATAAGTGACATAGAATCCAAAAATCTTATCAATAAACTTGAAATTCAATATCCCTACGGATGCATAGGAGATTTACCATGGAATCACAATTTCGAAAAAAATATTGTTGATTTTGGTCAAACAAACTCGGATTTGCTCAAAATAGCATATAACATAAAAACTTTCAATGAAAATTTTGAAGATAGTCCACATATAATTTCTACAAATAGTTTGATTAAGAATGCTGAAACCTTAGTTTTTCTTGGTTTTGCATTCCATCGAAAAAATATGGAACTCATTTCGTTGAATAATGAAAGCAACATTAAACGTATATTTGCCACAGCTCATGGAATTTCAGATAGCGATGCTAGATTTATGAAAAATGAAATAAAAAAATATTTTTCCATTAATGACCCAGACATTGTCATTGAAGTTCGAAACGACCTTACATGTAAAAAAATATTCGATGAATATTGGATGACTTTAACCGCTCATTAGTTATTAAATATTATCAACCTATTTGTGCTCAAGCGTACTGGTGGGCGTCTACATTCAGCTCTACCATCCACCGATTTATAATCAGTAGGATTAGAACGAAATACGGTCACCGCGCCGGTTGATATCAGCTCGCCGAAAGCCCACTTACCGTAATAGAATCGCTAGCTTTTATCACAAAACAAGCGATATTATCGCTCATGAAGACAATAATCTTCACCGTCAGCGCGGCTCGGGATCTGGATGCGCTGCCCATTGAGGGCCGTCGTCAGGTCGAGGCGGCCTTGGATCGGTATGCCATAAGCGGCAAGGGTGATTTTTGACGAGGATGCGACCACCATCTTGGCGATCTATATTGGTCGCCGATCTACCACCACCTATCGAGGAGGCTAAGCCCATGCCCAGTCCGCAATTCATAAATGCGCCTAATGGCGATGAGATGGTCCTGCTTAGCCGCGATGACTATGAGGCGCTTATTCTAGCCGCCGATCCGGCCCTTGAAGACGATGATGACCTCGCCCTCTATGATGCGCGCAAGGCTGAGCTGGACGCCGGAGGGGCCATACTCCCCCCAGAGATCAGTGCCTATATGCTGCGGGGCGATACGCGGCTGAAGGCCATCCGCAAATGGCGCGGATTTACGCAAGTGCAACTTGCTGATTTTGCGACCCGTATCGGCCAAGGCTATTTGTCCGACCTTGAAACTGGCCGTCGCAAAGGCAGCCCTGAAACCCTATCCGCCCTCGCCAAGGCCCTGGGCGTGCCGCTCGACTGGCTCGTTTAACCCCTCCCCCTAAACCCGGCACACGGTCGAGCGGGTCAGGAACCGCAGCTCGCGGCCATTATCGAGCGAGAACATGCCGCCGCGGCCGGGGACGACATCGATGATCAGGTCCGTGCCTTCCCAGGCCTTGGCCTGGCTGCCGGAGATATAGAACGGTGCGCCGTCAATTTCACCAAGCTGAACATCATGATCGCCGAGCAGGAAGTCTCCGGCCGGATAACACATGGGCGATGAGCCGTCGCAGCAACCGCCCGACTGGTGAAACATGACTGGGCCATGATCGGCGACGATCTGACGAAGCAGTGAAATTGCGGCCTCGGTGGCGGTAACGCGCTCGGTCAATCCATTCCCCTTTGGCTAAAGGGCGGCCCGTCACCAGGCCGCCCCTGATCTATCAGAAAAAACCCAACTTGTTAGGGCTATAGCTGACCAGCATATTCTTGGTCTGCTGATAGTGATCCAGCATCATGCGGTGGTTTTCGCGCCCAATACCCGACTGCTTATAGCCGCCAAAGGCCGCATGGGCCGGATAAGCGTGATAGCAATTGGTCCAGACCCGGCCCGCCTGGATCCCGCGGCCAAACCGGTAGGCGCGGTTGGTGTCTCGGGTCCAGATGCCAGCGCCGAGACCATAGAGGGTGTCATTAGCGATTTCGAGCGCCTCTTCATCGGTCTTAAACGTGGTGACCGAGACGACCGGGCCAAAAATCTCCTCCTGGAAGACCCGCATCTTGTTGTGGCCCTTTAGGACGGTCGGCTGGATATAATAGCCACCCGCCATATCGCCGCTCATTTCGGCTTTCGCGCCGCCGATCAGGACCTGGGCGCCCTCTTGGCGACCAATATCGAAATAGGACAGGATTTTTTCCATCTGCTCGGACGAGGCCTGAGCCCCGATCATGGTAGAGGGATCGAGCGGATCGCCCTGGCTGATGGCCGCCACACGCTTGAGCGCCTTTTCCATAAAGGCCTCATATATATCCTCATGGATCAGGGCCCGGCTTGGGCAGGTGCAGACCTCGCCCTGGTTAAGCGCAAACATGGCAAAGCCCTCGAGCGCCTTATCGAAAAAGGCGTCATCCTCGGCCATCACGTCCTTAAAGAAGATGTTGGGGCTCTTGCCGCCAAGTTCCAGGGTCACGGGGATCAGGTTTTGGCTGGCATATTGCATGATCAAGCGGCCCGTCGTCGTCTCGCCGGTAAAGGCAATCTTGGCAATCCGAGATGACGAGGCCAGCGGCTTACCCGCCTCAAGGCCAAAGCCATTGACGATGTTGAGCACGCCCGGCGGCAAAAGATCGCCGACCAGCTCCATCAAGACCATGATCGAGGCTGGGGTCTGCTCGGCAGGCTTCAGCACAACGCAATTGCCCGCCGCCAAGGCCGGGGCCAGTTTCCAGACCGCCATAAGAAGCGGGAAATTCCAAGGAATGATCTGACCGACTACGCCCAGGGGCTCATGGAAATGATAGGCGACCGTATCGTCATCCAGCTCGGACATGGTGCCTTCTTGCGCGCGGATACAGCCGGCAAAATAGCGGAAATGGTCGATGGCGAGCGGCAGGTCGGCGGCCATGGTCTCGCGGATCGGTTTGCCATTATCCCAGGTTTCAGCCTCAGCCAAGGCAACCAGATTGTCTTCCATGCGCTGGGCAATATTGATCAGGATCTGGGCGCGCGCCGCAGCGCTGGTCTTGCCCCAGGCGGTCTTGGCGGCATGGGCGGCATCGAGCGCTTTTTCAATATCGGCCGCATCCGACCTAGCGATCTCACATAAAACCTGGCCATTAACCGGCGAGGTATTCTCGAAATAGCGGCCAGAGGTCGGGGCCACCCATTGGCCACCGATATAGTTCTCATACCGGGCTTTAAATTTTGGGGTGATGGTACGGACAAGCGTTGGCTTGGTCATGGTTCGCTCCTGAAGGTTCCTACGCATCGCTTGGGCTGCGATGTCGATGGCGTCAGGCTCGCGCTAAACCTTGGGCTTGGCCAGAGGAGTTCAACCCTTGCTTAGCCAAACTGTCTCACAATTGCGACACATGGGCCGATCAAAACGCAAAATCCGACCTAGTGATGCACGATGCCTAGGCGATTGAGTTTGCGATGCAGGGTTGCGCGGCTCATGCCCAGGGCCTTGGCGGTTGCCGAGACATTGCCCCCTGCCCTGGCCAGGGCGCGCATGACCACGCCGCGCTCGGCCTCTTGAAAATCTTCGGACCCTTGCTGAGTCAAGACATCGGATGCAGGCAATTGCGCAGCAATCTTGGCATCGGTAATACCAAGCGATAGCCGCGCCGCCCGTGTGGCGCCAATCACCAGGTCATGGGCATCGACAGCAATCAGGGCCGCGGAATGGCGGTCACTATCGGGCGCTAGCACAATGCGGCCACTGGCAAAGGCTTGCCGAAAATGCTGAGCCTCAATGGTTCGGGCCGCATCGGCCACGGCGGCGACGATCAGATGGACCATGCCATCGGTCAGGTCAGCGCGCCAGGACGAGACATCAAGCGAGGCTGCCAAGCGGCCTTGGTGGTCATAGATTGGGGCCACACTACAGCTCAGCTCAACATTACACCTGCGAAAATGCTGGTCACGATGAATGGTCAGGGCCCGGCCCTCGGCCAGGCAGGTGCCTATGCCATTGGTGCCCTGCGCTGCCTCGCTCCAGACCGCGCCGGTCCATAGGCCAGCGGCATGAAACACCTTGTCATCGCCCGCCTCGCCGCGCCGATCAATCGGAACGCCATCGCGATTGGTCAGCAGAACGCAGCATCCGGCCGCGCCAACGGCCTGAAACAAACGGTCCAGGGTGGACTGGGCCACGCCCAATAGGGGACCGAGTTCAAGGCGCGCTTGGCTCAATTGCTGATCCGTCAGGGTCTCGACCTTGGACTGAGCCTCAGGATCAAGCCCGTAAAGGCTTAAGGACCGCTGCCAAGAGGCAGCAACAACCGACCGCGCCGGTGCCAATCCGTCGTTTAACACCGACAAGACCCTATCGGTATGGCTGCCTTGACTGTGTTCGCCCATCACCTGCTCCAGGATCGGCTCAAGCGACAACTAGACCCCAAGCTGTGGCGCGTGGCAAGGCCCGGTCTTTGTGACAAGACGCCCCAGTCAAATCAGGCTCGCCACCAGTCCAACCGTAATGGCAATGATCACCGTATTGAACACAAAGGCGATGGCAGCGTGGGTCATGACTAGGCGGCGCATGGCCTGGCTGTTGGTGGTCACGTCTGATACCTGATAGGTCATGCCAATGGTCAAGGCGAAGTACAAAAACTCGCCAAACCGCGGGGCAACATCGCCCGGAAAGATCAGGCCTTGATCCGACTGAAAATAGCGGTGTGCATAATGG
>JBILKO010000148.1:0-4714 GCA_044376615.1 Caulobacteraceae bacterium
TGCCGCCACCGCGACCGGTCCAGTCTTCAGCCTCGCCGCCATAGAGGCCGTGGGCAATCGCAGCGGCGGCGGTCGTATTCCCTGCACCCACCTCTCCTAGGATTAGGAGATCAGGCTGCTTAGCCAAGGCCTCCATGCCAAAGGCCATGGTCGCCGCACATTCCCGCGCGCTCATGGCTGCCTTTTCGGTAATATCCGCAACAGGCCGGTCAATCGCCAGATCAAAGACTTCGAGGCCAGCGCCATGGAACGCGGCCATCTGGCTGATCGCGGCACCGCCCGCCGCAATCAGCTCGAGCGACTGACGCGCCATGGACGGCCGAAAGGCCGACACACCGCGCGCCGCCACACCATGGGCACCGGCATAAACGGCGATGACGGGCCGAGCCACCTTGGGCGGGGTCACGCCGCGCCAGGCCGCTAGCCAGTCGATAATCTCTTCCAACTGTCCCAAACTGCCCAGCGGCTTGGTCAGCCGAGCTTCACGCTCAGCCGCGCGCGCGCGCGCCTCAATATCGGGACCAGGCAGGGTCGCCATCAAGGCGGCAATATCGTCAAAGGGTTGGGTACTCATATCCAGGCCATAGCCGTGGCCGGGGCTATTGCCAAGCGGGCTTGGCGAAATGATTACAGTCTAGCACACTGGCCGTTACCAATCCTTCTGCCATTTGAAAGGCGCCCATGGCCGATTACAAAATCCAAATGGACGCGGAAGCCCTGAACGCCTTCTTGAAGCGGGCCTTTTCGCTGACCACCGATGCGGCCATTGCCAAAGTCGTCCATATTGAGCCAGGCCTGGCGCGGCTGGTCTTACCGTATCAGGAGCGAAATCTGCGTCCTGGCGGCGTCATTTCTGGTCCGACCCTAATGAGCGCGGCTGATACCGCCGTCTACGCCCTGGTCCTCGGCCATATTGGTGAACAGCCCATGGCGGTCACGACGTCACTGACCATGCATTTCTTGCGCCCGACTAAACCTGGGCCGCTAACGATCGAGGCGCGGCTATTGAAGCTGGGCCGCCGTATCGCGACGGCCGATGTGCTTATGAATACAGAAGGTCCGGACAAGCCCTGTGCCCATGCCGTGGTTGCCTATGCCCTGCCCGCTGATTGATCGGACTTGCCAGATGCCCCGTCTGACGGCAAAACGAGTGCCATGACCACCGCCCCTCGCCCCATTGTCACGCCTTGCATCAAGGTCTGCGCCGTCGATGGCCAGAGCGGCTATTGCCTTGGGTGTCAGCGCACCTTGCCAGAAATAGCGCAATGGGGTCGGCTAGATGACGCTTCCCGCGCGGTAGTCATGGCCGACCTGCCCGCACGCCGCGCCAAGATCGCGCCGGAAAAGCTTGGGCTGATTGGATAGATAGGCCTCTATCAACCGCCTTCCCCGCGAAGGCGGGGATCCAGTACCTTTATCTCACGCTGTCCGAACAGGTCTGGGTCCCCGCCTTCGCGGGGAAGACGGCGGTGGAAGGTGGGATTTAACCCTGTTTCTCGTAAAGATCTAAACGGTCACGCTTGTGCGAGAACAGGCTCGACCGATGCCAAGGCCTGACGGATCACCTCCAGCCCGACGCCCGAACGCGCACCCTCAACGGTCAAGATCCGGCGCCACGCCCGCGCGCCCTTGCGGCCTTGAAACAAGCCCAGCATGTGGCGGGTCATATGCGCCAATGGCACACCTAGAGCAAGCTGGCGGCTGACATAAGGAAGGTAAGCCTCAACCGCCGCTGCCGGATCAACATCTGGACGGTCCAGCCCAAATATGCGCCGGTCGACTTGGCCGACCATGCCCGGATCATGATAGGCCGCGCGGCCCAGCATGACGCCGTCGACGTGCTGCAAATGCGTCAAGGCCTCGTCCAGCGTTGCGATGCCGCCGTTAATGACAATGGTCAGGCCTGGATTTGCCGCCTTGAGCACCCAAACCAGAGGATAATCAAGCGGCGGGACATCGCGGTTTTCCTTAGGGCTCAGGCCACTCAGCCAGGCCTTACGCGCATGGACGATAAAGGTCTTTACCCCCGCCGATGCACAGGCCTGGACCAAGGTCGGCAAGCTTTGCTCTGGGTCCTGATCATCGACCCCGATCCGACATTTGACGGTTACGGGCACTGAAACGGCTGCGGCCATGGCGGCCATGCAGTCGGCGACAAGCTGTGGCTCGCGCATCAAACACGCGCCGAACCGGCCGCTTTGCACGCGGTCAGACGGGCAGCCGACGTTGAGGTTGATCTCGTCATAGCCAAGATCGACGCCAATCTTGGCGGCCGTGGCGAGATCCGCCGGATCCGACCCGCCCAGCTGGAGGGCCACCGGATGCTCAACTGCGTCATAGCCTAGCAAGCGAGTACGATCGCCGTGAATAACCGCGCCCGTGGTTACCATCTCGGTATAGAGCAAGGCCTTGGACGAAAGGGTCCGGTGCAGAACGCGGCAATGCCGGTCCGTCCAGTCCATCATCGGCGCGACAGCTAGTCTATGGGATTGAAATTTAGTCATTTTATCTTGAGGTATATTCTCTTGGGTTGGCCGCGTCGCCGCCGTCCTTGCCCCCGAATACTTTACTATCCACCACGCTTCTATAGCTCAGTATACACATAGTGGACACAAAATCGGCATCTTCTGTGGCGCTGTCATCCAGTTCGTCGCGCGACCACATGGCACCGCAGAAACACAAGTTAGGTTCCTATCACACACCACCGATAGCCTAATGCTGGGCGTTTTCCCTGTTCAATCCCAGCGCCCGCTTCCGGTCTGATTCGATAACGGGGTAGTGCCCGCATCACAAGGTCAGGAATAGCAGACCTGGTCCGATGACAGACGGGCAGCCTGTACCCTGGTCAGGTGGCATACCGCAGCAATGGCGGCCACATAGTAAAACGCAAAGGTGAACACAAAACGGAAATGTGTTCAGAAAAACACCTGATCCTCGGGCCGCCAATCATTGAGCATGCCAACCATGGATCTGTTGCCCAGCTCGACTTTTACTATATTGCCGCGCCAAACCCTATCAAACACGGGGACGTCATATGCCGCCATCCTTTTGGCCGAGCCTTGGAGTATCTGATCATCATCCAGCAAGGCGGTAAATGGCCGTTCACGATCAGGGCGTGCGGGTCGAAAATCCTTTACTGCATGGGACTTTCCATCCGCTTCGAAGTTGCCGAAGCGCCTCTTGGAGGAGGCTGTGGCAATGAACGACGTCGTAGGACCCCACATCATTGCATAAGTAAAAGGCAAGTCGAATCTGGGCGCAGTCTGCGTCTGTTCATGCGCTTTGGCAACGCCGCTGAGGTTGACCCGCCGCTTGCCGACGACGAGATCAATCTCCGCTTGGCCGGTCCATTCCGAACGACCGGGACGGGGATTCGCCTTGAGTGTCTCGGGGCGAAACATTGCACGAAGCGAGATGGGCGTATCACCAGGACCATCTCGAGCCTCTGAGCTCTGACGACCTAGCACCTTCGCCGCGAGCCGAATTTCCTGCATCTGATCTACCGGACCTAGGCGAGTGAACGCTATACCCGCTCCCTTGGAATCGTACTCGCCAGTTGCTGCAGTTCCGAGATTTCGGAGGCTCGTGCATGGCAGTCGGCGCTCTGTGTAGGTATACACGTTTCCATCCAACAGAACATGACACCAAACCCAGGTGCAGTTCAGTTCAGGGTAACGAGAAATTCGGACACTGATGCCGTTGCGCACTTCGGGGTCGAAGTACAGGAGCATCAAGGACTCGCTCCAAGTTTCGACACCAGGGATGACCAAACCGTGGCGTTGCTTTGCACTCGCTGCACCGAACGCAGAGGACGCCACCAGCCCGCCTATCAATGACCGTCGGTCCATCAAATACCCTCCCAACCTTATTTTTCGTCTAGCTGGAAACTACACCAAGACCTATTCAAATAGATAGCTTGGACGAAGTAAGAGATGCACCCCAGGACGGGTATCATGATGCAGGTTTTCGGATTTGGTACCGCAGTATAGCCTTATGCGACAGCCGCAAAGCCTCACATTGGCAGTGACATGGGCGGTTCAACGGGACCGGATGGGCGGGCAATCGTGGTTAGATTGAGATGGCCTGGAGGGTAAAAAGGACCGTTGTCGCTGATCCCTCGGCGCAGGGCACCAGAATAGCCAGTGTCCCGCTGTAACACTAGGGCGAGGACCTAATCGGGTCGCGGGGCCAGACCATTTACAAACAGGTGATTGAGGCTGGCTGCTACCGCAGACGGGGCTAAGGGGCCAGTTGGTACATACCACTTCGGAAGCCAGTTAATGGCCCCCAACAGGGCGAGACGCGCCAGTCGAGTATCTACTGCGCGAACGCTTCCGTCGGCTTCCCCCAATGCAAAGAAGCTGGCCAATATCGCCTCAAGCCGTTCGGACCTCGCCCTTACCTCGAGCGCATGCTCGCGCGTAAGTGCCTTCAACCGGCTGTAATTCGCGATTGGGCCTGCAGGACCCACATGTAGATCGACAGCCGAAGAGATCGTGCGCTTAATGCGGGATAGACCATCCAATGGCTCGGCCGCGATGGTTGTCATAACATATTCAGTTTTTCCCAAGGAACGGTCGATGGCCGCATGGAGCAGCGCTTCCTTGCTGGAGACATAGTGATAGAGCGCACTTCTACTTATTCCAAGGCCGGTGGAGATGTCCTCGAGTGTGCAGTTGTCAAACCCATTCCGGTTGAAAAATTCGGAGCTCGC
>JBILKO010000149.1:0-4688 GCA_044376615.1 Caulobacteraceae bacterium
CTGCAAAGGCGGCGCATCCTCAACCAGCCCGGCTATGCCAGCGACTGCATTGACGTCCTGCTTGACCTTTATGGCTCAGACATTGAATGCTCGTCCGACACGCTCGAGGCCATCTATGTCTCGCTGGGCAAGGTTGGGCAGCTGGTCTTGAACGAGTCGGTCAGTGATGATCAGGCCGCCAGCATCTTGTCGGCCATTGCCGAGGAAGAGGGCCGCAATGGCCGCATCCGCAGCAATATTCTTGATACCCAACGCGCCATCAGCTTCCTGCTGCGTTCGCGCCTGCTCAATGCCGAACAGGTGCAAGACGCCAAGCAAATCATGCGCAATGTCGACTCGCTGAACAATCACACCTCGTTCTTGTTCGACAAGATCAACTTCCTGATGGATGCCACGGTCGGCTTTATCAATATCAATCAGAATAAGCGGGTTAATCAGCTGACCATGTTCGGTATGGTGTTTATGCCGATCAATATCTTGGCCGGCATGGGCGGCATGTCCGAGTTTTCCATGATGACCAAGACCATACCCTGGCCGCTCGCCTATGGCGGCTTTATCGTCGTCGGCGCCTTAATCGGCTATGTGACCTATCTCGCGCTCAAGCTGTTTGAGAAACGGGCCGAGGTGGAAAGCCAGGGCCTGGTTGGGCGCGGGGCCATGGCGGGGCGGCGGAAGGGCTAGGGCGCGTCTTCGTGATTTGCCGCTTATGGTTGACGTGTGTATAATCTGATCAATTGATACACATTTAAGCGAGCCGAGCATGCGAACCAATATTGAGATCGATAATGGGCTAATGACTCGGGCCATGGCCGCCTCTGGCCTGCCGACCAAGCGCGCAACGGTCGAGGAGGGGCTTAGGCTTCTTGTGCAGATCCATAACCAGA
Organism: Caulobacteraceae bacterium; assembly: GCA_044376615.1. GTDB lineage: Bacteria > Pseudomonadota > Alphaproteobacteria > Caulobacterales > Caulobacteraceae > CAISGS01. The sequence continues at coordinate 885 of JBILKO010000149.1, forward strand.
CCGCGGGCCTGGAGGCCTTGCGCGGGCTGGGCTGGGACGGCGATCTGGACCAGATGCGCGATACCGGCGCGCCAATACGCCTGTGATCTTAGTCGATAGTTCGGTCTGGATCGCGCACCTACGCGGCGAACAGTCCGAGGCGACGGCCAAGCTGGCTCAGGCGGTGCGGCGCGAACCGGTCCTGGTCGGTGATCTGATCCTGCTCGAAGTGCTGCAAGGCGCGAGAGACGACGCCCATGCCGCCGCCATAGAACAAGGCCTGCGTGCCTTTAGCCTGGTGCCATTGCTCAATGCCGACCTGGCGGTTCAGGCGGCCCAGAATTATCGACACCTGCGGACCCTAGGCCTAACCCTGCGCAAAACCGCCGACCTGATCATCGGCACCTATTGCCTGGCCCACGATCATGCCCTGTTGCATGACGACCGCGACTTTGCGGTTATGGAGCAGCATTTAGGGTTGAAGGTGGTTTGACGCCTAGCGATGCTTGCACCCGGCCCAGCAGCAGGGGCGCCGCCTGCCGTCCACAAGGTTTGATACGCCCCAATCGATGCGCTTGGTCCGTGTCTCCGCCTTCTTCGCCGACTCTATCCAGCAGATCCATTCATTGCGCGCCAGGGGCGTAATGTCGGTCCAGGTCGCCAGGGCCTTGGTTTCACTCAGCAAGGCCAGTTTGAGGTCGCCGGGCAGGTCGTGCACAACCCCGCCTAGGATTTCGGATGTTTGCATGGGCCTATCCCCTATGGGCGCGGTGCCAGCCTAGTCGATTGCCGCCTCAGCCAAAGCTTTTCTTTTCATAGAGGCTGGCAATCGCCTTGCCATCCCAGACATAGCAAAGATGGCGCTCTTGGCGGCAATTGGACAAGGGGCGGGGGCGAAAGACGGCGGCGCATTGACCGGCCTGGTCGCGGACGCTGCGATAGACAATGCCATCAGACCCGGCCTGCCGAAGCTGCGCCGCCAGGGCCTGCGGCGCGCTGTAATCGGTGGGGTGGTCATAGATGCTTTGGCCGTCTTGCGGATCGCGGATGTCATGCAGCACGGCCTTCAGATCGACCGCATAGACCCGCATATCAAGCTCTTGCGCGGGCTCATTCGTGGCTTGCAGGAATAGGGTGCGGTGATGGCGGGTCTCGGCAATGGCGGTCTCAAGGCTCAGGCTGGCATAAAAGACGCCATAGCTGCCATTGCTGAAGCGCGAGCCCTCAGGGTTTAGATGCGTAAAGGCGGCCATGATCGGGGTGGAGCCGGGGCCGCTCACCCGGTCTTCGGGCGGCACCAGGGCAATGTCGCCAACCTCGTCGCGCAGGCGGGCATTGGTCATGGCCTCAATCTGATAGACCGCCTCGAGATCTTGCGGATCAGCGACCTGATCGAACAGGGCAACGGGCGGAAACCGGCTCGGCACAATGCGAAAACACGGACGCCAGGAGATCTTGGCCTTGGGGATGGCCGCCATTAGCCGCGCTGGGCGTCTATATATTGGCGCACGACATAGAGGTCGGCGACATTGCCCGAGGTCATGCGCTCAATCGCCGAGCGCCCACCAAACAGGGCCGCGGCATTGGGTTTGCGCACCCATTGATCGGCGGTCTTGGGCAGCAGGATCTGCAGGCCCTTATAAATGCCCAATATGTAGGAAATGCGCTCGAGCGTATCCTTGGGCACAGCCGCCACCGCCCCGCGCTTCCAAGACTGAAAGGTCGAGCGGCTATCCAACCCGAGCAGGCGCATCTGTTCCTGCTCTTTCAGACTCCAGGCGTCAGCGATGCGAAAAAACGTCCGCAAGGCCGGCCCGGTCAGGTCCTTGCGATCCAGCGCCTTATCCACCGATGCCTTTGCCACGCGCGCGCTCCTTTAGGGGCGGAGTGTGTTCAGATTTTGTGGAAAAGTCAAGAATTTGGGGGAATATGAACAAGGGGGGTGCTTTTTGGGAATTTTGCGCCGCTGAGCTCGCTTGAAAACATAAGTGCTGAATTAGCTGCGATCTACGCGACGCGCATTTCTTTTTTGTTCTGCTAACTTGATCTTTTGGGGTTGTGTGTAGATTCTCTCAAGAAAAGATACAGTAAATTCCATTAAATCCATGCATTCTTCTTTAGTTAACGTGCCATCATGCGCAGCTTCATTTCCCTCTTGTCTTATGCAATCTGCCAAATTATTTAAATCGTTCGGAAGTCTGCTAGTTTCAAATAGCCATTCTAGACGAGCTTTTAAGTTTTCTCTTATATATTTATTTATGTCGTCTACGTCTTCTTTAGGAATAATTGCCTTCGTAGATAAATCTAGACACTGGCGAAACATAGTGCCCGCAGCATTCCAGCATTCTATTGAAAAACAAGCCGCGCCTTCGATAAATATATTTTTTATATTCTCCGGTACATAATCCGGAGGATCATTCTTTGAAAGATCTTTTAAGTTAATAAATCGAATGATATCGAAGTCATTATTTACAGAGATAAGTTTTTCAATTCGAGTATAGTCGTCATATTTATCAGGATGAGTATTAATTTTTTGCAAAACAAGAAATATTGTAGATTTATGGCAGTTTCGACAAATTGAAAACAATTCATAACAAGATTGCCATCCTTCAATATTTGCTAGATGGTTGTAACCATTGACGTCAAATGTCATTCTATCTGTACCGCATCTTGGGCATAATGAAACTAAAATAGGCATTTTTGTGTAACCCTCCCACGAAAAATATACATATATTGAAAATTTATTACATACAATCTCATGCAATTGCTTTTTATCTGTTGAACAAAGATGTTATCGGCGAAGAAACGGCTTGAACGAATTGATATGCAGCATGGTCCGCTTGGTACGTATCCTACCTTTATGTTCGGTCGCAGTGGCTGTCGCTGACTAGACCTAGGCTCCTGATCCAAACAAAGTCTTACAAGAGGTTCAACAGGGATTCTATCATTTCTACATGAGATGCCGAGCCTAGATATTAGGTCGCGCTCGAAGTGGTCAATCCCAGGGCGCTGCAGCTGCGCTATTCATCCGCTACGCTAACAGCGCACTTCCTCTTGCAAAAACTACGCAAACAGCGTATACAGCCCCGATGGAATTCGACTGGCACGATGCCAGGAGCGAGAAAAACTATGGCGAGCGTGGCTTCGGGTTTGATTTCGCGGCCCAGATTTTCTTTGGGCGGGTGCTGACCCAGATTGATGACCGCGAAGACTATGGTGAGGTTCGGGTTAAGGCCATAGGCGCGGTCGAGGGGCTGGTGCTTGTCGTCATCTATACGGACCGGGACGATGTCCGCTGGATCATTTCGGCCCGTTTGGCCAATAGGAAGGAACGCGCCTTATGGCACGCATGACTCTGGAACAGATCAGGGCGTCACAGCCCAAGCTTGACCGCGCAAAGGTCGCGGCAACGCGGGAGGCCGATATTGCCGAACACGCGCGTCAGGATGGCGAAGACCCAAACGCCGCCCTTGGTCCATGGATCGAGGAGGTGCCGCCTGCCCATATTCGCGAACAGATCGGCATGACCCAGGTCGAATTTGCAAAGACCCTGCGCATTCCGGTTGCGACGCTTCGAAACTGGGAGCAGGGCCGCGTGCGCATCGATCCCGCCGCGCGCGCCCTGTTTCGCATTTTGAGCCGAGATCCCCAATACGCGCTTAAGGCCTTGGGGTCAGATCACAAGGCTAGGTAGGCTGGGAACAGGCGCTGCGTCGCTGGGGGACAAATTGGCTAGACGCTGCTGGCGGTATGGGAACCTACGACCATACAAAACAAGCGATTATGAAATTGAATACGAAGTTCAATGTAAAATTACGGTTGTCA
>JBILKO010000186.1:0-4672 GCA_044376615.1 Caulobacteraceae bacterium
CCTCGGTGTTCGCAGCGCCCAAGCAGATCCGGCTGGACAAGTCTGTGGGTACCATTACCAATGTGGAACTGCTCGTTGATGTCAACAACTCCAACAACAGCAACAACTTGTTGGAGGCGGGCGATACTCTGCAGCTGCGCTTTTCCGAGCCTGTGGTGTTTACCTTCAGTGCCTTGCCGTCGTCGTTTGGCACCAGCACCTTGACGAACGAGCGGCCTGTTGTTACCCCAGTCGCGCCTGAGAACGGCCTGTCTCAGATCTGGAATGTGAAGCTGGGTGCCGGCGCCAGCGTGCCATTGGGCAGCAACCTGGTATTGCAGGCCGGCAAGGTGTTTGATGCTGCTGGCAATGACAACAGCACAGGCCCGGCAGTCCAGGCGGTGATTCCGACAACGTTGTTTGACCAGCCAGGTACACCGGTGATTGCAAACGTCAAAACCCTGACGACAGGGCCCAACAACGTGGTGACCAGCAACTCGGCGGACACAGCCGTGACCATCAATTTGAGCAAGGCCAAGGTTGGCGACGTGGTGACCTTGTTCATGGACGGCGTGCAAATTGGTATTCCTCAAACACTGACAGCCACTAACCTGACCAGCGCGACCTTTACGGTGCCAGGTTCCCAGTGGGGAGCTGACGGCGAGCGCACCCTGACCAGCACCATTACGCGCGGGGGGTCGACCGCCAAGTCAGCCTTGCGCAGCGTGTATGTGGCCGCAGACACCGCCCATTGGTCACAAGAGTCCTCTTTAGGCGCGGGCAATGTGCACTGGTTTGACCCGGATGCGATTGTCGGCTCTGACATCACCACCCAAGCAGACGGCCGCACCACGGTCAATCGATGGGTCGCCAGTGCCGGTGGCCTGACCCTGAATAACACGCAGGCCAGCACCATCGGCAGCGTGATCAAGGTGATCGATGCGCGCACCGGCCATGCCCAGCTGTGGATGAATGGCTCTGCCGTGTTTCAGGAAACCAAGCTTGCCGGCGGTGTAGGTGGCTTCAACAACCAGGGGTATTTGTATGTACCCCCCACCATGGCCCGAACTCCCACCGATACCACGGTTCCTGGCGCTGGTTATACCGACTTCAGCATGTTCCAGCCTATAGTGCAGGGTGCCCAGGCTCTGATGCAACACCCGGTATTCCGTTATACCGCCAATGCCAACGCAGTGACCTACATTCCTTTAGTTAATGGTGTTCCTCAACCCAATAACCCGATAACCGTTCAGCCTTACACCAAGGTCTTGCGCGCTGTAGGCTATAACTATTCCTTTAGCGGTGCCACCAACACCTTATCGGTAAGAGACCCGGGTACCGGTATCAACGGAGTTTATTTTTCCCGGGACATGAGCAACGTGATCGGCACAGGTTCGTGGCAGATGTTCACCGCCGTCAACCGAACCTACACCGGCTTCCTGTACAACCAGATGCGGCTTAATGACACGTCCAATTTGCCCAACTGGATTCCGAGCAGCAGTTTCAACCCGCTCAGTCATGACTTGATGCTGCAATCGGCCGATACTGCGCAGCGGCGCTTCCAGATTGGCGGCGGGGGCACCGGTTTACTGGGCGACCAGATCAGTGTGTCTGTCGCCACCGGCGACGCCTACAACCAGGAAGTTGCCAGTTACCTGGCGGCCAAGTACCAGAGCACAGGCTCGGTGGTGGCGCGAAATGCCGTATTGACCAACACCACCTACAACCTGAGCCTGAGCGCTGTTCCGGGAACCCTGATAGACCAGGCCCTGTTATTGGTGGACGCGGTCTCCGCCGACACGGTCACCACGGCGGGTGCCGACTATGTGAACACGGGTGCTGGCAATGACACGGTGCTCATCAAGGACCTGGCCTTCCGCCATATTGATGGCGGCCAGGGCTATGACACCCTGAAGCTGGCAGCCGGCTTTACCGGTACCACGTCGTTCACACTGGCGGATTTCATCAGCAACTTCCGCGGCATGTCGAACACGGGCCAGCCGGATGTTGACAAGGTCAACAACCAACGGGTCAATGATGCGGGTTACCACCGCTTGTTGGGCTTTGAGAAGCTGGACTTTGTGCAGGAGGGTGAAACCCTTAACCGGCGTCAGATCGTGACCGTGAGTGCCAGTGATGTGAACCTTTTGTCGGAAACTAACACCCTGGAGTTCAATCTGGGCCGGGAAGATGTGATTCTGCCCGTAGGTTTTAGCTCGGCTGAGTATGGTATTTTCCAGGTCAACGGCAATTACTATGACCGACAATTCACCCAGTCTGTGGCGGGCCAGACCGTCAATCTGTACACCAGCGGTGGTGACAGGGTGCCGGAGGTGGTTTCTTTCAGGACTGTGGGGGCACTCAACCAGGTTCAGTTTACCTTTGACCATGCCATGAAAAATGCTGTCCTCCCCGGTCATTTCTCGATTGAGCAATCCGGTATGGCCATTTCCACTAATGCCGTGTCTGCGATTTCGGTGAACTTGCGCCAGGGTGTCCAGCTCACGCTGAACCAGCCTTTGAGCAATGTGAGCAAAATCATCTACTCGGGTTTGCTGGCCGATGACCCAGGTCGCGGTTTTAACCACACCATCTGGAGCATAGGAACCGGGGCCAGCGACACCCTGAATGGCTCGAACTGGAGTGCAAGCCAACAGCTCAAGGGGGCCACTTTCCTTGCCGGACAGGGCAATGACGCCATAATCGGCACCAGCGGCGCGGACCTGATTGTCGGCGGACTCGGCTCGGACGTCCTGACCGGCGGACTTGGATCAGATACTTTTTACTACCGCAATGAAATCACGGGTTCAGGCTCGTCTGGCGGCTTGGGGGGTTCTTCGGGTGACGTAATTACCGACTTCACCTGGAACCATGTCGATGGGAAAAACAATGACCGCATTGACCTGTCGCTGCTGTTTGAGAAGAATTTCCAGGCCACCGGCAATGCCGTCACTGACGCAGCCTTGCTGACTACGGGTATGAACGGCAGCATCGGCGGGTTTCTGGATCTGCGCAAGGTCACCAACTTTGATACTGGCAAGCAGGACATTGAGATTTGGGCAGACCGCGACGGTGGTGGGCTGTATGGCATTTTGGCCACCATCAGCAACGGTGGTACCAATTTGCCGGTCGACTACCCGGCCGTGGAGACCAACCAGGCTTTGTTGACACGTCTGATCGAGCAGGGGCGCATGGTGGTGAGCACGTTCTGAAGTATGTCCGAGGCACGACCTGAAGCCAGTGCCTGCAGGCGTTAAAAACTACATCACGCCTGCGGGTTATGCCGCCTTGCGCCAGGAGTTGCTTGACTTGATAGACACCGAGCGGCCCAAGGTGGTGGAGGCGGTGTACTGGGCGGCCAGCAATGGCGACCGTTCCGAGAACGGCGACTATATCTACGGCAAAAAGCGCCTGCGCGAGATTGACCGGCGCATCCGCTTTTTGACCCAGCGGCTGGAACTGGCGGTGGTCACAGACCCGAGCTTGCTGTATGGCAGTGAGCAGGTTTTCTTTGGAGCCACGGTGACCTATGTGGATGAGGCCGATAGTGAGCGCACCATCACCATTCTGGGCGTCGACGAGGCCGACAGCGCCCAAGACCAGGTGAGCTGGATATCGCCCATTGCCAGAACCCTGCTCAAGGCCAGGGTTGGTGATGTACTCAAACTGGCCACGCCGCTGGGCGAACAAGCGATAGAAGTACTCAGCGTAAGCTACCCGCCGCCCCGATGCCATGGGAGGGCTTGCTAAGCCCTTTGAGGTGCTCTGTCGTGCTCTGAACGCCGGGCTTGGGTGTCTTAGTTCTCGGGCAGACGGCGGGCTTTGACCACCGAGGGGCTGCGGTTGAGCTGGCGCAGCGCCACGTCCAGGTGGGCGGTGTCGCGCACCGCAATCACAAACCGTAGGTCGGTGGTTTCCTGGGCGGCGTCCTGGCCCATGTCAATATGGGTAATGTCGGCCTCGGCTGTGGCCAGGGCTGAGGCCACCTGCGCCAGAACACCCTTGCCGTTTTTCACGGTCACCATCAGGCCGGTCTCAAAGGTTCTGACCGGTTCGTCTGACCAGTCCACGGTGATGAAGCGCTCACTGTCGCGGTGCTGCAAGCGCTTGACAACAGCGCAGTTGCGGGTGTGAACCGCCAGCCCTTCGCCACGGCCCAGATAGCCCAGGATGGCATCGCCCGGCACGGGACGGCAGCATGTGGCGTAGGTGACCGAGGCGTTTTCGCTGCCGTCTATGGACACCACGCCCTGACCAGTTGAGGCCGGGCTGGTGAAGCGTTCGCGCGTGAGCAGCAGGGCGTCGGGTTTTTCGCCCTGATCGCTCATCAGTCGGGCCAGCTGTTTGGCCACAATGGTGGCGATGCGCTTGCCCAGACCGATGTCGGTGAGCAGTTCAGAGCGGCTTTTGTTGCCGGTAAAGCGCAGCAGTTTGTCCCAGATGGCGGCGTGCGCGGCATCTTCCATGGGAAAGCGCTCTATTCCTTCGGCGCGCAAGGATTGCGCCAGCAGTTTTTCGCCCAGCCCTTCGGATTCGGTTTGCGCCAGGGTTTTGAGGTGGTGGCGAATTTTGGACCGCGCCCGCCCGGTTCTCACAAAGCTCAGCCAGGCCGGGTTGGGGGTGGAGGCCTCGGTGGTTTCAACGTCGACCACGTCACCGTTTTTCAGCTCGGTGCGCAGCGGGGTCTGGTGGC
>JBILKO010000066.1:0-13459 GCA_044376615.1 Caulobacteraceae bacterium
GGTCGGGGTGCATATTGATGACGGGTTCATCAAGGACGGCCTGGTCGATACTGGGGCTATGCGGCTCTTATCGCGCTTAGGGTATCTGGACTACGGCGTTACAGACACGGTGTTTTCCCTGCCAAGGCCAGGCTAGGGCGACAAAATAGGCGGCATCGTACTTTTGGCATACTTCTTATAGGCTAGCCGATACGGCCATGCGCAGTTGGGGTCTGAAAGGTGAAAATCACCTTCCAAAACTCAGGCACATTGCTTAAGCAGGCGGGCTAAATCGGCATGAACCCAAATTGCCCTGGAGACCCCGCCTCATGACACTATCTAGCCCCCTGATCGATCGGATGAATTGGCGCTATGCCACAAAGAAGATGGACCCCGCCAAGTCTGTTCCGGCCGACAAGGTCGAGCGCATTCTCGAGGCTGCGCGTCTGGCCCCAACCTCGAGCGGCCTTCAGCCCTATGAAATCATTGTTGTGACCGACAAGGCGGTGCGCGAGCGCATCTTGCCCGCCGCCTGGAACCAGGCCCAGATTACAGATGGTTCGCACCTCTTGGTATTTGCTGCTTGGGACAATTATACGCCAGAGCGCATCAATCACATGTTTGACCTGACCAATCAGATTCGCGGCTTTGAAAATGAAGGCTGGGAAAACTATCGCAAAATGCTGCTCTCGACCTATCCGCAGCGTGACGCCGAAGCCAATTACCAGCACGCCGCGCGCCAAGCCTATATCGGCGTCGGCGCTGCCCTGATTGCAGCGGCCTTCGAAGAGGTCGACGCCACGCCTATGGAGGGCTTTAGCCCTGAGGCCATAGACGAGATCCTAAGCCTTCGCGATCGCGGGCTGCGCAGTGTCGTTATTGTGCCGCTCGGCTATCGCCAAGAGGAAGGCGACTGGCTGGCCAAGCTTGAAAAGGTCCGCCGCCCGCGCGACCAGTTCATTACCGCAGTCTAACGGCGTTAAGGCCAAGGCCCGCCCGCGCGGAAACAGATCACGCGCTGGCGGGCTAAACCTGCCCACAAAGGGCAACCCTCGCCTTGACATTATCGCGATCGAACCTTGGCTGCTTGTGTTAGCCTATGAGCTGGATGAGCTGCGGCCGCCTGGCCGCCAAACAGGGTGCGGGCATGACTCTCAAACATTTGGTTTTAGGGGCCATCTTTGTGGCCAGCCTTTTGGGAGGCCCGGCCATTGCCGTCGAAGAACCCACCTATAAGACCGTTATGAAGGTCGGCGCATTTGAAATCCGCGACTACCCTGCGCTTTGTGTCGCCGAGGTGACCGTCACTGGCGATCGCAGCGAGGCCGCCAACCAAGGGTTTCGTCTTCTTGCCGGCTATATATTCGGCGGCAATAAGCGGCAACAAAGCCTAGCCATGACCGCGCCAGTGGCCCAGATCCCCGCTAGCCAGGCCCCAGAAAAAATCCCCATGACGGCGCCTGTGACCGAGATTCAGGGCGCAAATGCCTGGCTGGTACGCTTCACCATGCCCAGCACCTATACGCTCGACACCCTGCCCATACCCAATGACCCGCGCGTCCGCCTGCTAGGCCTACCCCCTACACGCTTTGCAGTCATCCGGTTTTCCGGACTTGTCGGCCAGGACACAATTGCCACCCAGACCAAGGTGCTAAACCAGGCCATCAAGACCCATCAATTGCGTCCTACCGGCAAGGTGAGCCTGGCCCAATACAATCCCCCCTGGACCTTGTGGTTCATGCGCCGCAATGAGGTCATGATTGAGGTTGCGCGATAAGAGGACCTCAACCATCGCCTCGGCGACATTTAGGTTTACAGGGTCAGCAAATTGCGGAAAAACCGTGCGCACTGCGCGGTGCCCGTCCAATGGTGCCCGCTCTTCACCAGCCCGGGCCAAGAGCCCTAAATCCAGAAAATGCCCCTGGACAAATGGGACCGACACATATGCCAGGCCTGCTATCAGATAGCGTCTCCGAAGGTCTGTTGGCCTATCGCAGCGAATTCATGAACGCAAAGCCGTTCAAGCACGTGGTCATTGACAACTTTTTGGACCCTGAATTTGCGGAAACCCTATTAGCGACGTTTCCAGCCGTCCAAGATCCCAGCAAGCTCGTCAGTGAATTTGGCACGCCAAACCCCAAATCCGCGCGGTCCGACGTTAGGCAGCTCGCCAAGCCGTTTGTGCAGATGGACGACTATATTCAAAGCAAAGAGTTTCTCGATACGATTTCAGCAATAACGGGTATCGAGGAGCTTTGCTATGACCCTTGGTATTATGGCGCGGGTACCCACGAAAACTTTCACGGGGCGGGCCTAGACGCCCACTATGACTTCAATATCCACCCGCAAACACGGTATCATCGCAGACTCAACGCCATCATTTATCTGAATAAGAATTGGGATCCGGACTGGAGGGGAGAAATTAGTTTCCACTCCGATCCCTGGGATCTGGACGGTGATGTCAAAAAGCCTGTTTTTCCGGATTTCAACAGATGCGTCATATTTGAAACCACCGAGAATAGCTGGCATTCGGTGGCGACTGTGTCATTGCCCGAGCCGTTACGACACATCAGTCGTAAGAGCTTTACCATCTATCTCTACACTAAGTCGCGCCCTCAATCGGAAATCGCTGTTGAGCACGGGACCATTTATGTCCCGCCCCCGCTTCCAAGCCGAATTAGGGAAGGCCGCACCCTCGACGCCACTGACATGGCCGAAATAGACACGAATATCCACCGCAGGCACCAGTATTTAAAGATCCTGTATGATAGGGAATATCGCTTTATGCGGGATATTGAAGAATTGCGCACAAAACTTAATCACGCACAAGATAATGGGCGCATATTTAACGCAAGACTGTTCATACTAAAGTTAAAAATTCTAACGAAGTCAATTATAGGTGTATTTTATAGGCCACTCAGAGGCAACAGACAATGATAAATATTGCGAAGATTTGCCCTATCATTTATTGATTTCTAGTATCCATATCAAATACGGCGGGTAGCCGTTGCCTCGAAACTGGAGTTCGCAGCGTGCATAATCAGATCAACAAAGCGGTGATCAGAGATTTGGCCTTACATAAGGCGGCCTTTGAAACAGCCAAGCCGTTCAAGCATGTCGTCATCAATGACTTTCTTGACAGCGCCTTTGCGGAGGCATTGCTGGCGAATTTTCCGTCAGTTGACGACCCAAGTAAACTACTCAGCGAGTATGGCACGCCAAACCCCAAATCCGCGCGTTCAGACGTTCGGGCGCTCGCCGCGCCTTTTCTGCAAATGGACAACTATATTCAAACGCCTGCGTTTCTGGAAATGTTGACTGAGATTACGGGCATTCTAGACCTTTGCTATGATCCACACTATTATGGTGCCGGAACGCATGAGAATTTTCACGGCGCAGGTCTAGATGCCCACTATGATTTCAATATTCACCCCGATACCGGATACCATCGACGCCTAAATGCCATTATCTATCTGAACAAGGATTGGAATCCAGAATGGCGCGGCGACATATCCTTCCATACCGATCCGTGGGATCTTAAAAACGACGTAAAAACATCGGTTTATCCGACATTCAACAGGTGCGTTATTTTCGAGACGACCGAAAATAGCTGGCATTCAGTCGGTGCCGTAAAACTACCTGAAAATCTAAGACATTTGAGCCGCAAAAGCTTCACTATATACTTGTATACACGAACACGTCCAGTTTCGGAGCTCGCTGTCGAACATGGGACGGTCTATGTCCCACCTCCCCTCCCGGTTGAAATTAAGGAGGGCTTGGTGCTCGACAAGGATACTGCAGTTGAAATCAATAATAATATAATACGCAGGCATCAGTATTTAAGGTCCCTTTATAAAAGGGAGTACAAGTTTTCAGAATATATTGAGAATTTGAAAGAGCAAATTCGGGACCTGAAAGCCCGTCAATACATTCCCATTTTGGGCTATGCAAAGCTTTTGAACGTAAGCAAGCCACTGCAACCCGATGGTTGGATGGAAGAAGAGTTGTGTTTCTCAATTCAGCTTAGGTCTCCAGCGCGCCAATTTGAGTTGAGCATGTGGAGACCAGACGGCGGCACCGAACCTTTTAGTATAAGCTTTAAAGTTGGCGATACACATAAAGAGAAATCATTCAGCGGCGGGCTCGAAAAGATCGTGTTGAACTCCGATTTCTCCAAAGATGACACTGTAAATATCAGAATTGTTTCAGACAAAACGCGTATTGCTGGGCCAGAGGACTCACGACTACTAAGTATAGTGATAGAAAGCATCACCATTCGATAGTTTGGCGGCAATCGCAGCCAGGTCGTGATCGGGTGACACACGGCGGGTTCGAGGCCAATAGCAGCGCTTATGCCCCCGAAATGCTGGCCGTGCTGGGCGCGACCTTGCCCAAGGTGAGGAAGGCCTAAAGGACAATGTGCCGAAAACGCCCTGCCGCCTCGATGCAACGACGGTTCTAGGTGCCGGTTCGGGCCATTTTGCTCGTCGTCTTGGCGGCTTGGTCAAGGCCATGCAAGGCTAAGGGTTTTGGCCAAAGCTTAGGGCCGCATAGATCGAAACCAAAAACGATACCAACGCTAAGGCGGTCCTAAACAAGTGCACGCGCGACCATCGTGTGAGTTCCCGCTCCAGATCCGTCTCCGCGACCCTTTGTTCAGCAAAAGCGAGATTGGCCTGACGGAAATACAGGAAATAGGTCGCCAGGATCGAAAGGCTTATGATGACAACAAGCCAAAATGGCCAACTGCTCGGGAAATCAACAAAACTAGTGGCCCCTGCGGTGACCAGGGGCGTGACGGTCGCACTGATGGTGACAGGCGCATAGTACCGATAGAGCCTTGGCCCAAAGCCAGGGTGCAAGGCATAAAAATCCTTTGCGCTCAAAGACCGGAAAAAGGGAACCAGCAAAAAGGCTTCGGTTGCCATGCTGCCGGCAAACACACCCAGCACGGCAATATTGGCGATCGTGATCAACTCAATCATGGTTGGCTCGCTTCCAGGCTTTTGTTTGACACAAGGGACCGAGGCATCCGGTCACGAGCAATTGTCCATCTTGCCCGCGCGCCAGCGCGCTCGAAAAGGTTTTGCCATCTTCAGGATTGTACAAATGGCCCGCACTCCAGCCCGATCCTCGCTTTGTGAACCCATAAAGTATGGGGGTGCCGATCAGGGTGCGGGATTTCGATAAGGCATCTGGATTTAGACGGTCAGTCCTTGGCGCAGGTGATCGTGGCGCAAGCCAGACCAGGGTCCCACACGGGGTTCCATTGCCGCAATCCTTGATACTGATATGGCTGATGAACTGCCCAAACCGGCTTGGGGCAACCCAGGTGCCCTCAACCCACTTATCCTCATTGGCGAGCGCATGCGCGCTGGATGTTAGTGCGAGTGAACTCAATACGAGCGCGATTATGTGAACACGCATTTTACCCTCTCCTATTTAATTATACGCGTATAATTAAATAGGACCTGCTATGTCAAGGCCTTTATGGCAAGCCATTCCTTTTTCGATCCGCTAGATGCAAAGCACCCCCCATGTCGCAAATCAAAGATGCAAAACAAAAAGCCAGAGGAAGACCGCCGCTGGCCGAGTTAAAAATAGACCAGATGCGTCATCGGATTACCGAAGCGGCCCAGCGCTTGTTTCAAGACGAAGGCTATGACGCCATTTCAATACGGCGGCTGGCTAAAGACGTCGGCTGCACGCCGATGAGCCTCTATTCCTATTTTGACGGCAAGATTGATATATTGCGCGCCCTGTGGGCCGATGTGTTTTCGCGCTTATTTTTGCGGGTCAATGCCGCGACGCCGGAGAACGAAGGCCCGTCATCCGTCCTGTTAGCCAGGTGCAAGGCCTATGTGCAGTTCTGGCTTGAGCACCGCGATAGCTATCGCATGGTCTTTATGTCTGGCGGCATAGATCAAACAGAGGTCAGTGTGTTTGTAGAGACCTCACCGGTGGCTGGCGATTATGCGACCTTCCTTGAAGCCCTAGCCCTCGCAACCGATCGGCCAATGTCCGAGACGGTCGAACCAGCCCAAGCCTTGATTTGCGGCCTAAATGGCATCAGCCATAGCCTAATCACCATCAGTGGCTATCCTTGGAGCACGCCAGACACGCTCGTGACCCTTCTGGTCAATGGCGCAATTGTCGGTTCGCGTATAGGGACAGAAGCGCCCTGAGAAGTATTTAGGCAGCCCTTAGAGGATCAAACGGGTGACTCATTTGTTCAAAAGACAGGGCAGGACTAGCCAGTCTTGGGCACGCATCATCGCCATGTGTGGCTTTGCATTGCTGGCATGCCTGATTTCACCTCAGTCCAGCGCGGCTCAAAGCCGACCATCGGTTGGATTTGGTCATGGGACGCTGGTCTGCGGGCAGGATGAAATTCCAGTTTTGTCCATTGGTGCGATAAAAATCAGGGCCAAACAAAAAACTATAAATTTAAATTCTGCCAAACTATGCCTTGGGGCCAATATTATTCGGCACATTGAACTTATCAAATTTCATAAAAAGTCATCTAAGCTGGTCATTGCCGAAGACTATTGGGTTCATAACTGTCAGGAAAATTATGCGCCGCTGGCCGCTTCGGGCCAGATCAAAATAAAGGGCGATGATAGCGATTACTTTGTTGAAATATCCGCTGAAAACGGCATCGCAACCTGCCTGACCCAAGGGGGCAAGGCGAAAGACCTTGGATAACCATGTCAGCAGATTGGATGTGCAAATCATTGGCGCACCCGACACGTATAGTGCAGCCGTAACCAAAAACATGAGCCGAGGCGGGACTTGGACGCGGGACCGCCTCACGAACAAAGACCCGTATAAAGCCGTTCGCCAATCAGCCTTGCGTCCGCATAAAAGCTGACTACACTCATATCTGATCAACATCATATCCCGCAATAGACGGGAGACGGAGGGCGGTATGACGGCGCGTACGGGCCAGCAATATCTCGAAGGTTTGAAGGACGACCGCACGGTTTGGCTTGGCAGTGAGCAGGTCAATGTTCTTGGGCACCAGGCCTTTGCCGGGTCAGTTGCCGGGATGGCGGGCTATTTTGATTGGCAGCATGCTCATGCGGAAGACTGTCTGGTTGCCGACCCTAAGACTGGTGCTCCGATGAGCGCCAGTCTGATTATTCCCAAATCCCTAGACGATTTGAAGCGTCGCAATCGCGCCTTTGACCGGTTCGCGCGCTATTCCAATGGCATGTTGGGCCGAACACCGGACTATGTGAATGTCACCCTGGCAGGCTTTATGGCGCGCAGTGATATCTTTACGGCCAAGGGCGACACGACCTTTTCAGACCGCCTAGGCCGTTTCTATCGCGAGGTGGTCGAGAAGGATCTGTCCCTGACCCACACCATCATTCACCCTGTCGTTGACAAGGGTTTGGCCGATACCGAAGGGGTCAATGGTGAGCTTGCGCTCAAGGTGGTGCGCAGGACCAAGGACAGCATTATTGTTCGCGGCGCTAAGATCCTTGCCACCTTGGGCCCGTTCGCAGACGAGCTGTTCGTCTATCCCGGTCAACCCCAGCCCCAAAATGTTGATCCGGCAACCCTTTTGGCCTTTTCCATCCCTATGGGGACCAAGGGGCTAATCACCCTGTGCCGCGACCATTATGGCGTTGCCGCCAGCCCTGGTGACAAACCCTTTTCAAGCCGGTTCGATGAGCAAGATGCGTTTATGATCTTCGACGATGTCGAAATCCCGATGGAGCGGGTATTCATCGATGGCGATCTTGATGTCTATAACGGCCTCATGCGCCACGGCTGGGCAGCCAATATCATGCAGCAGACCTGCATCCGTGCGGCAGTGAAGCTTGAATTTGCCTATGAGCTCAGCGCCCGGATGGCCCAGGCGACAAATTCGGACAAAAGGCCTGACACGGCGGCCCTGCTGGGCGAGCTATGGGGCTATGGCTGCCTGACCCGCTCGGCGATTAAGGCGGCGGAAGCCGATGGGCGGGACTATGGTAATGGTGCCTTCTTTGCCGATGACCGGCCCCTAAGGGCACTGCGGGCGCAGATGCCGGGCTGGATGGTAAGGGCCAATGACATCATCAAGACCATCGGCTCGCACAATCTGTTGGCCACGGCCTCGCTCGATGCCATTGAAAACCCGCAGATGGGCCCTTTCATTGAACGCTATATGCCTGGGGCCAAGGGCATGAGCGCGCGCGAACGGGCCAAGCTGTTTCGCACAGCATGGGACTTTGCTGGGTCGGCGCTGGGTGGACGGGTCGAACTCTATGAGCGCTTCTACCTGGCCAGTGCACCACGCAACTTCGCTTTGGATCATATGTTTGCCCAGATGGAGCGACCTTGGGAGCAGTTTCCCGAGATGATGAAAGCGATCAGTGCCACCGGATAACGAGGGAGTATTGCCGAGCGCTCTGAGGATCAAAGCGATATAGGAAACCTTGGTTTCGTCTCCAGAGCCGACCCTGCTGGGCTTGCCAGGCAATTAGCGTACTGCCATGCTGAGCTTGCCCATTCTAGGACGCGTTATGAGACTGCTCGCACTACTCGGATTGTTTGTGATTTGCTTGGCCAGTCGTGCTTTAGCAGAGGAGGTGGTGCAATTTGCGCCCGAGCCGGATTGGATTGTTCAAGTTCCGGTGCCGTCGCCGCCCAACGACAAGGGCAAGCAGACGTCCTTTTTGCTTCTTCAAGACAATCAGATGCGCTTTGGGAACGGGGCAGACGAGTTTTATGTGAACTATGCCATCCATGTACGCAATGCGTCAGATTTGCAGGGTGCGGGCACAGTCACTTTGGTCTGGCATCCTGATACTCAGGACCTGATCGTCCATAAGATCGAAATTGTCCGCAGCGGTACGCCGATCAACGCGATTACAAAACCAGGGGCCCTGACGGTCATTAGGCGTGAAACGAACCTGGAGGCGGCCGCCTTAGACGGAGCCCTGACCGCTACACTTCAGCTAGAGGGCCTACGCGTAGGGGATGTCATCCATGTCGCGTTCACGACCCGGCGGTCCGATCCGGTGTTGCAAGGGCGATCAATGGGAAGTTTTGGTCTAGTAAAGCAAGAAGTGGTTGAACGTTCTTATTTCCGCGCAATCTGGCCAAAATCCAAACCTATGTCGGTTAAGACCTATCCAGGTCTAGAGGGCAAAGTGCGTGCGCTAGATGCCAATCAAATGGTGTTTGAATATGATGCCTCTCGGCTACCGGCGCCGATTGCCCCTCAAGGTGCGCCAGGCCGTTTCCAGATTATTGCGCAAGCAAACTTCTCAGAATTCCAGTCCTATGCTGAAGTTTCCAGTTTGCTTTATCCGCACTATGCCAGCGCTATGCAATTGGCATCGAATAGCGAGATTCGAGCGGAGGCTGAAAAGATCAGATCGACCTATTCGGACGATCGAAGCCGCGCACTAGCGGCCCTGCAGCTTGTTGAGAACAGCATTCGGTACCTGTTTATCGGATTTAATGACGGTGGGTATGTGCCTGCTGCAGCGGATCAGACCTGGAGCCGAAAATACGGCGACTGCAAGGGTAAGACGGTGCTTCTGCTGGCCCTTTTAAATGAACTTAATATAAAAGCCATGCCGGCCTTAGTGGCTAGCGATGGTGGCGACGGCCTAGACAAGCGTATTCCATCCATTGAACGCTTTGATCATGTGCTAGTGCGCGCACAGATCAATGACACTGACTACTGGCTCGATGCCACCCGTCTGGCAGATTACCAGCTAGAAAGACCACAGTTCGATTCCAAATTTGCGCTGCCGATTACTAAGACTGGCTCTAGTCTTATCACCCCGGCTCGGCCACGCCTTGATTTTTATGATTTTGAATCTCGCGCAGCTTATGACTTTCGACGAGGCATTGATCGGCCGACCATAGTCCAAATCGAGCATATTTACCGAGGAGACTCGGCGCTTATAAAAGGACTGCAACTCGAGAATATTTCAGGGCAGAGCCTAGATCGAGCTCTTCGCGATTATTGGAAAAATACGCTAAAATGGCTAAAACCCGACAAGGTTAGTTTTGTATTCGACCGCGTTCACGGCGTCACTACGCTGTCAACAGACGGTGAGGGCGAACCCAACTGGCTAAAGTCTGACGATGGCGAAGAGCTTACGCTCAGGGATAGTGAAATTGGCTGGGATGCCAGCTATGCAAGAGAACCGGGGCCAGGGTCTGATGCGCCCTTTGCAACAAACTTTCCCTATAATCGCCGATGGTTGGTAACGGCGCAGCTTCCAAACAAGGGAAGCGGGTTCGAATTGGTCAATGACGAAACCATAGACAAGGTGCTGGCAGGCACAAAATTCATCCGCACGGCAAAAATCACGGGTGAGACCGTTATTGTCGATACGATTGAGCAGACTTTAAAAGAAGAATTTCCCGCAAGCGAGGCCGCAAAAGCCGAGGCTGAGCTGCGCGAAATGTATCAATTTGATGTCATGATCCGGAAACTGCCGCCGGGGACACAGGAGAGCGATGCCTTAAAGGACGAGTTCCAAAACATCCTTTCTGATGTCAAGTCGGGCACTCCTAAAACCGCCCTAACCGCACTTAAGAAGTTAACAGAAGATCCAAGATACGGGCAGTTACCAGCCTATTTACAGGCTCAAGGTTATATGTTTCTCGCCTCATTGGCGGGCCAGCTTGAGGACTATGCTGTCGTTGAGAAGGCCCTAAAGGCGGGCTATTCGACTGGTGTGCAGAAAGAGAGCTTTCAGGATATCGAGCTGGCGCTGCGGAACGTGCAAAACGACACGAATGCAGTTGCAATACTGCTGTCACAGATCATTCCCGAACGAACCCTATCGCCCATCAAGTTTGACGAGGACAATATCCGATTAACGATGCAAGAAGCGTCTGGAGAGCCGGCTCGGTTGATGCTTAGGGCGTTTCTCAAAGTTAAGTGGCATCCATCGGATCCTTTCCGATCCATTGATACGTATTGGGCAAAACTAGCGGCGCTCGAAATGGACCGAGGTGACTATGAGGCTGCAACCGCAGCGCTCGCAGCGATAGAAACACCAGAATCGCTCATACCCTTTAAGGTTGATTTAAGATACGCCAAGGCTGTTTCGGCGGATCCTTCAAAATTCAATATAGACGAAGCGCTCGCGCGGCGTCTGAAGTTTCTGCAGGAGGCTGTAAAGCATAACCCCGATCGATTAAGCGGCATCCGTGCACTGGCTGCTGTTTACCGGGCCTATAACATGCCGGAAGATAGTTTAAAGCTCACGCAAAAGGCCCTTGACCAGGTTCGTGGATCACCTGACGGCAAATCGGTATTCACTGACCAAGAAAAGTACCTGTCTTGGCTATATCATGACAATGGCAGGGCTCTATTCCGGCTTGGCCGTGTAGACGAGGGTTTGAAGGCATTTGAACGCGCAGCGCATAGATCTACCGGGGAAGGGATAGATCTCGGGTTGAGCCTTAATCTGGCTTACAAATTGATTAGCCTAGGTCGTGCAGCAGACGCCTTAGACGAGGTGGTTGAGATTCCAATGAACTCGCTATCAAATTACGGCAAGATGGTTCGGCAAAGTAGTGTTGCCTGTGCAAATGCCCAGCTTGGCCGCAAGGAAGGCGCGGCAAGTGCCTTAGCCTATCTGAAGGCCCACTCCTCCGACGCCCCTGGACCCTATCGTGATGCCCTATTGTGCCTAGGAGACCTTGACCAGGCTGCAAAGCTTATCATTGCTCAGTTGGAAAGCCCTGAACAACGGCATGAGGTCCTTAAAGAGCTGCAAGACTATCCCAAGCCCCCGCATTGGACAGACTGGGATAGGCAGATGAGGGAGCGCCTTATATCTGTGCGAGATCGCGCCGATGTCCAAAAGGTTTTAACAAGGTTTGGCAGAATAGAGTTTTTCAACATCCATCTATAATGTCATCATTCAGACCGATTAGTTGATCTTAGCTAGGCCTTAGCTGCTGATGGAAACACTATCGATAAATTTGTAATAGCATTAAACCAGATTGAGCGTAGCCATTCAGGCTCGCCATCCAACTTATAATCCGGAATTCGTGTGACGATCTGCTTTAGCAAGGCGTGCAGCTGCATGCGCGCTAGGCGGGCGCCGATACAGACATGGGGACCCGTGCCAAAGGCTAGGTGTTTGCGGGCGTTTTCGCGTGTGATGTCAAAGGTATGCGGATTGGCAAACACGCTTGGGTCTCGATTGGCGGCCGCATAGGACAGCAAGATCTTATCGCCCTTATTTACCGGATAACCGCCAATCTCAGCATCCATCAGCGCCGTGCGGCGGAAATTGGTTGTTGTGGACGTAAAGCGTAAGACCTCCTCAATGGCGTTTTCGAGGTGCTTATCGACGTCGCTAAGCAGCAATCGATATTGGTCGGGATATTGGTGCATCAGATACAGAAAGTGCGCGGCCGTACTGCGGGTGGTTTCATGGCCCGCAATTGCAAACACGATGAAGAACATATTGATGTTCATCTGGCTCAGACCAAGCGACGTGTCATGGACAAGCGTGCTGAGCAGCGAGCCGTCGGGATGCTGGCGTTTTTGTTCAGAGAGCGCCTCGGCTATGGCAAAGAGCTTGAAGGTAGATTCGACCAAATGCTCGCCCGCGCCCTCAACATCGGCCATGGCATTGCCAAGATCCACGACGGTCGATCTTAAATCTTCTGGAATGCCCATCAGGGCGCAGAAGGTATAGACCGGTAGCCTGGAGGCGACTTCGAAGACAAATTCACATTCGCCGCGGTCGGCAATATCATCGACAATCTCACGGGCAAGGGCCTCGATCCTTGGCAACATGGCCTGCAAGACTTTTGGCGAGAAGGCCGGCATCAGGACCTGCTTTACCGCATTGTGATGGTCCGGCTGCATGCCCATAAAATTTGCGCGTTGGCGTTCTAGCTCGTCGGCATCGTGGTCCCAAATCATGAAGCCCGCTTCATGCGAGCAGAAGCGGTCACGGTCGCGCGAAACCTCTTGAACGTCGTCATAGCGCGTCAGGACCCAAAAGCCTTTTGTCAGGGACGAAGATGGCACAGTCGTCACATAAGATGATGTGGCCGGATTCCAGTGCACGGGATCGCTCGCGCGCCAGGCGTCAAACAGGCGGTGGGGCGGGCCTTTTTCCCTTGGGAAAATATCCGGGTCGAGAATATTGTCTTCAAGCGTCAAGGCAGACACGGTTCAAACCTCTCTTAGCAGGCGGTTTCATCAGGCAAGGCGCTTCAAGACCTCGGCGGAAACTGTCCAAGCGCGACGCGCCGGACCTGTTCGCTATCGGTGGGCTGATGGCCAACGTCATGGGTTGGGGCAGGAGTCTCCTGGACGGTGTTTGTGACCCGTCCGACCCCAGTAACCTCGACCTCGACCACATCCCCCGGCTGCATCGGCCGTGAATTGGCAGGGGTGCCGGTTAGAACCACATCGCCGGGTAGCAAGGTGATATGGCGGCAGAGATCGGCCATAATATAGGGGATATCAAAGGTCATTTCGGACACAGGG
>JBILKO010000067.1:0-13457 GCA_044376615.1 Caulobacteraceae bacterium
AACGTTCAGCGCCGAGCTACCCGACCGTTGTCTGTTCGATAATCCGAACGCCCATCATGGCCTCCACCGTCGGGGATGATTGAGTTCTTTATGGGGTCATCTAGCTAGCCTAGCGACGCTAGTTCAACCTCGCACATAGCTCAAGCCAAGCCCCGACTGCGCCGCTTTCAGAAACACGCTCGGCAGGCTGCCTAGGTCCCGCGAAGGGGTCCAGAATGCATCGGGCAGGTCGCCCTCGGCCACCCAGACTGTCAGACTCAGCGAAAAATGCGTAAAGACCTGTTCGATCTGGCCGGCCTTGGCCCAGTCCGCCGCGATCGGCGGGGTGATGTCCGCATCCGCCCAAGGCGCGCTACGCCAATCGGTGCTGGGCAAGGCGAGCATGCCGCCGAGCAGGCCCTTGTCTGGCCGCCGGACCAAGGCAATCTGGTCGCCGCGCCGAATGACGAAGGCGACGCCAAAGCGCTGCGGTCGGGCCGCCTTTTTGAGCTTGCGGGGATAGGTCTCTGGCTGGCCTTCGGCCTTGGCGGCGCAGACTTCTGCCAAGGGACAGATCAGGCAAAGGGGTTGTTTGGGCCGGCAAACCGTCGCACCCAAATCCATCAGGGCCTGGGCCCAGTCGCCGGGGCGATCCTCGCGCACGAGGCCCGCGGCCAGCTGCTTTAGTTGCGGCTTGGCATCGGGCAGAGGGTCTTGCACGGCATAGAGTCGGCTCATCACCCGCTCGACATTGCCATCGACGACATTGGCAGGCCGGTCAAAGGCGATGGCGGCGATGGCGGCGGCCGTATAGGCCCCGACGCCTGGCAGGCGCAAAAGCCCTTCTTCCGTATCAGGAAAGACCCCACCATGCTCTGAGGCGACGGCCCGGGCGCAGGCCAACAGGTTGCGCGCCCTGGCATAATAGCCAAGCCCGGCCCAGGCGGCCATGACATCGCCATCAGGGGCGGCGGCCAGAGCCTCAACCCTTGGCCAGGCCTGGGTGAATTTCCAGAAATAGGGCGTGGCATGTGGCACGGTCGTCTGCTGCAACATGACCTCGGACAACCAGACCCGGTAGGGATCAGCGCGAACCAGCCCCTCCCCCGGCCCCACCCGCCAAGGCAGGTCCCTGGCATGGGTATCATACCAGGCCAGCAGGCGGCGGCGGAGCAGATCGGGGTCAAAGGCGGCACGAGAGGTCATGATTGCAAGATAGGGGGCAAGGGCGGTTCCACCAAAGTCTTTTGCCAACGCTGAGGATGGCGACTAACCTAAGCCCATGAAACGCCCCCTCCCCTCTGCTGACGAGGCCCTGCGCATTCTGGCGGCTAAACGCAGCCGTCCGCCGCGCCGCAGTGCGCCGCCAGCGGGCAAGGCTTTGGTCAGTCTGATCCGCACCCTTGATGCGCGCTTTGGTCAGGGGCCGGGCGCCCTTCAGGCGCGGTGGAAAGACATTGTCGGTGAGACCCTGGCTGCGCGCACCGAGCCGGTTAAGCTCAGCAAGCCGCGCGTCGCCGCCGGCATGGCCAATCCCGGCGCAGTGCTAGAGTTGCGGGTCGACGGCGCCGCCGCCGCC
This sequence comes from Caulobacteraceae bacterium, assembly GCA_044376615.1. Classification (GTDB taxonomy): domain Bacteria; phylum Pseudomonadota; class Alphaproteobacteria; order Caulobacterales; family Caulobacteraceae; genus CAISGS01. The sequence continues at coordinate 1,559 of JBILKO010000067.1, forward strand.
CTGATCCAGCATCAGTCCGTCGACATAATAGCGCGGGTCAATCTGTTCTTGGGCGCGGGCACGGTTGGCAAGCTGCGCATTGTTCAGGGACCGGTCAAGGCGCGCATCTTGGCCCCGGCCAAGGCTAGCAATGCGGTTAAGGCGCGCCGCCGTCTGACTCCCCTCGATGCCGCCACCGAAGCTGACCTTCAGACGGGTCTGGCCAAGGCTGATGACGGACCGCTAAAATCCGCTCTAACCCGCCTTGGCCGCGAAGTCCTGCGCAATACCGACCGAGGCGAACGCGACCGTTGACCTCGCACTCTCTAGCGCGCCAAATTGCCAACACATTTTTATCGAGACTGGCCGTTGCAAGGCTAGGAGGGCCAATATGATCAATCTTCGGCAATCGGCCCTACTGGTCCTGTCCTGCCTGGCCTTGGCCGCGTTTGGGGTTCCAGCCGCTGCAGCGACAGCGAGTAAGCCCATGACCGATGACGACTTCGCCCTGGGCAATCCCAAGGCCAAGGTCACGGTTGTGGAATATGCCTCGCTCAGCTGCTCTCACTGCGCCCACTTCAATGCCGATGTGTTTCCCGCCTTTAAGGCCAAGTATATTGATACGGGCAAGGTGCGTTATGTATTTCGGGAAATCTTGACAGAGCCAGTTCAACTAGCCGCCGCCGGTTTTCTGACCGCGCGCTGTGCAGGCAAGGAAAATTATTTCAAGGTCGTGGACGGGGTGTTTCGCAGTCAGTCGGAAATCTTTACCACCCGCGACATACGCGCACCCTTAGTTCGGGTGGCAAAATCGGTGGGCATGGATGAGGATGCCTTTATGGCCTGCCTATCGGACCAGAAAGCCCTAAAGGCCATGAACGACCGGGTCGAACGGTTTTCCAATGAAGCCAACATCTCAGGCACGCCAACCTTCGTCATCAATAGCAAAAAGCTTGAGGGCGGCTTCACTCTGGATCGATTAGACGCGGCCATTGCTGAGGCCAAAAAGGCCGCAAAATAGAATTTGGTGCCAAAGGCCTAATCGTTTTAGAACCGAGCCAAGGCCAACAGGCTATTATCCACCCAACAGACACGCGTGGCGGGGCGATGGGAATCGCGCTTTAACGGGGTCATAAATTTCTAGGAGTTCGCCAATGCGCGCCTTTAGCCGCCTAATGCTGGTTATGATTGCTGGCCTGACTGTGGTCGCCTGTGGCCAAGGCGGCAAGGACAGCGCCATGACCGCCGATGAGATGAGCCTGGGCAATAAGGATGCCAAGGTCACCGTGATTGAATATGCCTCGGTCAGCTGCTCGCACTGCGCGCGCTTTAATGCTGAGGTTTTTCCAGCCTTTAAGGCCAAATATGTCGATACCGGCCAGGTCAAATATGTCTTCCGCGAATTTCTAACCCCGCCCGAGCAACTGGCCGCCGCTGGCGTCTTGACCGCGCGCTGCGCTGGCAAGGACAAGTATTTCAGCGTTCTGGACGGCGTCTTCCGCAGCCAGCAGGAGATCTTCACCACCGGCGATATGCGCACGCCCTTGCTGCGCGTCGCTAAGTCCGCTGGCCTAACCGAAGAAAAATTCATGGCCTGTGTCTCGGACGAAAAGGCACTGAAAGCCTTGTCCGATCGCGTGCAGAAATTTGCCAAGCAGGATAACATCACTGGCACACCAACCTTCTTAGTCAATGGCAAGAAGCTCGATGGCGAACTGACCCTGGCCAATCTGGATGCGGCAATTGCGGCGGCCAAGGCTGCGGCCAAATAGGTTAGGCCACCGCGCCCGTGCACTTTCAAAAGCTGCGTCTTTCGGGCTTCAAATCCTTTGTTGAGCCCACAGAGTTTAAGATTGAGCCAGGCCTGACCGGGGTGGTCGGGCCTAATGGCTGTGGCAAGTCCAATCTCTTGGAAGCCTTGCGCTGGGTCATGGGCGCCAATTCGGCCAAGGCCATGCGGGCAGGCGGCATGGACGAGGTGATTTTTGCCGGCGCTGGCTCACGGGCCTCGCGCAACCATGCCGAGGTCACCCTCACGATCGACAATTCCGACCATACGGCCCCGGCCCAGTTCAATGATCATCAAACCCTCGAAGTCGTGCGCCGCATCGATCGCGGCGCGGGCTCGACCTACAAGGTCAATAGCCGCGAGGTGCGCGCGCGCGATGTTCAGCTCCTGTTTGCCGATGCCTCAACGGGAGCCAATTCGCCTGCCCTGGTCCGACAAGGCCAGATCTCTGAGCTGATCGCCGCCAAACCGCAAAACCGCCGCCGCATCCTCGAAGAAGCCGCGGGCGTATCGGGCCTGCATACCCGCCGTCACGAGGCCGAGCTTAGACTACGCGCGGCCGAGACTAACCTAACCCGCCTGGACGATGTCACTGGCGAGTTAGAGGCGGCCCTGACCCGCCTGCGCCGCGAGGCCCGCCAGGCTGAAAAGTATAAGAGGCTCTCGGCCGAGATACGCGCCCTGCAAGGGGCCGTGTTGTATGCAAAATGGTCAGAGGCGCGTGAGGTGCTGATCAAGGCTGAGGCCGAAAGCCAGGCCAGTGGCCGTAATGTCGAACTCGCCACCCGCGCTGCCGCCCTCGCCGCCACTGCCGCGCTTAAGGCCGAAGAAGCGATCAAGCCCCTGCGCGACGAGGAACAGGTCGCCGCCGCCGTCCTGCACCGCCTGGCCATCGAAAAAGACCGGGCCGAGCGCGATGTCGAACAGGCCGCAGAGACCGTCAAGCGCATCGGTGATGCGCTAGGCCGTCTACACGACGACCGCGCCCGCGAGGCCCAGATCGTTGAGGATGCCAAGGCTGCCCTTGAACGCCTATCGCTGGAACGCGATGACCTGGCTAAGCGCGTCGCCAATGCGCCCGAGCGTATGCCCCAGCTGCAGGCCGATTTCGATGCCGCCGAGGCCCGCCGCGCCGCTGCTGAGGCAGAAGTTGAGGCCCTAGCCGCCAGGCTCGCCGGACATGAGGCTAGCCGCCGGGCCGCCCAGGCGCGAAGCCAGGATGCTAGGGCCAGGCTAGAGCGCGCCAGCACCGCCCTAGATGCCGCGCGCTTTGACCGCGCCAGCCTTGGCCCCGACAATACGCCCGAAATGGACGGCGCCAAGGCGGGGCTCGCAGCGGCCACCGAGGCGCTCCAAGCCGCCAGGGCCGCGGTTGAAGCTGCAGAAGCCGAACGCACTTCTGCCGCCCAGGCCGAATCTGAAGCCCGCCAGGCTGTGCGTGAGGGCGAGGACGTGCTGGGCCGCCTCAAGACCGAGGCCAAGGGCCTGACCCAGTTGACCACCCCCCGGCAAAAGGACGGCTTTGCCCCGGCGCTGGATTCAGTCTCGCCAGACAAGGGTTATGAAGCCGCCTTGGCTGCGGCCCTTGGCGATGATCTGGACGCCGCGCTCGACCGCAAGGCCAAGGCGTTTTGGGGTGGGCGTGAGATTGCCGCGCCAAGCTGGCCGGCGGGGGCAACGCCGCTTGCCCCGCTGATCAAGGCCCCGCCCGCCCTGGCGGCAAGGCTTGGCCATACGGCCTTGGTGGCGCGCGAAGATGGCGATCGCTTGCAGGCCAACTTGAACGTCGGGGCCAGGCTGGTCTCAAAAGAAGGCGATCTTTGGCGCTGGGACGGGTTTGTGGCCCGCGCCGATGCGCCCCGCCCCGCTGCCGTGCGGCTTGAACAAAAGACCCGCCTGGCTGAGCTTGAAGACCGGATTGCGAACCTGGCGCCAGAGGCAGCCAAGGCCGCGGAGGCCCACAGCCAGGCCGAGGCGCGGGTCAAGGCCGCCGATGAGGCGCTAAGGCTTGCGCGCCGCACACCGCCAGAAGCCGAACGCGCGGTCAACCTTGCTCGCGACAAGCTCGAATACCTGGCCCGCGAGGCCGCGCGACGCGACGCAAGGGCCCAGTCCCTGGATGAAGCGCTCGATCGTTTGGCCGCCGAACAGGCCGATGCCCAGACCGCCTATGACGTGGCCTTAGCCGACGAGGCCGCCTTGCCCGTCAGTGACGACCTGCCCGGCCAGCTTAGCGCCGCGCGTGACGCCTCGGCCCAGGCCCGTGAGGCGGCAGCCCAGGCCCGAATGGCGCTTGATAATGAGGCCCGAGAACGCGCAGGCCGCACGCGGCGGCTTGAGGCCCTGGACCGCGACCATGCCGACTGGACCCGGAGGGCAAGCGCCGCTCAGGCAAGGCTCGAAGCTTTGGAGAAAGATCAGGCCCGCGCCGCCGCCGAACTCGATGCTGCCCGTCAAGCCCCCGCTGCGCTGGAAGCGCGCAAACAGACCCTGATGGACGAGTACGCCGTGGCCGAAGCCCGGCGCAGCAAGGCCGGTGATGCCCTGGCCGCCGCCGATGATGCCCGCCTGATCGCCGACCGCGAGCAACGCGCTGCCGAGCAAGCCGCCGCCCAGGCCCGCGAACAGCGCGCTGCCCTATCCGCCCGGCTCGACGGCGCCCGCGAACGCCTAGCTGAGCTCAGCCACAATATCCGCGAAGGCGTGCGGATGGAGCCCGAAGCCCTTGGGCAAAAACTGATGGATGAGGCGACCGCCATTCCCGCCGACACCGGCGGTATCGAAGCGCACCTGTTGGGCCTAGAGCGCGAACGCGACCAGATCGGCGCGGTCAATCTACGCGCCGAGGAAGAGGCCGAGGAATACAGCGCCCGGCTTGAATCCATGCAGGCTGAACGCGGCGACCTGACCGGGGCCATTGGCCGCCTTCGCGACGGGATTGAGACCTTAAATGCTGAGGGGCGTGAACGGCTGCTGGCCGCCTTTGATGTGATCAATGGTCATTTCCAGACCCTGTTCCAGGCCCTGTTTGGCGGCGGCCAGGCCGAGCTTCGTCTGATTGAGTCCGATGATCCGCTGGAGGCTGGCCTCGAAATCTTTGCCTGCCCACCGGGTAAGCGGCTGTCGACCATGTCCTTGATGAGCGGCGGTGAGCAGGCCCTGACGGCGGCGGCCCTGATCTTTGGCGTGTTCTTGGCCAATCCCGCCCCGATCTGTGTGCTCGACGAAGTGGATGCGCCCCTGGACGATGCCAATGTCGACCGGTTCTGCAATATGTTGGCCGAGATGCGCCAGCGCACGGAAACCCGCTTTATCACCATCACCCATAATCCCGTGACCATGTCCCGCATGGACCGGCTATTTGGCGTCACCATGGCCGAGCGCGGCGTGTCGCAGTTGGTCTCGGTAGATCTGCGCCAGGCCGAGGCGCTCGTGGCGCAGTAGGCCGCTTTCCCAAGCCTCTCTACCTCTTTCCCCGCGGAGGCGGGGACCCAGACCAGGTCGCACAGCCTGAGATCATCACTCTGGGTCCCCGCCTCCGCGGGGAAAGAGGATAAGTTGGGGGCGCGGCAAAATGATCGCTAGACTTCCGCCCAGCTAATCTTGACCCGGGCAGGCTTGGCCTATAGGTTCCGCCACGATCAAAAGGGGCGCAATTTGCGGCTCGGATTCGGGAAAGCCAGGCCAGCGCATGTCGCAGTCCGACAATTCTGAACCGGAAGCACCTGTGCCGCCCCCGCACCAAGCGGCTTTATCAAGCCTCAATGCCAAGCTGGATGCCTTTGAGGCATCTCGGGCACGCAAGGTGAAGCGACACCGCCAAGACGCTGGCCATGATGGCTATCGTGTTTTGGCGGACTTGATCGGCGGAATTTTGGGCGGGCTTGGCCTTGGCTGGCTGCTTGACCAGGTATTGCATACCAGCCCTTGGGGCCTGATTGGCGGGATGCTGATCGGCACTGGGCTATCGGTTTTCATGGTCGTCCGCACTGCCGGGCGCATGGGGAATACAGCGTCTATCGCGCCTGGGCCGGATGAACCGCTGCCTAGGCGGGGTGATGATGACGAAGACGGACCTGCCAAGGGCGGGCCGAACCGAGGAGAATGAGGGCGCATGGCTGATCCAATGCACCAGTTCCAGATCCACAAGGTTGTGGATTTGCCAGTGGTGAGCGTTCCTGGACTGGGTCAAGTCGACCTGTCGATTACCAATTCTGTGGTGTCGATGGGCCTGGCCGCTGGGCTGGTTTGCCTATTTTTTGCCCTTGCGGCACGCCGGGCGATCGTTCCGGGTCGTCTGCAGGCGGTGGGCGAAATGCTCTATAGCCTGGTGGATGATCTGGCCGAGTCGATCATTGGCCATGATGGGAAGGTCTTCTTCCCGTTTGTGTTCACCCTGTTCTCATTCATCCTGGCGATGAATTTTCTGGGCATGTTCCTCGTGTTTACAGCCACGTCTCAGCTGGCCGTGACCGCGACCCTGGCCCTCTTGACCATATTGACGGTCGTGGTGGTCGGCGTGGCTCGTAATGGGCTGGGCATGTACAAGTTGTTCGTCCCTTCGGGCGTGCCTTGGTACTTGCTGATCCTGATGGTGCCCATCGAGATCATTTCCTTTCTGGTGCGGCCAGTGACCCTGGCCTTGCGTCTGTTCGGCAATATGATCGGTGGCCACGTCGTTCTAAAGATTTTCGCCGGTTTCATTGTCTCCCTCGGCCTTTTGGCCGCAGGAGGGGGATTGGCCTCGCTCGGATATCTGGGCTCGGTTGTATCCTTGGGTAGCGTGGTTGCCCTGACCGCACTCGAATTCATCGTGTCCTTCCTCCAGGCCTTTGTGTTCGCTGCCTTGACCTGCGTTTACCTGAACGATGTCGTGAATCTTCACAGCCACTAGGTTCGTCGTTTTTTCGTCTCTCACCTAACCAAACCACTGAAAAAGGAAGACTCTTATGGACGCTGCATCCGCAAAATACATCGGCGCTGGTCTGGCCATGCTGGGCATGATCGGGGCTGGTATCGGCCTTGGTAACCTGTTCGGTAGCTATCTGGCCGCTGCCATTCGCAATCCTTCGGCCGCCGCTGGCGAGCGCCCCATGCTGTTCCTCGGCATGGCCCTGACCGAAGCCCTGGGCATTTTCGCCCTCGTCATCGCCTTCCTGATCCTCTTCGCCTAAGCCCAGAGCGTCATGGCCAGCGAAACCCCACAAACACACGCAACCACCGAAGCGGCTGGCCATGCCAGCGGCGGCGGCTTGCCGCAATTCCAGTTCGTGTGGTGGCCCGGCCAGATTGTTTGGCTGCTACTGATCTTTGTCGTGCTCTATGTCTCTCTGTCCAAGCTCTTGTTGCCGCGCGTCGGTGACACGATCAAGGCCCGGGCCGACAAGATTGCAGGCGATATTGCAGAGGCCCGGGACCTTAAGGCCAAGGCCGAGGCCCAAAGCGCGGAAGCGGCGGCGGAACTCGCCAAGGCCCGCGCCCAGTCTCAAAAGCTGGCCTCCGATGCAAAGACCAAGGCCAATGCTGAGGCCGCCTCGCGTCAGGCCGCTGAAGAAGCGGTTCTGGCCGAAAAGCTGGCTGAGGCGGAACAAAGGATCAAGGCCTCCCGCGATCTGGCGCTTGGCAATGTTCGTACCATTGCGTCTGACATTGCCCTGGCGATCACCGACAAGCTGACCGGCGTTGCCGCCACGACCGAAGAGGTCGAAGCGGCTCTGTCACAAGCCAAGGCGTAAGGAACCCAAGACATGGAAATTCTGCATGATGCTGAGTTTTGGGTCGCTACCGCCCTGGTGCTGTTCTTCGGCCTTCTGATCTATCTGAAGGTCCCAGGGGCAGCGGCCAAGGGCCTGGATGGCTATGCCCAAAAGATCCAGAGCGAACTCGATGAGGCCAAGCGCCTGCGCGAGGAAGCCGAGGCGCTTTTGGCACAGATCCAGCAGCAAAAGGACGAATCTGAACGTCTGGCTGAGGGCATGATTGCGGCCGCCAAGGCCGACGCCAAGCGTCTGGCTAAGGAGGCTAAGGCCAAGCTTGACGAGGAGATTACCCGTCGTCAGGCCATGGCTGAGCGCAAAATTGCCTCGGCAGAGGCTGCGGCCACGGCTGAGGTCAAGGCCGCAGCCGCCGAATTGGCCGCCCAGGTCTCGGCCAGCATTTTGCAAAGCCGCCTCAAGGGTCTGAAGTCCGACCCCTTGATCGATAGCGCGGTGTTGCAAATGGCCAGCAAGCTGCAATAGGCTAGGAGCTAAACGCCAAAAAAAAGCCGGGCCGGAGAGTGATCTTCGGCCCGGTTGCGTTTGGGGATATGCACCTAGTGGGTCAGACGATGCCTACGGAAATAGCGAACCCGAACCTTACGGCTCACCCGCCATTTGCGTGGCATAATCATCCGCTCGGTCCGCAAGATCGACTGCCAGACCACGGGCATGACCTCAGGCTCACGCCGCATCAAACGGCGTAGCGGAAACACGAAATTGGGGTGCTTGCGCTGAAGCTTGATGAATTCCTTGCGCGCTGGCAGGGAGTTTCGCAGCACGATCATCAGGCCAATGACCAAGATCGGCACGCCCAAATGCCCAGGCAACAGGGCCAAGACCACACCAACGGTCATGACTAGACCCCCGAGCACGACCAGGGCCAGGCGCGCCAGCTGGCGCACGCTCGCACGGATCGCGGCGGCATTGTCGGTCGACGACAAAGGGTTCTGACTCAAGGCAAGGGCCATGGGCGGGTGTGAGACTCAGCTAAAAGGCGATTTAAGAACTGAACTATACGACCCAATTAAGTCAGAAATGATGACGAACGATTATTGAAACTGGTGAATCGTCTGGTCATAGATCGATTTTTTTGTGCGTTGCAACAATACCTCAGACCGGACGTGTGCCCCGGACCCTTAGCCTAAGCTTTCGCAAAAACCGCCAGGCCCGTGGCAGAATCATCCGCTCGATCCGCAGGAACTGCTGCCAGACGACCGGCATGACTTCCGGATCGCGGCGCAACAGGCGGCGCAGCGGAAAGACAAAGCGCGGATGCTGATATTGTAGCTTCACAAAGGCGCGCCTGGCCCAATAGGAGCTGCGCAAGAGGAGCATCAAGCCCACGACCATAATCGGAATGCCAAACGGGCCAGGCAACGGGGCAATGGCGATGCCAAGCAGAACCATAAGCCCGCCCAATATGGACAGGCCCCAGCGCGATAGGATCTCGACCAGGCCTCGTTTCGGCGGTGCAGCAGGTTCAGGTTTCATCAGGGGCAGAACAAGGGTTTGGGACATGGCTCTAACATTTGCACAGGACAGGTTTTCCGAACCATTCCAAAACCTCGTCAAGCGACTCGCATGATATGCTTATGCCATAGCGCTATTTAAAGACACTTATCCAAGTATGGATAAGATTTAATGTCAGCCGTTGCTATTGTGCTGCAGCCATTTGATCCGGCTCTGGCCGCCAGCGCAGTTTTGGCCGCCTGGCCGCCTGGGTCTCGTCCAGACGCCGCATGGGGGCATGGAAGGGCGCGCCCGTAAACCGTTCGACATCGCCGGCCTTGGCCGCCTTGGCGAGCAGGGTGAGGGTATCGCAAAACCGGTCCAGTTCGGCCTTCGATTCGGTCTCGGTCGGCTCAATCAACATGGCCCCATGTACGACCAGGGGGAAATACATGGTCATGGGATGAAAGCCCTCATCGATCATGGCCTTGGCAAAATCGAGCGTGGTCACGCCCGTCCCCTCCAGCCAGTGATCATCGAACAAGGCCTCATGCATGCAGGGACCATCGAATGAGGCGCTCATAACGCCCGACAGCCTGGCCTTGATATAATTGGCATTGAGGACAGCATCCTCGGCCACCTGTTTTAAGCCATCTGCGCCGTGGCTGAGCATATAGGCCATGGCCCGAACAAACATGCCCATCTGACCATGAAAGGCACACAAGCGGCCAAAGGCCTGGCTGGCCTCGCCAGTCTTGTATTCGGCTAGGCCAAACCCACTGTCTGTCTTGACCACGAACGGCGTTGGGGCAAAGGGGGCAAGCGCCGCGGACAAGACCACGGGACCCGCGCCTGGGCCACCACCGCCATGCGGCGTCGAAAAGGTCTTGTGCAGATTGATATGCATGGCATCGACGCCCAGATCCCCTGGCCGCACCAGCCCGACTATGGCGTTGAAATTGGCCCCGTCGCAGTAGAAATAAGCGCCCGCTGCATGGACCAGCTCGGCGATCTGGAGGATATCGCGCTCAAACAGGCCGCATGTATTGGGATTGGTCACCATGATGGCGGCGACGTCGGGTCCCAGCTTGGCCGCCAGATCGGCAATATCGACGCGGCCATCGGCGGTCTGGGCGATTTCCTCGACCGCATAGCCGACAAAGGCGGCCGTGGCTGGATTGGTGCCATGGGCCGAGGTTGGCACCAGCACCCGCTTGCGCGCATCGCCCCTGGCCTCATGCGCCGCCCGAATGGCCAATAGGCCGCACAGCTCACCATGCGCCCCGGCCTTGGGCGACAGGGCCACGGCCGACATGCCGGTCAAGGTCATCAGCCAGTGCGCCAGCTGATCCATCAGGGCCAGGGCCCCCTGCACGGTCGAGACCGGCTGCAAGGGGTGTAGATCGGCAAAGCCGGGAAGCCGCGCCATCTTCTCATTCAGGCGCGGATTATGTTTCATGGTGCAAGAGCCGAGCGGATAGAGGGCCAGGTCAATCGCATGGTTCTTTTGGCTAAGCCGCACATAATGGCGCATGGCCTCGGGCTCGCTCAGACCCGGCAGGCCAATCGGCGCCGTGCGTACCAGATCGCCAAGGTCAGAGGCATCCAGCCCGGCGGGCGGCAAATCCACGCCGGTCTTGTCCCAGCCGCCCAGTTCAAAAATCAGCGGCTCATCCTGCAACAGGCCGCGCCCACCGCTCAAGGTTTCGGGTACAGAGGCCGAGACATTGGGCCGGGTCGGACGGCCAATCGTATTCATGCTCATCTCAAAAGCCTTTCGAAAGGGCGGTCGCTAGGGCGGCCATATCAGCATCGGTCGTGGTCTCGGTCGCGCAGATCAGGAGCACATCCTCCAGGCTGCCCGGCGATAGCCGCGACATCGGCACGCCTGCGAGTATGCCTTTAGCCGCCAGGGCCTCGACCAGAACCTCGGCCTTGCCCGGCACGCGAATGGCAAATTCGTTGAAATAGCGGGGGGTGAGGATCTCGATCCCAGGCACGCCCCCTAGGGCCGTCGCCAATTGCCGGGCCTTAGCGTGGTTGATCGCGGCGAGTTGCCGAAGCCCGGTCTCGCCCAGCAGGCTCATATGAATGGTAAAGGCCAGGGCGCAGAGGCCGGAATTGGTGCAGATATTCGAGGTCGCCTTATCGCGGCGAATATGTTGCTCGCGGGTCGATAGGGTCAGGACAAAGCCGCGCCGCCCGTCCGCATCGACGGTCTCGCCGCAGACCCGCCCCGGCATCTGGCGGACATGTTTTTCCCGGACCGCGAACAGGCCAACATAGGGGCCGCCAAAATTGAGCGGATTGCCGATTGATTGGCCCTCGGCCACGACAATATCAGCCCCCATTTCGCCGGGGCTTTTCAGGAGGCCTAGCGACACGACCTCCGTCACGACCACGATCAGCAAGGCCCCCTTGGCCTGGGCGGCGGCGGCAATGGCGCTGACATCGGTAACGGTGCCAAACACGTTCGGGGTCTGGACCACGACGCAGGCTGTGTCGGCATCAATGGCCTCGATCACAGCCGCCTCAGCATCGATCGCGGCGGCCTGGCGCGAGACCGCGACACCGGCCACCCGGGCCAGGGTCTCGGTTGTGCGGGCATAATGGGGATGCAGACCACCAGACAGCACCGCCTTGCCGCGCCGGGTGACGCGCGCGGCCATCATCACGGCCTCGGCGGTGGCGGTAGAGCCGTCATACATGGAGGCATTGGCCACCTCCATACCGGTTAGGGCCGCAACCTGGGTCTGGAACTCATAGAGATATTGCAAGGTGCCCTGAGCAATCTCAGGCTGATAGGGCGTATAGCTGGTCAGGAATTCCGAGCGCTGAATAATGTGATCGACCGTGGCCGGAACATGATGGCGATAGGCCCCCGCCCCGCAAAAGAACGGCCCCTGACCGGCTGACCGGTTTT
>JBILKO010000150.1:0-4607 GCA_044376615.1 Caulobacteraceae bacterium
CAACCTTTGCTCATCATCTGATGTTCGGATAAGCGCGATTGCCGCTCGAACCCGTCCCTAACGCCCTAAGGCCCCTATGTTACAGATCAAAGACCTGACCTATACCGCCTGGGGTCGCCGCTTTTTGAATGATGCCACAGTCAGTCTGCCCACCGGCGCCAAGGTCGGGCTGGTCGGGCGCAACGGTGTGGGCAAGTCCACCCTGTTCAAGCTGATCTTGAATGAGGTGCATTCCGGTGGCGGTGATATCACCATGCCGAAAAATGCCCGCATCGGCTCGGTCAGCCAAGAACACCCGGCCACACCGGTCACCCTGATCGACACGATCCTAGAGGCCGATATTGAGCGCCACAGCCTGTTACAGGAACTGGAGACTGCACCGCCAGAGCGGATGGGCGAGATCTATGGCCGCCTGATCGAGATTGACGCCGACCGTGCGCCATCCCGCGCCGCTGAAATCCTCTCAGGTCTTGGCTTTTCGACCGCCGATCTTAGCCGCACGATGGCCGAATTTTCCGGCGGCTGGCGCATGCGGGTAGCCTTGGCTGCGGCCCTATTTGCCGAGCCTGACCTACTGCTGCTCGATGAGCCGACCAATTATCTGGATCTAGAAGGGGCCATGTGGCTCGAGGCGCGGCTGAAAAAATATCCGCACACCGCCTTGATCATCAGCCATGACCGCGAGCTCTTGAACAATTCGGTCGATCACATCCTGCACCTGACCGATGGCAAGCTGGAAATCTATACGGGCGGCTATGACGATTTTGAGCGCATGCGCGGCGAAAAGCTGCGCCTCCTATCGGCCAATCGGGTTAAGCAGGAGGCCGAGCGCGCCCATCTACAAGCCTTTGTCGACCGTTTCCGGGCCAAGGCGTCTAAGGCAACCCAAGCCCAGTCACGCCTAAAACGCCTGGCCAAGCTGCAGCCGATTGGCGCAACGATTGAAGAGCGGGTCGCGCCCTTTACCCTGCCCTCACCGCCCCGCCCGCTCGCCCCGCCACTTGTGCGGCTCGAGGGGGCCAGTGTCGGCTATGATGGCAAGGCCATCCTGAAACACCTCAATCTGCGCATGGATATTGATGACCGGATCGGGCTTTTGGGCGTTAATGGTGCGGGTAAATCGACCTTTGCCAAGCTGATTGCCGGGGCGCTGGAGATCCAGGGCGGCCATATTCACCGCGACAAGCGCATGCAGGTCGGCTGGTTCCACCAGCACCAGATCGAGGCCATGGACCCCGATGATACGCCGCTGGAAATCATCCGCCGCGCCATGCCCGATGCGACAGAGGCCGCTAGGCGCTCAAAACTCGCCCAATTTGGCCTGGGTTATGACAAGACCGAAACCACGGTGGCAAACCTGTCCGGCGGCGAGCGGGCCCGGCTCTTGCTGAATATGGTCGCCATGCGCGCGCCGCACATGCTGATCCTCGATGAGCCGACCAATCACCTCGATATTGACAGCCGCCGGGCCCTGCTTGATGCCCTGAACGACTATGAAGGCGCTGTGATCCTGATCACCCACGACCGCTCACTCATGGAAATGGTCGCCGACCGGCTTTGGCTCGCCGCCGATGGCTCGGTTAAGCCCTTTACCGGCGATATGGACGATTATGCCAAATTCGTGCTCGACCGCGCCCGCGTCGCCGCCCGCGCCCCCACCCAGGTCCGTGACGAGCCCGCGGCCAAATCAGCGGTGCCTTCTGCCCTAGCCGCAAAACCCGCCAACCGCGATGCCCAAGCCCTGGTCGCGCCATTGCAGCGCAAGATGGAATCGGCAGAGCAGGCGCTTGCCCGCTGCACCAAATCGCTCACCACCCTCGACAGCCAATTGAACGACCCCGCCTTTGCCGCCAAGGCGCAAGACCTGCTGCGCCAACGCGAACGGGCGCAAGAACAGCTAGACGTCGCCGAAGCGCGCTGGATGGAGGCCGCGGAGAATTATGAAAAGGCCAAGCTTGCGGCGGGGTTGTAGGCGCTGCGGTGGAGGGGGCTAGCCGCAGCTTAGGCCCACCACCAGACCCGAATCCGGGTCAAAGACAATATTCTGCCGCTCATGCGAATAGTCCTGCGTGATCATACAGGTCGCGCAATATACCCGGCGTCGCGAGGGATCGACCGGCACGGGGATTTCGGTCTTGGGCTTACCAATCAGCCAGGCAAGCTCGGCCAAGCCACACGTATCCTTGGTCGCAATAAAGGGCAAGACTGGGCTTGCCGGGCTTGCGGCGGCGGGCGGCTTGGCAAACGGCTCGGGCCTCGGCGCATAACAGCCGCTCAAGGCCAGGCTAGGCAGCAATGCGACACAAATAAGGGCCAGCCTCATGCCTTTTTCTCCCAGCCACGCCCTTCGCCCTGTTGCCAATAGGAGACCGGCAAGCCTGCCGCCTTGAATTGGCGCCAATGATTGCGGGCCTGGCTCAGCGCTGCCTCGTCGCGGCCATCAAACAGGACGATGCAGCGCTCGTAACCGTCCAAATCGGCTGGTTCCGCGCCATCAACCAAAAACAGGGCCTGGGCCTGATTGGAATTGGCGGCGTCAGTTCCCAGAAGAATGGGCTGGCGATCGGCCATGGGCTCTTGCGCAGTGCCATGCGGCAAGAAAGCTTCCTCGCGGAAGCGCCACAGCCAGTCGTCCAGATAGTCGACCCGGTCTGGCGATGCTGTTCGCACTTGAGCCCGCCAGCCCCGCTTCAAGGTCTTTTCCAACAATTCAGGCAGGACCTTGTCCGCCGAGGTCCGCTCGAGATGATAGAACCAGACCTCGCAAGGCTCACCCACCTTAGGCCTCGTAATGATCGGCGACAAAGCGGTCGAGGAGCTGCACGCCAAAGCCAGTCGCGCCGTCGGGAATGGTGGCATCGGTCGATGGCTTCTTCCAGGCGGTTCCAGCTATGTCCAGATGCGCCCAGGGCAGACCATTGACGAAGTGCTGCAGGAACAGGGCCGCTGTAATCGAGCCACCGGGGCGGCCGCCGAGATTCTTGACGTCCGCCGCCATGCTCTCAATCTGCTTCTCATAGGCCGCCGGCATGGGCAGGCGCCATAGCCCCTCGCCCGAAGCCTTGGAGGCAGCCAGCAGCTTGTCGGCTAGGTCGTCATTGTTCGAGAACAGGCCGGCAAAGTCATGACCGAGTGAAATGATAATCGCCCCGGTCAAGGTGGCCAGATCAACCATGAATTTGGGCGCAAAGCGCTGCTGACAATACCAAAGCGCATCGGCCAGAACGAGCCGCCCCTCAGCATCGGTATTGATCACCTCAATCGTCTTGCCCGACATGGAAGTCACAATATCGCCAGGCCTCTGAGCATTGCCGCCCGGCATGTTTTCGACCAGGCCAAGAATACCCACCACATTGACCCTGGCCTTGCGGCCAGCCAGCGCATGCATCAGGCCAGCCACGGCCGCAGCCCCGCCCATGTCCCATTTCATGTCTTCCATACCGTCAGCAGGCTTTAGCGATATGCCGCCAGTATCGAAACAGACGCCCTTGCCGACAAAGGCCAGCGGCTGGGCGGACGGATCAGCGGCGCCCTTCCACTGGATAACCGCCAATTGGCTTTCACGGATACTGCCTTGCCCGACGCCTAGCAGCGAGCCCATGCCCAGGGCTGCCATTTCCTTTTCGCCCAGGATTTCGACATCGAGCCCGAGGGCTTCTAGGCGTTTAACCCGGCGGGCAAATTCTTCGGGATAGAGGATATTGGCGGGCTCGGAGATCAGGTCGCGCGCAAAATAGACGGCGTCCGATAGGGTCGACAGCGGATCAAACGCATCCGTGGCCTTGTCTGGATCGGAGACAACCAGCTGAACCTTGGTTACAGAAGGCTTTTTATCGGGCTTTTCGGTGGTGCGATATCGGTCAAACCGGTAGGCCGCCAGACGCACCCCCAGGCCCGCTTGAGCAGCGACATCGACGGCCCACTCCGCCAGATCAATGGCCAGAACCTCAAGGCCGCTCGCCTTTGCCGCACTATAAGCCGATGCAGCGACCTGTTCAGCAGCCTTGGCGTTAAACTCGGCGCGCACGCCGCAACCCATCAGAATCACCCGGCCAATATTGAGGCCATGAGGCGCGGCGATATCCAAGCTTTGGCCCTTGGCACCGGTAAACCGGCTTGCGGCAATCGCCCTAACCAGCGCGCCACTTGAGGCCTCATCCAGAGACTGGGCCGCCTTGCTCATGGCCTTGTCGGCAAAAACCATAACCGCAACAGCGGTTTGTGCGGATAGTGCGGTGGCGGGGGCAACAAATTCGATCTGCATAAATCTCTCCTGCGCCCAAGGGCTTGGACGGGGTTAAACGCGGCGGCGGCCAGGCACCGACAGCGGTTGGCACCGGGCCTGCATAAGGCTAGAACATGGATCACCGGACCAGCCGCCGCAATGGCTTGGCCCGATCATTATGTGATTTCTAGCGAAAGATCGCCCGTACTGCCTATGCGCCTAATCGAGCAATATCTGTTCCGACAACTGCTCGGCCCGGCGGTCATGGCGACCGTGGCCTTGGGCGCGGTAGCCATCTTAAGCCAAAGCCTGGGCACGCTCGATATCATCGTAGAGCAAAGGCAAAGCGCGGGCGTATTTGCCAAGATTACCCTCTTGGCTG